>NZ_JBHSIR010000009.1:0-455152 GCF_042653605.1 Pseudonocardia sp. GCM10023141
GTTGGTCAACCGGTTGCCGCTCGTGCACGCGGCGTTGTGGGCGGGGCGGTTGGATCATCACAAGGCGCGGGTGTTCGCCGACTACCTCGCTGACCTCACCGACCGCCAGATCGCGGTGATCTGCTCGCGGCTGGTGGGTCCTGCGGAGGGGTGGACGACGGGGCAGCTTGCCCATCGGCTTCTTCGGGAAGTTCTGGCGGTGGATCGGTCGTATGCGCGGAAGAAGTACCAGGCCGCGGTCCGGGAGCGTGGTGTCACCGGCCATTTGGCGCCGGATGGCACGGCGACGATGACCGCGCACGGCTTGACCCCGACCGAGGCGGCTGCAGCCGCGGCACGGGTGGAGGATCTCGCGGACGTGATCCGGCGGGCGGGGCATCCGGGAACGGTGCAGCAGGTCCGTGCGGATCTGTTCGTGCGGTTGCTCGATGGGAGCCTGACGGGGTTGGGGCGGGCGGAGATCATCGCGGTGATGGTCGCCGAGGGCCGCACCGCCGCCGCCCAAGATGCCGCCGCCCAAGATGCCGCCGCCCGGGGTGACGCTGATGCCGCTGCCGATGGAGAGCCATCGGGTTCGTCGGAGCAGCCGCCGCCGAGCAGCGTGCCGGAGCCGATCGCATCGGAGCCGATCGCATCGGAGCCGACCGAGCCGGAGCCACAGCCGAGCGCGCACGGGTTCGGGTTGGATCATGAACCGGTGGGCGTTCGACCCGCACCCGCCGGTCCTCGGGAGGGTGTGGTGGTGCGGGTCGGGGTCGCGACCCTGCTCGGCTTTGATGATCACCCGGCGGAGTTGCCCCGGTGGGGCCCGGTCCTGGCCGAACAGGCACGGGAACTGGTGCGCCGCCAGCGCAGCGCGCAGTGGTGGTTCGCGATCACCGACCCCGACGGCTACCTGATCCACGGCGGCATCACCACCCGCCGCGCGTATCCGGCCACGCCCGGGTCGGCATGCCGGGGTGGGGTCGTGGAGATCCACCTCCCGCTGACCTTGTTGCAGGAGTTGGCCGCGCGCAGCGATCTCCCCGACCACTGGGCGGCCGTGATCACCGACATCGCCAACCAGTACTTGTGCGCGTTTCATCATGCGCTCGAACACCGCGGCGGCTGGCGGCTGTGGCAGCCGGTGCCGGGGCAGTTCGTGTGGCGCTCCCCGCTGGGGCGGGTCTACCGCACCCGCGGCGCCCCGATCGGGCCCGACCTACCCGAGCCGATCTCGCGGGAGGAGGAACCCGAGGTGACCGACCGCTCGGGCGCGAAGCGAGACCTGCCGATCCTCGAGCCACCCTGTCCCCACGAGCCCGATCCACCGCCGCCACCAGCGGTGGATCTCGACGACCTCCCACCGTTCTAGCGGTCCCGCGCCGGATCGTGCTCACCACCGCGGGAGGCTGCCGAGGCGATGACGGACGCCACCCAGCCGAGCGTGCCGGTAGCGACGGTGCGCGCATTGCTCGTGCGGCAATTCCCGCAGTGGGCGCACCTACCGGTCACGGCGGGGCCCTCCGCCGGGGCCGGCAACGCGTTGTTCCGCCTGGGCGACGACCTGGTGGTGCGCCTTCCGCTCCATCCCGGTTCGGCGGCGGCCGTCGCCCTCGAGCTGACCTGGTTGCCCCGGCTGGCTCCGCGGCTGCCGCTGGCCATACCGATTCCGGTCGCCGCGGGAGTCCCGGACGAGACGTTTCCCTGGCCGTGGGCCGCGTTCCGGTGGCTTCCCGGTACCAGCGTGGACACCTTCCAGGACATCGATCACAGGGACGTCGCAGAGCGCCTCGGCCAGTTCGTGGCCGCACTCCGCAACACCGACGTCACGGGTGCGCCGGCGTCGCTGCGCCCGCATCCGCTGGAAGGCGACGACAGCGAGGTCCGCTCCGATATCCGCATGCTCGACGCAGCGGGTCGGTCATCGATTTCGACCTGCTGGGAGTGGGCGACTCGGCCGTCGACATGGTGCCGGCGTGGACACTGCTGACGGCAGCGACGCGGCCGACGTTCCGGGCCGCCTCCGGCGTCGATGACAACACCTGGATCCGGGGACGAGGCTGGGCGTTGAAGGCCGCTCTCGGCGCGATCCGCCGATACGGCGAGGTCAGCCACCCCCAAGCGTTCACGGGACGATACGCATTGGCCCAAACCCTCGCCGACCATCGGCAGACTTCCTGACCCGACAGACTTGACGCAACTCTACGGTTGCCATAGTGTCGCAACCGTTCAGTTGCCACTACGAATGAAGCAGGGATGTCATGACCGGCACCGGATTCACCACCACCTTCACCGTCGACCAGACCCGCGCCGAGGCGTTCGCCGCCGTGCTCGACCCCCGCGGATGGTGGGCGGAGGGGATCGACGGCCGCACCGACGAGGTCGGCGCCGAGTTCACCTACGCCTTCGAGGACGTCCACCGCACCCGCATCCGCGTCACCGACATCGAGCCCGACCGGAAGGTGTCCTGGCTCGTCCTCGAGAACCACTTCAACTTCACCCAGGACGACACCGAGTGGACCGGAACCACGATGACCTTCGACATCACCGAGGCCGACGGCGCCACCACCGTCCGCTTCACCCACGAGGGGCTCGTGCCCGCCTACGAGTGCTTCGAGGCCTGCTCGACCGGATGGACCTTCTACGTCGCCACCAGCCTGCGAAACCTGATCGCCACCGGCACCGGGCAGCCCAACGCCGACGGCCGCCCCCGCCTGGACACGGAGGTGGCCGCCGTCGAGGCCACCGGACGAAGGGCCGCAGCACACGCGTGAACGCGCGGCCTGGCCCTTCCTCAGGCGATCGCGCGGGCGATCGCGCCCCACCGCGCCGGTGCCAGCGGGTCGGTGTCGATCGTCTCCTCGGCGAGGTAGGAGACGAGCCGGGCCGCCCGGCCTGCGTAGCGGGAGACGAGGGCGTCGGGGATGTCGTCCCAGCGTCCGACGACGGCGAACTGCTCGACGATGTCGTCGGTGATCGCGTCGCGCATGCCGTCGAGGTCACCGGCCTTCAGCAGCGTGTTGAGCCGCGCCGACAGCCCGGTGAACCCGAGGTCGTCGAACTGGAAGGCGTAGTTGCGGGTGGAGCCGTAGAACGCGATCTGCTCCTTGGCGCGGCGCAGCAGCGGCGCGCGATCGGCCGCCGTGTCACCGCCGACGACGAAGACGGGCACGATCAGGTCGACGTCGGAGACCGGCCGACCGGCACGGGCGCAACCCTGCGTGACGGCGGGGAGCAGCCGGTTCTCCAGGTACGGCAGCGAGTGCAGGGGATGGACGTGGATGCCGTCGGCCACCTCGCCCGCCATGGCGCACATCCAGTCACCCACGGCCGAGACGTCGATCTTGATGTCGGGCCACGCGTGCTGCTCGGGACGCCAGGAGTCCGGCAGTAGCGACATCCGGTAGAACTCGCCGTCGTAGGCCAGCGGCGCGCGGCCTGCGAACGCGTCGAAGCAGGCGCGCACGGCTCGGACGTAATCACGCAGCCGCGGGCCCGGGTGGTCGAACTCGGCCGAGTACCGGCGCTCGACGTGTGCCCTGACCTGCGTGCCCAGGCCGAGCCGGAACCGGCCGCCGGTGTTGCCGGCGAGCTCCCACGCGATGGCTGCCGTCACCATCGGGCTGCGCGGGAACGCCACCGCGATGCCGGTGGAGAGTTGCAGTTCCGGCGCGACGGACGCGGCCTGCGCCAGCGACATCCACGGCGTCTGGGTGGTCTCGGTGAACACGATGCCGGCGAGCCCGGCACCGCTAACCGCCCGGGCGACGCGAGCGGTGTGCGCCCAGGACGACGGGCCCTTCATGATGTCGAGCTGCATGCCGTCATGGTGCACCGCCGACCGACGCCCCGAAACGCGGCACTCCCAGGATCACACCGCAGCGGGCTCAGCGCCCGGCCCGGATGTGCGGCACGTTCAGGAACCGGCGCGCGCCGGCACGATGGGGTCGAGGAGCCGTCGGGGCGTGTTGATCGCGGCCGAGATCGGATCGAGCACGGCGCCGCACAGCTCGCAGCGCCCACCCGCGTCGAGCGCCGCCGTCCAGGTCGTGACGCAGCGGCGCGTCTCGCCCCGGCCGGTGAGTAGAACTCATCCCCCAGCCCATGAGTGCCCCAGCCCATGAGCGTGCGCACGGCGGGCCACAACGCGATGCCCTTGGCCGTCAACCGGTACTCGGGGTTGCCCGCAGCATCATGATCACGCGTGAGGACACCCTCCTGCACGAGGGACCTCAGCCGGCTCGTCAGCACCGCGCGCGGGATGCCGAGCTGGGTGGCGTGGTCGCCGAACCGGCGCACCCCGTAGAACGCCGGGGCGGCGCTCAGGCCGCCACCCCACCGGCAGGCTTGCGCAGCGGCGCGGGCAGGAGATCGACCGGGTTCGGGAACAGCCGCCGCCACAGCGGCGTGGACCGGAACGGGCGCCACGTGCCCTCCGGCTGGGCGAGGCGGTCGGCCACCGCCCACAGCACACCCGGGTTGTGCCCCAGGCCGATGTGGCTGCCCACCACCGCGATGTTCTCGGTACGCGGTCCGACCTCGTCGAGGCACGCCTCCCAGGCGACGATGCCGTCGGTGCGGGAGTAGACGGAGGTGGCCGGCACCGCGAGCGGCTCGCAGCCGTGCTCCAGCGGCAGCTCCCACTTCTCCACGTGCAGGTGGGAGTACTGCTCGAACGCGGAGAAGGCGCGCGTCTGGCTCTCGCACTCCAGCCGGATCGGGCTGCCGAGCGTGATCACCTGGCGCACCGCGTCCGGTGTCCGGCGGGCCAGCTCGCGCGCGAAGATGCCACCGAGGCTCCACCCGATCACGGTGACGGGCCGGCCGTGCCGGTCGGCGAGCTCGAAGAGCCGATCGCGCATCCCGTCGACGATGTGCTCGGTCGGCCCGATGTTGCGGCCGAGCCGCCAGCCGTGCACGTGGTAGCCGAGCCTGCGCAGCGAGCCGCGCAGCGGGCGGGTCGAGGAGTCGGCCGCCAGCAGGCCGGGGATCACGAGCACCGGATGGCCGTCTCCCGTGGGCAGGTGCGCCCGCAGCGGGCGGCTGGCGAGGTGGAGCCCGAACTCGGTGACGGCGCGCACGGGATCGGCGAGGTACCACCCCAGCGCGGGGGCGCGATCGGAACGCTGCTCGGTGTCCATGTGGTCCTCCTCGACCGGTGGTCCTCGTTGCCTCCCGGGTTCCCCGTTTCGCTCTCGATCAAGCATCGCTTGTTCTATTGCTTGCCGGCAGGCAATGATGGGGGATGCGCACGCGAGGGCATCGGTCGACCGGACCGACGATCGACGCCGACGACCGCTACAAGTGGGTAGCGCTCACCAACACGACCGTCGGCGTGCTGCTGGCCACGATCGACTCGTCGATCATGCTGATCGCGATGCCGGACATCTTCCGCGGCATCGGCCTGGACCCGCTGCTGCCGGAGAACAGCTTCTACCTGCTCTGGATGATCCTCGGCTACCTCGTGACGAGCAGCGTGCTGGTGGTGAGCGTCGGCAGGCTCGGCGACATGTTCGGCCGGGTGCGGATGTACAACCTCGGCTTCGTCATCTACACGTTCGCGTCCCTGATGCTGACGATCACCTGGATGAACGGGCACGCCGGCGCCATCTGGCTGCTCGCGTGGCGCGTCGTCCAGGGCGTGGGCGGGGCGTTCCTGGTGGGCAACTCCGGCGCCATCCTCACCGACGCCTTCCCCTCCCACCAGCGCGGGCTCGCGCTGGGCATCAACAACGTCGCCGGCATCAGCGGCACGTTCATCGGGCTGGTGCTGGGCGGGCTGCTCGCCCCGGTGAGCTGGCGGCTGGTGTTCCTGGTCTCGGTGCCTGCCGGGCTGTTCGGGGCGATCTGGGCCTACCGGCGGCTGCGCGACATCAGCGCCCGCTCAACGGACCCGATCGACTGGCCCGGCAACGTCACGTTCGCCGTCGGTCTCGTGCTGGTCATGGTGGGCATCACCAGCGGCATCCAGCCCTACGGCGGGCGCACCATGGGATGGACCAGCCCCTACGTGCTCGGCTCGCTGGGCATCGGGATCGCCCTGCTGGCCGCGTTCGCGGTGATCGAGGCCCGGGTCCGCTACCCGATGTTCCGGCTGCCGCTCTTCCGGATCAGGGCGTTCACGTTCGGGACGCTGTCGACCTTCCTGTCCGCGCTCGGGCGCGGGGGCCTGATGTTCATGATGATCATCTGGTTGCAGGGGATCTGGCTGCCGCTGCACGGCTTCACCTTCGAGGAGACGCCGCTGTGGGCCGGGATCTACATGCTGCCGCTGACCGTCGGCTTCCTCACCGCCGGTCCGCTGTCGGGAGTGCTGTCGGACCGCTACGGGGCGCGCCCGTTCGCCACGGGCGGGATGCTGGGCGCCGCGCTCAGCTTCGCGCTGCTCGAGCTGCTCCCCATCGACTTCCCGTACTGGGCGTTCGCCGGGATCCTGCTGCTCAGCGGCCTGTCGATGGGCTGTTTCGCCTCCCCCAACCGCGCCGCGGTGATGAACAGCCTCCCGGCCCGCGACCGGGGTGCAGGCGGCGGGATGAACTCCACGTTCCAGAACTCCGCGCAGGTGTTCTCGATCGGGATCTTCTTCACCCTCATGATCAGCGGGCTCGCCGCGGCGCTCCCGGCGGCCCTCACCGCCGGGCTGAGCGCCCACCACGTGCCCGCCGACGCGGTCGCCGCCGCGGCGGGCAGCCCCCCGGTGTCGGTGCTGTTCGCGGCCTTCCTCGGCTACAACCCCGTCGAGCACCTCGTCGGACCGGCGGCGCTCGCCCACCTGTCGCCCGCCGACACCGCGGCGCTCACCGGCAGCACGTTCTTCCCGGGCCTGATCTCCGGCCCGTTCGAGGCCGGCCTGCACATCGCCTTCGCCTTCGCCATCGCCACCTGCCTCATCGCCGCCGCGGCGAGCCTGTTCCGGGGCACCCGCTACGTGGCGGTGGAACCGGAGACCCCGAGCGACACCAGCAACCCCCGCGTCGAGAACTCGATCTGACCGGGCGACCGACGCCGGGGCTCCGCGCTCAGCGTTCGGGGTCTCCCCCGGACAGATCCGCGAACGGTTCCGCGAAGCTCGGTGACAGGGGGTCCCCGTCTGCCGAGAACGCGTCGAACTCCCGATCGTCGGGCACGGCCGTCCGGTTCGCGAGAGCCTCGGTCAGCAGCGCGACCAAAGCCTCGAGCTGCACGTCCGCAGAGGACTGCACCTCCTCGTCGGAACCGTCCAGCGCGCGGGCGGCGAGCCCGGCCTTGCTGTCGATCAGCTCCGCGATCTTCGCGTCGATCGTCTGGGCGGCGATGATGCGCCAGGCGGTGACGGGTTCGGTCTGGCCGATGCGGTGGCAGCGGTCGATGGCCTGGGTCTGCTCGGCGTCGGTCCAGGACAGCTCGGCGAGCACGATGTTGGACGCGACCTGCAGGTTGATGCCGACCCCGGCCGCGGTCAGTGAGCAGACCGCGATCGCGACGCCGGGATCGTTGACGAAGGCGTCGATCTGCTTCTGCCGCGCCGTGGAGGTCTGGTCGCCGCGGATCGACGAGAACCGGATGCCGGCCTTGGCGAACGTCTCCTCGGCGGCGTCCATCACGTCGACGTGTTTGGCGAAGAAGACGACCTTGCCGGCACTGCGCGCGAGCTGCGCGGCGTAGTCGGCCGCGAGGACGGCCTTCGCCTGCCCGATGCGACGCATCATGGCGAACACGTTCTCGCCGCTCTCGGCCTCGGCCGCCTCCTTGCGCTCCCGGGTGGCGATGCGGCGCACGAGGTCGTGGTCGATCCCCTCGACGACAGGTCCGGACTTGCGCCGCACCAGCGCGCTCTCGTAGTGCGCCACCATGCGGCGGGCGAGGCGCTGCTCGGCGTCGCGGATCGACCGGATGACCTTCCCGTCCAGCTCGACGGGGAGATCGGCGATCCGCCGGGCCGGGATGTCGGCGGCGACGTCGACCTTGCGGCGGCGCACGATCCCCAGGTCGACCACGGACTGCCGGGCGGCCGGGTAGAAGCCGGGGTCGGCCGGGGTGAGCGCGGTCTCCTCCAGCGCCCGCATCAGCTCGACGAGCGGCTTCGTGTCGTCGATCCAGCCGAGGAACTGCCAGATCGCGCGGAAGTCCTCGATGTCGTTGATCAACGGGGTGCCGGTCAGCGCCATCAGGAGCGGCCGCGCGACGCGGGCCCGGATACGCTCGGAGAGCTGCAGCACGTGCTGCGAGCGCTGGGAAGCCTTGTTCTTGATGAAGTGTGCCTCGTCGATCACCATGCCGCGGAAGCCCAGGTCACCGATCCAGCCCACGTGGCGGTCGAGCACCTCGTAGTTGACCACCACGATGTCGGCGAAACCGTCCATCGTGTCCCCGTTGCCGTGGATCACGGTGGCGCGCCGGGTGGGAGTCCAGAGTGCCGCCTCGCGCGCCCAGTTGGCCTTGACGACGTTGGGCACGACCACGAGCAGCGGGTAGGCGTTGGCCGCCTTCGCGGCGAGCAGCGCCTGTGCCGTCTTGCCCAGGCCGGGCTCGTCGGCAAGCAGGAAGCTGCGGTGTCCCGCCGCGGCCGCGGCCACCAGCTCGCCCTGGTGGGGCATCAGCTCCCGGCCACCCGGTGCCTGCAGGGACCGCGGCCTCGGCAGCACCATGCAGGGCGACGAGCCGGCGCCGGCGCGCTCGAACGAGCTGAACAGCGGCCCGAGCAGCTCCCACGTGACCAGCCTGCGCGCCGGTGCAGCGCTCGGCCGGGCCGCGGAGAAGTCGGGCGCGAGGAACGGGTTGGCGAGCTGGCGCGAAACGATCGACTGCGGCACCACCCGACGCTCGGGAACCGCGGGGGCAGCAGCTTCCGGCTCGGGATCCGCGACCTCCACGGGTGCCACCTCGACCCCGGCGTCCTTCAGCAGGTTGCGGGTGAGCGCCCTGGCCGCGTCGGACTGGACGGCGTCCTCGCCGAGCAGCTCGATCAACGACGTGTCGAGCGTGGCGATCTGCGCGAGGATCAGCGCGATCCCGTCGAGTCGCTTGAGCATGGCGGAGCGGCCCGTGTCGCTGCCGACCTCCGCACGCACCCGGGCCCGCTCCTGCCGCGCGAGCGCGGCCACGACCTGGAACTTCGTGCGGTCCGACGGCAGCACGCGCCCGCGCTGGGCTGCCACCTCGACCTCACGTGCTGTGCGCGCAAGGAGCGGGATGATGCCTTCCTCGTCGCGCGGGCGGGTACGGCGTTGCGGCGCGCGCGTCGTGCGGCGAGCGCGCGACGGGCGGTTGTCACCTCGAGCCAAGAACTGCTCCTGTCTACACACGGTGGAAGCCCGGCCACCCAGCGGCGGTCGGGCCCTCACGTGAGGCGGCGTAGCGGGCACAGGATGAAGAACCTGTGGCTTTCCGGGTCAGGAGCCGGGCAGGCGACCGGGACGAGTTGCCAGCGCCATCCAGTTGCCAGCGCCATCCACATGCAAGCTCGTTCAGCTTACTCGAATCGGTGCCTCCGCACCCACCCGCCCATGGTCGTTCCGTCCCGTGTTGTCCACCGAACGCCACGAAGGAGTTCGCGGCGGCGACGCGCGGGCCCCGCGGTGGACGGCGCGACCGCCTGCCCCGAGAATGCACGCGACCGAGAGCGCCCGCGGCGCTCTCCGGAGGGACCCACCCGAGGACCCGACACCGGCGAGATGCGGAGCTGACCACAGATGCCCGACTACGACGAGACGATGCGCATGGGCGACGGGCGGAACGTGCCCCCGCCCCGGCGAGTCGAACGTCCCGTACGTCAACGCCGCCCGGCTGTGGTCGGGCGGGGCCGCCACCGCGGTGGTCGCCGCGCTGATCGGCGTCGTCGGTGTGCTCGTCCTGCGCGCGCTGTTCAAGGTCGCCGTGCTGGGACCGGCCACGGCAGGGGTCCTCGGTGACTCGGGCACGATCTGGCTCTGCCTCTCCGGTGCGCTGGCCGCCCTGCTCGCCACCGGCCTCGCGCACCTGCTGCTGCTGGGCACCCCGCGCCCACTCGCCTACCTCGGCTGGATCGCCGGGCTGGTCACCGCGATCGCCACCATCTGGCCGTTCCTGCAGGGCAACGTGTTGGTGATCATGATCGGCACCGCCGTGATCCACCTCGTGATGGGCCTGGTGATCGTCAGCCTGGTCACCGGTGCGGCCGCGAGCGCGTCGCGGCGCCCGCGCCCGGTGGCGGGCCAGCCCGACTACCCGCAGAGCTGGCCCGACACCCGCTACTGAGTGCCCCTGTCCGTCCAGGTGCGCAGCTTCTCCGGGTTGCGGACCACCCAGATCCGCTGGATCGTCTCGCCCGCGATCTCGAACGCGTAGACCGCGATCGGGACACCGTCCTGGGTGGCCACGAGCCCGGCGTGTCCGTTGACCGTTCGCTCCAGCAGCGTCAGCGCTCCCGCCGACCCGGCCAGCTCGATCTGTTCTGCCAGTCCGACGAGGTAGCGCGCGATCTGCTCACCGCCCTCGACGGGCTGCAGGGAGGCGGTGACGAGGCCCCCACCGTCGGCGACCGCGGTGGCCGACGCGTCGAGCAGCTCGATGAGCGCGCCGATGTCCTTGGCCTCCCACGCCTGCTTGAACCCGCGGACGATCTCCGCGCGCTGCGGCGACGGCGTCGCGACGGGTCGTGCCTCCCGGACGCGGCGACGGGCCGAGGTGGCGAGCTGGCGGCAGGCCGCCGGCGTGCGCCCGACCATCTCGGCGACCTCCGCGAAGGGATAACGGAAGACGTCGTGCAGGAGGAAGGTGACGCGCTCGGCAGGCGTCATCGCGTCCAGGACGACGAGGAACGCCATGTCGATCGACTCGTCGAGGGTGATGCGGTCCGCCGGATCCGCACTACCCGACCACTCGGTGAGGTCGGGCAGCGGTTCGGGCAACCACTGGCCCACGTACTGCTCGCGTCGCGCCCGCGCCGATCCGAGCTGATCCAGACAGATCCGGCTGACCACCGTGGTGAGCCACGCCCCGGGCGACACGATCGACCCCTGCTGCTGTGGCGAGAGCGCGAACCAGCGGGTGAAGGCCTCCTGGACCGCGTCCTCGGCGTCGGCGAGCGACCCCAGCAGCCGGTAGGCGAGGTTGATCAGGTGCCGGCGCTCGTCCATGAGCAGTTCCGCGGCGTCGGATCGGCTGTCCATGACGGTTCAGCATGCTCCTGTTCAGAATCCGATGGCTTCGCGCAGCAGCAGGACCGTGCAGCGCCCGGGGTGGGGCTCCGCGTTGAGCACGAGCAGCCGGTTGACGGCGCTGCCCTGCCCGTAGACCGCCCGCGCCCGGGCGTCCTCCAGCGGTAGCGCGTGCTCCTCGACCCGACGCAGCGCGGTGCCCAGGTCGGGAACGACCTTCTGCGCCCCGACGACCCAGATGGCCCGGGCGGCCCCGCCGGAGTAGGAGGGGATCTGGCTGCCGCTGCCCGACGCCACCACGATCGAGCCGGTCTCGGTGAGCGCGGCGACGCTGCCCACGACGACATCGGGGCTCGCGAGCAGGCGCCGGATCTCGTCGGCCCGGGTGGCGCGGTCCATCGCGAGCACGCGCGGCTTCACCGCGTCGTAGCGCCCGCCGGCATTGATGTCCGCGTCGATGCCGGAGAGCCGCAACGTCTCGCTGGCCGAGGTGAACACGGTGGCGCCCGCCGGGATCAGCCCAGCGATGCGACCTCGTGCGGCGGCGACGTCGTCGAGGATCTCGACCGTGAAGCCGTTCGCCCGCAACGCCGCGGCCGCCCGCTCCAGGCGCGGTGCCGATGCCGGTTCACCGAATCCGGGTTCCGCCGCCGCGCGGGGTGCCGAGCCGGGCAACGCGGTGGTGTCGACGTAGCGGACCTCGTAGACGCGCTCGGCGAACCGCCAGCCCTCGTCGGTCCGGCGGTACTGATCGTGGTAGACGGCGTAGTTCTGGCCCTCGCGACCGTCGAGGGTGCGCGCCAGCTCCTGCATGTAGGCCCGGCCGCTCGCGGTGTCGCCGTCGAGCCGGACGGAGCCGGGGTGGGTGGTCTGCACGAAGAAGTCCCACTGCGCCTGCAGCCGCTCTCCCCCGGCGAGGATCTCGTCGCGGCCGATCAGCTCGACCGGGATGTTGGGCATCCGCAGCGCGCCGTCGGTGGTGAACAGCGCGGCGAGGCGGCCGCGGTCGCGCATCATCACCGCGTCGCTGAACTCGCTGCGCAGCGCGTCGATCTCGACGCGGTCGGCGATGGCCTGCATGTCACGCACGGGGTTCCTCCTGCTGATCGTCCGGGCGGGTCGTCCACCCCTCCGACGACGCAGGCCCCCCGGACGTGAGGTCGGGCTAGTCGCCGCGCAGTTCGATGCTGATCTGATCGGCGTCGAGGTTCTCCAGCGCCGTGCTGAGCTGGGCGGGCTTCACCAGCCGGACGACCCACGCCCGCGTCGCGCCCTGGGAGGCCCGATCGGGTCTCCGGCCGGGCGGCCGGTCACGGACGGGCGTATACCGAGCCGGTGACAGGAACTGCGTTCGTTCTCGGGGGTGGGGGCGTGCAGGGCGCAGCCGAGGCCGGGATGGCCAGGGCGTTGCTCGAGGCCGGGATCGTGCCGGACCTGATCTACGGCACCTCGATCGGGGCGATCAACGGCGCGGCGATCGCGGCCGATCCGACCCCCGCGGGCGCCCACGAGCTGATCCGGACCTGGGAGGCACTCGCCTCGGGCGACGTGCTGGGCGGATCGCTGCTGGAGCGCGTCGGACAGATCGTCCGGAGCGGGACGGCCCTGCACGACAGCGACGACCTGCGGCGCCTGCTGCACGAGCACCTCCCGGTCCGCCGGTTCGACGAGCTGGCGGTCAGCTTCGAGTGCGTGGCGGCGAGCATCGAGAACGCGCGGGAGCACTGGTTCAGCACCGGCGAGCTCGTGGAGGCCGTGCTCGCCTCCTGCGCGCTGCCGGGGATCTTCCCGCCCGTGCGGATCGGCGACGAGCACTTCGTCGACGGCGGCCTGGTCAACAGCATCCCGCTCGCGCGGGCGGTCGCCGCGGGCGCCGACACGGTGTGGGTGCTGCACGTGGGCCGGATCGAGGAGCAGTTGCGGGTGCCGCGGCGCCCGTGGGAGGTGGGATTCGTGTCCTTCGAGATCGCCCGGCGCCACCGCTTCCACGCCGACCTCGCGCACGTCCCCGACGGTGTCACCGTGCACGTGCTGCCGACAGGTCTCCCGGCCCGGCCCGCGGCCACCTGGTCCAACCTGCGCTACCGCGACCCGAACCGCATCACCGCAGGCGCCCGCCGCGCCTTCGACGCCACCCGCGACTACCTGGCCGATCACCGATGAGCGGCCTGGGCGCGGTAGTGCGCCGCACCGTGACGGTGCCGATCGTGATCGCCCTCGAACTCCTGATCATCACCACGGCACCGATCACGCTCGCCGTCGCCGCACTGGCGTGCCTGGTGGCGCGCTCGAGCCTGCCGGTGCGCAGCACGGCGCTCGTGGTGGCCTACGCGGCCATCGAGCTGTCATTCCTGCCCCGGTTGCTCGCCGCGACCGAACCCGACTGGGACGCGCTGCTGCGCGAGGTGCTCGACCGTGCCTACCGGGCGATGCGCGCCATCCTGGACGTCACGGTCACCGTCGACCCCGGGTCGGCCGCACCGGAGCGGCTCCGGGGCAGCGGCGGCCTGATCGTGCTGGCGCGCCACTGCGGCCCCGGCGACTCCCTGTTCATCGCCTGGCTGCTCGCCGTGCGCTACGGCCTGCGGCTGCGGGTCGTGCTCATCGCCTTGCTGCGGCTGGAACCGAGCGTCGACCTCGCCGGTGACCACCTGCCGCTGTGCTTCGTCGGCCCCGACCGCCGCCGGGCCCGGGCGTGCGTCGAGGACGCGGCCCGCTCGATGAGGGCGGGCGACGTGCTGCTGCTGTTCCCCGAGGGTGGCAACTTCAGCCGTCCCCGCTGGCACCGGGCGCTGGCGGAGCTGCGGGCCTCCGGTGCGTACGCGCGGGTGCGACGGGCCCGGCGCAACACCCACACCCTGCCGCCCCGCCTCGGTGGCACCCTCGCCGCGCTCACCGGAGCACCCGATGCCGACGTGCTGCTGCTCGCCCACTCCGGTTTCGCCGACGACGGCCGCGAGCGGCCGCTGTGGCGCCTGCCCACCCACCGCGACCTCGTCGTGCACACCGCCTTCGTGCCCGCCGCCGACGTCCCGCGGGTCGACGACGCCGCCCTCTCGACGTGGCTCGACCAGGCCTGGTCCGGCATCGATGCCTGGATCGCCGCCGCCGTGACGGAGCCGGTCGACCAGGTGCTCGGACGGTGACGGACCGGCCCGCCTTCGTCCTGCACGAGCACCGCGTGCCGCGTCCGCACTTCGACCTGCGGTTGGAGGAGGGCGGCGCGCTGCGGTCGTGGGCCGTGCCCCGCGGGCTCCCCGACTCCCCCGGCCGCAACCGACTCGCCGTGCCGGTGCCCGATCACGCACTCGATCACCTCACCTACACCGACGCCGACAAGGACATCGCCGACATCGGCTGGTGGGAGGAGCACGACCGCACCGACCGGCGGATCCTGTTCACCCTCCACGGCCGGGGAGCGCCGCGGCGCTACGCGCTCATCCACACCGGTCGCGACTGGCTGCTGCACCTCACGAAGGACCAGCCGCCCGACCCCGGCTGACGCCGCACGCTGCGTGTAAGGGACCTGTAAGGCTGAAGGTGCCGAAATTCGGGCTCGTTCAGCGGCGTGTCGCCGCTACGGTCGTCTGACGACTTGGCCCGCGCTGACGCACCCGCGCGGCCACCCGGGAAGAAGGACACCGTGCATCCCCAGTTCACCGCAGGCTCGGTCATGGGCCGCGCGCTCCGCGTCCGACGGCGCGACCTCGTCGTCGGCGCCGCCCTGATCGCGCTGCTGCAGCTGTCGGAGGCCGCGGTGCCGGTCGCCGTCGGCTCCGTCATCGACACCGCCGTGTCCACCGGTGACCCCGGCGCCCTCGTGGGCGGGCTCGCCATCACGGCTGCGGTCTTCGCCGTGCTGGCGACGTCGGGCTTCGTCGGCAGCAGGCTGGCGGAACGGGCCGAGCGCGCCGCCGCGCACGAGATCCGCATGGCGGTGGCGGCACGCGTGCTGGACCCGGCGGGTGGCGCACCGGGCCGCGCGGGCGAGCTGGTCAGCATCGCCGGCTCCGACGCCGATCGCACCGCCTCGATCTGCAAGGTCATCACCGAAGCCGGTGCGCTGGCGGCGCTGGTCGGCGGGGCCGTCGTCTTGCTGAACGCCTCCGTGCTGCTGGGCGTGGTGGTGCTGGTCGGTGTGGGCGGCGTGCTGGTGGCGTCACGGCTGCTCGCCACGCCGCTGTCGCGACGAGCGGAGGCCGAGCAGGAGTCACTGGCCACCGCCACCGCGGTGGCGGGCGACCTCATCACGGGTCTGCGTGTGCTGAAGGGCATCGGCGCCGAGCGCGCAGCGTCGCGGAACTACCGCTCGGCCAGCAGCGCGGCACTGCGCGCGCGGCTGGCCTCCACCGTCACCGACGGCGTGCACACGGGCGCCACCACGTTCCTGTCCGGGGTGCTGCTGGTGCTGGTCGCCTGGCTCGGTGGGCGGCTCGCGCTCACCGGGACGATCACCGTCGGCCAGCTCGTCGCGGCCGTCGGGCTCGCCCAGTTCCTCCTCGAGCCGCTGCGCGAGCTGACCGATCTCACCCCGGTCCTCGCCGGCGCCCGCGGTGCTGCGGTCCGGGTCGCCGCGCTGCTGGGCGCGCCCGGGGCCGTGACGGCGGGCAACGCAGCGCTGGCGGCCGGTCCGGGCGCCCTGCGCGTGCAGGTGCCCGACGGCACCGCGATCACCGTCGCTGCCGGGGAGCACCTCGGGATCGTGACGGCACAGGCGACGCCGCTGATCGACCTGCTCGCCCGTGACGTCGACGGGCTCGTCGAGGTGGACGGCACCGACCTGCGCACCGTCACGCTCGACGACGCCCGCGCCACCGTGCTCGTGGCCCGGCACGAGGCCATTCTCTTCGAGGGAACCGTCGCCGAGAACGTGAGCGGACCGGCTGCGGGCCCCGCCCTCGCGGCCGCGGCAGCCGACGAGATCGTGGCCGAGCTGGGGCCGGACGGCACGCTCGCCGAGCGCGGTCGATCCCTCTCGGGCGGGCAGCGCCAGCGCCTGACCCTCGCCAGGGCGCTGGCCGCCGACGCTCCCGTGCTCGTCCTGCAGGAGCCGACGACCGCCATCGACGCGGCCACCGAGCACCGCATCGCCGAAGGGCTCGCGAAGCTGCGGGCCGGACGCACCACCGTCGTGCTCACCTCGAGCCCGCAACTGCTGGCCGGCTGCGACCGGGTGCTCCTGATGATCGACGGTGCCGTGGCCGGCTCCGGAACCCATGCCGAGCTCGTCGCCGACGAGCGCTACCGCGAAAAGGTCCTCGCATGACCGCCCTGCCCGTTGCCACCGCCGCCCGCACCCGATCCGTGGTGGGCGCGCTGCTGCGCCCGCTGCGGCTGCGGCTGGCGCTGATGGCGCTCGTGTTCGTCGCCGGGACCGTCGCGGTGCTGGCGATACCGCTGCTGCTCGGCGGCATCGTCGACGCCGTGATCGGCGGCGGCCCGGCAACTCGTCTGGACCTGCTGGCCGCGGGCGTGCTCGCGGCGGTCATCGTCGCCGCTGCGCTGGGCGCAACCGGTTCGGTGCTGCTCGGACGCCTCGGCGAGACGATGCTCGCGCAGCTGCGCGAACGCGTCGTCGACCGGGCCCTGCACGTACCGCTGGCCACCATCGAGCGCGGTGGCACCGGCGATCTGCTCTCCCGGGTGAGCGGGGACGTCGCGGTGGCGTCGGAAGGCATCCGCTCGGCACTGCCTGCGCTGGTCACCGCCGTGCTGGAGCTGGGGCTCACGATCGTCGGGCTCGGCCTGCTCGACTGGCGCCTCGCGCTGGCCGGGCTGCTGCCGATGCCGATCTGGCTGCTGGTGACCCGCTGGTACATCCGCACATCCGGGCCGCGCTACGCGACCGCGCAGGCCGCCGCCGGCAGGCGCACCCAGTCCCTGCTGGAGGGTGTGGGTGGGGCCGCGACGGTGCGGGCCTACCGCCTGCAGGAATCCACGCTGCGCCGGATCGCGCGCGACTCCGTCGCCACCGTCACCGCCGACCTCAAGGCCTTCGCCCCGCTCGGCCCGTTCGGGGCGAGCATCAACGGCGCCGAGCTGCTCGGCACCGCATCGGTCCTGACCGTGGGCTTCCTGCTGGTGCAGGGCGGAGCGGTCACGGTCGGCGCGGCGACGGCGGCCGCGTTGTACTTCCTGCGCCTGTTCAACCCGATCGGGCTCGCGCTGTTCCTGTTCGACCAGGCGCAGTACACGAGCAGCGCGCTGGCCCGGCTCGTCGGCGTCGTGGACCTGCCGGTGAGCCCGGAGCCGGTGGCGCCGCGCGAACCGGCCGACGCCACCGTGCGGCTGCGCGGCATCCGCCACGCCTACGACGGTGGCGACGACGTGCTGCACGGCATCGACCTCGACGTGGCCGCCGGTGAGCGGCTCGCGGTGGTCGGCGCGAGCGGGGCGGGCAAGACGACGCTGGGCGCGATCATCGCGGGCATGCACGAGCCCACGTCCGGCACCGTGGAGATCGGCGGTGCCGCCCTCACGGCGCTGCGCGAACCGCATCGCCACGTCGCGCTCGTGACCCAGGAGGTCCACCTGTTCGCCGGCACCGTCGCCGACAACCTGTTGCTGGCCGCCGACGCCGGATCACCAGGGGAACAGGCGGGGCCGGACGAGCTGGCGACCGTGTTGCGGCGCGTCGGGGCCACGGTCGGGCTCGACGACGTCGTCGGGGACGGCGGCGACGAGCTCGGCGCGACCCAGGCGCAGCAGCTAGCGCTCGCCCGCCTCCTGCTCGTCGACCCGGCCGTTGCCGTGCTCGACGAGGCGACGGCCGAGGCAGGCAGTGCGGGCTCGCGGGTGCTGGAGCGCGCGGCGGATGCCGCGCTGCAGGGCCGCACGGCCGTGGTGATCGCGCACCGGCTCACACAGGCGGTGTCGGCGGATCGCATCGTCGTGCTCGACAAGGGCCGCATCGTCGAGACCGGCTCCCATGCCGAGCTCGTCGCCGCGCACGGCCGGTACGCGCAGCTGTGGGAGGCCTGGAACCAGCCGCGGTGAGCGAACCTCTCTCGGACCTACCCATAATTCGGCCACCCCGATCCGGCTCGCACACACCGCAGGGGCACCGCACACACCGTCTGCGGTGTGTGCGGTGCCCCTGGGATGTGTGCGAGCAGCGCCGACGTGCCGGTCCCTAACCGTCGAAGGTCAGCGGCGGACCCCCCGGCGTCCGTAGGCGGCCGAGACCAGCCCGACCCCGATCACGGCGACCACGAGCTGGACGAGCAGTTCGAGCCAGTCGATCCCACTGGTCTGCGTGGGGATCCCGATCGCACGGGCGATGAACGTGCCGACGAACGCCGCGACGATACCGACGACGATCGTGAGCCAGATCGGGATGTTCTGCTTGCCGGGCAGGATGAGACGGGCCAGCGCGCCGATGATGGCACCGATGACGATGGCGGTGATGATGCCGGTGACGGTCATTGCTTCCTCCGAGGGGACACGGATCGGTGAGCGTCGTCGATCCGTCCGATGTGGCGGGACTGGACCGGATTACCCGGTTCGGTGCCGACACATGCACGCCGGGTCGCCAGATTCTGGACCCGCAGGCGCGAACTTGCGTTGCGGGCCGGCCGACCGCATCATCGGATTCCCTCGGGTTGGACACACAGCCTCCACACCTCGCGCGATCCCGCCTCCGGCTCGGAGTGCCGGGCCGCGCCGGCGGACGGAGCCGCGGATGGCCACCCCCTCGATGCGCACACCCGGACGGCGCGACCGCCGGACCATGGCGGTCATCGCCGCTGCCGAGACCGCGGGCGGCGCCGCGGCGAAGCTGTTGCGCCCCATGGGCCAGAACGGGCGATCGGCGATCTGGGCCTACCGCGCCGCGGTCCACGACGCGGTCGAGCGGGCCGGGCGACCCGTGGAGCTGGCGCACGACCAGGGTCAGACCCAGATCGGGTTGCGCGTCGACGGCGCCCCCGAGCTCCTGATCATCTGGCGGATCGACACCGGCTGGTACTACCTCGATGCGAAGCTGGGCACCCCGCTCGTCGCCCCGACCCGCTACTACGTCCCGCCCCGTCACGACGGCCCGACCCACGACGACGGCGCAGCCGACCCGATCGAACGGCTGCTGCCGGTCGCGTCGGAGGTGGCGACGTGGATCGTCGAGCTGGCCGACGGCAGGCGCACCGGCACGACCCTGCCACCGCCGCCGATCTCGGCGACGCTGGCGCTCGCCCTGCGCAACCGGCTGTCCGGCCTGCTGCCCGGCCTGCTGCCCGCCGACGGCGCCGCCGTGCGCTACTTCGACGTCGATCCGCGCCCCTGACCCGTTCGGATCGGTGTTTCAACACGACGTGGGTGGTTATCCCGGCAGGTACCACCACAACGAGAGGCCCACCATGTCGACTGACGCCATCGTCGTACTCAAGGACGACCACAAGGCGATACGCGGCCTTTTCCGTGATTTCCAGCAGGCGGGCCCGAATGCCGCGAAGACCCGGGCGAAGATCGTCGACCGGATCCTCGAACTGCTCACGGTGCACACCTACATCGAGAACGAGTGCATGTACCCGGAGATCCGCAAGCTGGTGCCCGAGCTGGAGGACGACATCCTCGAGTCCTACGAGGAGCACCACGTCGCCGACGTGCTGTGCATGGAGCTCGCGGCGATGTCGGCCGATGACGAGCGGTTCGCGGCCAAGGCCACCGTGTTGATCGAGAACGTCGACCACCACATCGACGAGGAGGAGAAGGAGTGGTTCCCGCAGGTACGGGAGGCGCTCGGGCGCAAGCAGCTGCAGGAGATCGGCGCCGCGATGCTGGAGATGAAGAAGACGGCGCCACGCAAGCCCTCGCAGCCCGGCGCGCTGAAGAAGGTGGCGGACGCCGTCCTGTCCTGACCGGCCGCGACGCCGCTACCGGGCGGGCGCGCTCTCCCGGACCAGGATGCGGTGCCCGACGGTGACGTGGCGGCCGGGCGTCTCCGGCTCTTCGATGCGTTCGAGCAGCAGGCCCAGCGCGCGGCGTACCAGCGCATCGGTGTCCGGCTCGACGGTGGTGAGGCTCGGCACCGTGCTCGCGCCGAGCTCGATCGCGTCCCAGCCGATGACCGCGACGTCCCCGGGCACGTCGATGCCGCGCCGCCGCAACGCGCGCAGCGCACCGATGGCGGCCAGGTCGTCGCGGCAGAGCAGGCCGTCGAGCGTGAGCCCGGCGTCGAGCGCCGCACCGAGCGCGGCCTCGGCGCCCACCGCGTCGCCGCCGTCGCGGGCGACGAGCAGTCCGTCGTCGAACGTCAGCCCGGCGCGGGCGAGTGCCAGCCGGTAGCCGGCGATGCGGAGCTCCGACGGGCGGGACGGCTCGCCGACCTCGTGGCCGAGGAAGCCGATCCGGCGCCGTCCCAACCCGAGCAGGTGCGCCATCGCCTCGTCCGCGGCGGCGACGTTGTCGATCGCCACCTGGTCGGCCGTCGGCGGTCGCGGGTCCTCCCCGAGGAAGACGAGCGGGGTGTCGCGGCGCAGTCCCTCCAGCTCGGCGGCGGTGAGCGCCTGCGGGTGGATCACCACACCGGCGACGACACCGGCCTCGAGGTCGCGCAGCACCGCGCGCTCCCCCTCCGGCGTGCCCCCGGTCTCCTCGAGCAGCAGCCGGTAGCCGCCCGCCGTGCTCACCCGCGCGAACACATGGGCCAGCTCGGCGAAGTACGGGCGCCGCAGATCCGGCACCGCGAGCGCGAGCATGCTCGACCGGCCGGTGGCCAGGCTGCGGCCGCTGAGGTTGGGCCGGTAGCCGAGCTCGTCGAGGGCGGCCTGCACCCGCTCCCGCATCGGGGTGCTCACGTGCCGGTAGCCGCGCACCACGTTCGACACCGTCTTCGTCGACACCCCGGCGCGCACGGCAACGTCGCGCAGCGTGACCCTCTCCACGGTCGCACCGTAGCGGTTGACCCCGATTTACAGCGCTGTAAACTTGCGCGGTGCGCATCGCCGGCTCGCTTTCCGACCTTCCGCAGGCCTCCCGACAGGACGGGTCCTACCCCCGTCCCCAGATGATGCGCACCGCCTGGGCCGACCTCGACGGCACCTGGTCGTTCCGCCACGACGACGAGGACACCGGGCTCGGTGCGCAGTGGGCCGCCGGGCTCCCGGACGCCCAGCAGATCGTCGTCCCCTTCCCCCCGGAATCGACGGCATCAGGCATCGCCGACCCCCGGTTCCACCCCGTCGTCTGGTACGCCCGCACGATCACCGCGCACGAGCTGGCCGCGGCCGGCCGGTCCGAGCAGGCACCCGTGGTGCTGCTGCACTTCGGCGCCGTCGACCACCGCGCCCGGGTGTGGGTCGACGGCCGGCTCGCCGGGGAGCACGAGGGCGGCCACACCCCCTTCACGTTCGACATCACCGCACTGGTCGACGGTGGCCCTGACGGCGGCTCTGACCAGGACGGGGACCACGTGCTCGTCGTCCGGGCGCAGGACGATCCGCATGACCTCACGCAACCGCGCGGCAAGCAGGACTGGCACGAGGACCCGCACGCCATCTGGTACAGGCGCACCACCGGCATCTGGCAGACGGTGTGGCTGGAGGCGGTGCCCGCCACCGGCATCGAGCACCTGCAGTGGCTCCCGGCCGGGCCGTCCGACGTCGAGCTGAGCGTGCGGTTCCGCGGCCGGGCCGGCGGGACGCGGCTACGGGCGGTGCTGCGGTTCGACGAGCGGGACGAGAACCCTGCCGAGGTCGCCGAGGTCGAGGTCGCCGTGCCCGCCCACGCCACCCGCGTCCGGGTGCCGGTGCCCCTCTCGCAGCAGCGCAGCGGCCCGGCCGCCGACGAGCTGCACTGGTCGCCGGAGCGCCCGCGGCTGATCGACGCCACGGTGTCGCTGCACGACGCGGACGGGGCCGCCGTCGATGCCGTGGCCTCCTACCTGGGATGGCGCACCGTCGGCGTGGCCCGCGGCACCTTCCTCCTCAACGGCCACCCCTACGACGTCCGCTCGGTACTGCAGCAGGGGTACTGGCCGGAGAGCCACCTTGCCGCACCCTCCCGGGCGGCACTGCGCCGCGAGGTCGAGCTGATCAAGGAGCTGGGCTTCACGGCGTGCCGGATCCACCAGAAGATCGAGGACCCGCGGTTCCTCTACTGGGCCGACCGGCTCGGGCTGCTCGTATGGGGCGAGGCGCCCGGCGCCTACGAGTTCTCCCCCGTCGCGGTGCAGCGGCTCACCCGCGAATGGATGGAGGCCGTCGACCGGGACGTCTCGCACCCGTCGATCGTCACCTGGGTGCCGTTCAACGAGTCCTGGGGGATCCAGCAGGTCGCCGACGACCCGCGCCAGCAGGCGTACTCCCGCGCGCTGTCCGACCTCACCCGGGCGCTGGACCCCAGTCGTCCGGTGATCTCGAACGACGGCTGGGAGCAGCCGGACTCCGACATCGTCACGGTGCACGACTACGAGGGCGTAGGTGCGGTGCTCGCCCGCACCTACGCCGACGAGGCGGCGCGCGACCGCCTGCTCGCCGGGCCGGGACCGGCCGGCAGGCGCATCCTCGTCGACGGCGTCGCCTACCGCGGCCAGCCGATCATGCTCACCGAGTTCGGCGGCATCGACCACCAGCCCGCGGAGCAACGGGCCGACGGTTGGGGCTACACCAGCGCCGCCGACCCGCAGGACTGGATCGCGCGCATCACCGCGCTCTACGACGCCATCCGGGCGAGCGCGTTCCTCGCCGGCTCCTGCTACACCCAGCTCACCGACACCCTGCAGGAGACCAACGGGCTGCTGACGGCCGACCGGGAACCGAAGGTGCCGATCGCGGAGATCCGCCGCGCGGTGCTCGGCAGGGGCCCGGCCGGGTGACCGGCGGTCCGACCCCGCACTTCCGGGCGGATACCGCCATTCAGCCCAGGGACACCGCAGTTAGAGTGCGCCACATGGCATCGTTCAACGACAGCGTGATCGAGGACTTCCGGGCCAAGGACGGCGTGCTCGGCGGTCACTGGGAGGGCAAGAAGACCCTCCTGCTGCACGTGCCCGGCCGCAAGTCCGGCCGGGATCTCGTCAACCCGCTCGTGGCGGCGCCCGACGGCGACTCCTACATCGTCTGCGGCAGCGCGGGCGGTGCCCCGGCCGAGCCGCAGTGGCTCGCCAACCTGGAGGCCACCTCCGGCCCCGTCACGATCGAACTGGGCGCCGACACGGTGCCGGCCGACTTCCGGGTGGTCCGCCCGGGCCGCGACGACGACTGGGATCGCCTCTACGGCGTGTGGCGCGCGTACTGGCCCGACGCCGCCGACTACGAGACGAAGACCGACCGCAAGTTCCCGGTCGTCGTGATCACCGTCAACGCCTAGCTCAGCCCGACTTCGCACACCCTCGCCGGTCCTCGCACGCGTTCCAACCCGTGCGAGCACGGGTAACGGTGTGCGAGGTCGGCAGGCGGTGCTCCCCGGCTCGACGACATGGTCACCGCGGCCGGCGCGACTCTGCAGCAGCTGCCGTGGCGGGGCACGGCGCTCGCTGCGCTGCTCGTCGGGTTCGCCGCGAGCCTCCCGTTCTCGAACACCACCTCGGCTCGGAGCTCGCCGCGCACGGCCCGCTCTTGGACGCGCTGTTCGGTTCGGTCTCGCGCGACGCGCTGCACGGCGCCGACCTGGCCTACCCCGTGGGCTCGTGCTGGGCGGTGGCATCTACCTGGCGCTGGAGGGGGTCCGCGCGCTCCAGGCCGTTCGCATCACCCGGGCGGTCGGATGCGAAGCGACGTGATCGAGCGCGCGGTCCCCGCCCCGCTACTCAGGAGGTGTGGTGCACCTCCTGCAGCCCGTACACGGGTGTCGGGATGCCTTCCGCACGCGCCTTGAGCTGCAGCGCGAGGTAGAGCGAGTAGTACCGCGACTGGTGCAGGTTGCCGCCGTGGATCCACAGCCCCTCCTGCTGGGTGGGCTTCCACATGTTGCGCTGCTCGCCCTCCCAGGGCCCCGGGTCCTTCGTCGTGTCCGAGCCCAGGCCCCAGACCTTGCCGACAGCGTCGGCGATCTCCTGCCCGACGATGTCCGCGGCGAGGCCGTTCATCGACTGGTAGCCGGTGGCGTAGACGACGAGGTCGGCCGGGAGGCGGGTGCCGTCGGTGAGCACGACCTCGTCCTTCGTCAGCTCCTGGACGACACCCTTGGCGAGTTTGATGCTGCCGTCGGCCACCAGCTGTGACGCGCCGACGTCGATGTAGTAGCCCGAGCCGCGGCGCAGGTACTTCATGAACAGGCCCGAGTCGTCGTCGCCGAAGTCGAGGTCGAAACCGGCGCGTTCCAGCGAGGCGTAGAAGTCGGCGTCGCGCTCCCGGATCGCGTCGTACACCGGCTTCTGCAGCGTGTGCAGGATCCGGTAGGGCAGCGAGGCGAAGATCGTGTCGGCCTTGAACGTGGTGACGCCCGCAGCCACCGCCCGCTCGGAGTAGAGGTCGCCGAGTGCGAGGTCCATGAGCGAGTCGGAGCGCACGATGTGGGTGGAGCTGCGCTGCACCATCGTCACGTCGACGCCGCTCTCCCACAGCGCCGCGCAGATGTCGTGCGCGGAGTTGTTGGAGCCGATGACCACGGCCTTCTTGCCCTTGTAGGCATCCGGTCCGGGGTGGGCCGAGGAGTGGTGCTGATCGCCGGCGAAGACGTCCGCGCCGGGGATCTCCGGCACGTTCGGCTTGCCCGAGACGCCCAGCGCCAGCACGAGGTGGCGGGGCCGGAGCGTCACCTCCTCGCCGTCCCGGTCGACGACGACCGTCCACCCGTCGCCGTCCCGGGTGGCGCTCTTCGCGGTGGTGGAGCCCCAGTAGTTGAGCTCCATCACCCGCGTGTACATCTCCAGCCAGTCGCCGATCTTGTCCTTCGGCGAGAACACCGGCCAGTTGGCAGGGAACGGGATGTAGGGCAGGTGGTCGTACCAGACCGGGTCGTGCAGCGAGAGGGACTTGTAGCGGCTGCGCCACGAGTCCCCCGGCTTCTCCCGGCGCTCCACGATGATCGCCGACACCCCGAGCTGGCGCAGGCGGGCCCCGAGCGCGATGCCGCCCTGCCCGCCACCGACGATCACCACCTCGGGCTGGGTGGTGTAGCCCAGCTCGGTGGCCTCCTTCGCCCGCGCCTCCAGCCAGGTGACCCGCTCCTGGTTCGCGCCGTGCTCGGCACCCATCGGCCGGCGCTCGCGCTGGGGCTCCTCGTGGCCCGTCAGCTCGTCGAGCGTGGTGAGGAGCGTCCACGCCCTGCCGTCGACGAGCCGCAGGTGACCGCTCCCCCGTCCCACGGCCGTCTCGAACTCCAGCCAGGCCTCGGTGACACCACCGGCCTCGGTCGGCTCCTCGCTGACCCGGAAGCCCGTGGGGTCGGTGGCGTCCAGCTGGGCGCGCAGCATGGCGGCGATCTCGGCCGGGCCCTCGACGGTCTTGATGTTCCAGTTGAAGGCGACGAGATCACGCCAGTAGCTCTCGGCGGCGAACAGGGCGCCCACCGCCTCGGGATCGCGGGCGGTGAGTGCTGCCTGGAACTGCTCCAACCAGGCGTCCACCCCCACGGCAGCAGCAGAGCGGGTGCTGTCGACGGTCTGGGTCACGACGAACCTCCTACGAGCACAACAACGGGCCGAGGCGAGGACCTGTACGCAGGCGAGCCCACGAGTCGTCCTTGCGTTCGACCCTAGTGCCGTTCACCCGCAGTCCGCCCGCGTCGACCCCGCTCTCATCGGAGCTCGGTGGCACCGAGCCTCGGCGCGAGTTCCCTCGCCGACCTCGCGGCGGCCGACCTCGCACACCGTCGCCCGTCCTCGCAGGGGTTGGAACGCGTGCGAGGACCGGCGACGGCTTGCGAAGTCGGCCGGCACCCGCACCGTCTGTTGCGCGGGTGCCGGCCGACTCGTTCACCACTGGACGGGCAGTGAGCTCAGGCCGTAGATCGCGCTGAAGATCCGCGCGTCCATGTCCGATCCGACCGCCCGCAGGTCGGGGAACCGGCGCAGCAGGGCCGGGAACGCGATCCGCATCTCCATCCGGGCCAGTGGCGCACCCAGGCAGTGGTGCACGCCGTGCCCGAATCCGACGTGACCGAGGGCGCCGCGCCGGACGTCGAGCTCGTCGGGGCGCTCCACCAGCGCCGGATCCCGGTTCGCCGCGGCCAGCACGCAGATGATGAGCTCGCCGGCCCCGATCGTCCGGCCGGACAGCTCGACGTCCGTCGTGGTCACCTTGGCGGTGCCCGCGTGCAGGATGCTGAGCCAGCGCATGAGCTCCTCGATCGCGGGGCCCACCGCGTCGGGGTCGTCGCGGACGAGTGCGAGCTGGTCGGGGTGGCGCAGCAGCGCGAGCGTCCCGAGACCCAGCATGTTGGCTGTGGTCTCGTGGCCGGCCACCAGCAGCAGCGAAGCGACCCCGGTGAGCTCCTCGCTCGTGATGGCGTCGCCGTGCTCGCGCACCAGCATGCCGAGCATGTCCTCACCCGGATCGGTCCGGGCCTTCGCCACGAGCCGCGCCATGTAGGTGCGGGCATCGGTCTGGGCCCGCACCTGCTCCTGCGGCGGCAGCGACTGGTCCAGCTGCCGCGCACCCAGCTCCTGGAACTCCGCGCGGTCGGTGTAGGGCACACCCAGCAGCTCGCAGATCACGAGTGACGGGATCGGCATGGCGAACTCGGCCACCAGGTCGGCCGGTGGGCCCTTCCGCTCCATGGCGTCGAGGTGATCCGCGACGATCTCGGTGATCCGCGGCTCCAACCGTCCGATCCGCCGCATCGTGAACTCCGGGGTGAGCAACCGCCGCAGCCGCCCGTGCTCGGGCGGATCGAGGGTGAGCAGGTTGCCCACCTGCGACGCGGCGAGCTCCGCGGCCAGCGCCTCGTCGAGCCCCTCGGTCTGCATTGCCGCCTGCCGCGCATTGCTGAACCGCCCGGGATCGCTGAGCACCGTGCGCACGTCCTCGAAGCGCGTCACCAGCCAGCCGAAGTACCCGCCACCGAAGTCGAGCCTGCGGACACCCTCGTCCTTCCGCAGCGCCGTGAGCTCCGGAACCGGATCGAAACCATCCCGCTGCATGAACACGGGCAGCACCGGCGTCTCCGTCACGAGAGATCCCCCAACGTCCACCGCGGTGTCGGTCACCGCGACCGACACCGATCCTGGCGCACAACCGATGCATCCGGTTGCGGGACACCGCAACGACAGCGGCAGACCTGGCCGGAGCCCCACCCCGACCAGGTCTGCCGCACTTCAACTACGCAACGCTCGCCCCCACCACCGAGACCCGGTACGGGCTCGGCCCCCCAACGGGAGGCTCCGTGGGCATAGTGCCCGGTCAACGAGCGGGCGGCGGCAACAGATGCGCACCTAAGGGATGGTGAGCCGAGCCTCTCCTGACGGAATCAGTTACGGAGAGTACGCATGATGCCGCGCAGCACGTTCCTGATCGCGGCGGCGGGGCTGTCCGGCAGCCAGGTGCAGGACGACCTCACCGCGCGGCTGGGCCACGATCCCGACACGGAGCTGAGCATCGCCCGCCGGCACCTGGAGCGGATCTGCCGGTCCCGGGTCGGGCGCATCGTCGGAGCCGGCTCGGCCTCGTCACGCCTGGATCGGCACCGTCGAGGGCCGGGCCGACCGCGCCAACCAATTGGCCACCGCGCCGATGTCCAGACGTTGGCGCCGTGGCCACCAGGTTGGCGCGGTGAGGGCCGCGTCGACGGCCCCGCTGTCGGGTGCGGTTCGGGCCGGTCAGGCGCTCGAACGCACCGCGAGCCGGCTGCGCAGTTCCACGGCCGCGTCGCCGAGCAGCCGCACGGCGCGCTCCACCAGCTCGTCGGTCATGCGGGTGGCGGGGCCCGACACCGAGACCGCCATCCTGGTGCCGTCGCTGGTGACGGGGACCGCGACGCAGTGCACACCCATCTCCTGCTCGCTGTCGTCCACCACGTAGCCGCGGGCCCTGGCCCGGGCGAGCTCGGCCAGGAGGAGGTCCGGATCGGTGATGGTGCGTGCCGTCATCGCGGGCATCCCGGTCCGTGCGACCAGCGCTCGGACCTCGGCGTCGGGAAGCTGGGACAGCAGCGCCTTGCCGACCCCGGTGGAGTGCAGTGCCACGCGCTTGCCGACCTCGGTGAACATCCGCATCGAGCGCGTGGAGGGCACCTGCGCGACGTAGACGGCCAGGTCACCGTCGGGCATCGCCAGGTTGGCCGACTCGCCGAGCGTCTCGACCAGCAGCGACAGCACCGGCTGCGCCCAGGAGCCGAGCATGCCGCTCGCGACGTCGCCGAGCGGGATCAGGCGTGGCCCCAGCGCGTAGCGGCGATTGGGCTGCTGGCGCATGTACCCGCCGGTGACGAGCGTGCGCAGCAGCCGGTGGATGGTCGGCAGGGGCAGCCCGGCCGCGTCGGCGATCTCGCTGATCGACGCTGCCCCGCCCGCGCGCGCGACGACCTCCAGCAGCTCGAAGGCCCGCTCGACGGCCTGGACGCCGCCACCACCGGAGGACTCGACCATGGCCGTGCGAACCCCTTCACCATCAGGCGGCTCGGCGCCGCCCGCCCGCGGGAACCGCTGTTCCTCGATCACGACACTAGAGCATGTCCGACAACGCATCCGGGACGGCGGCGAGGTGATCCCGCGCGATCCGGTGGGCCAGCCGCTCCAGCAGCGGGCCCGCGTGCTCCATGCACCGGGCCGGGTCCGCCTCGATGTCGGTCAGCGCGTAGGCACCCTGGATGCCGGACGCCGCGAGGTCGGCATCCGAGAGCGCGTTGCGTCCCGCTGCGGCGATCACCGGCACGCCGGCCACGCGGGCCGCGGCGGCGACACCGGCCGGGGCCTTGCCGCGCAACGTCTGCGCGTCCAGCGATCCCTCGCCGGTGATCACCAGCCGGGCCCCCGCGAGATGGCGCGGGAACCCGACCATGTCGAGGACGAGGTCGATACCCGGTTGCAGCACGGCGCCCAGCACGGCCAGTGCGGCGAACCCGACACCACCGGCCGCACCGGCACCGGGGCAGCTCGCCCGGTCGTGCCCGGTGGTGGCGGCGACCACCGCCGACCACCTGCCCAGCGCGGCGTCCAGCTCCTCGACCTCGCCGGTGTCGGCACCCTTCTGCGGGCCGTAGACCGCCGCGGCACCGGTGGGGCCCAGCAGCGGGTTGTCCACATCGCAGGCCACCACGATCTCGGCCGTGCGCAGGCCGGGGTGCAGCCGCGAGAGATCGAG
The DNA here is from genome assembly GCF_042653605.1 of Pseudonocardia sp. GCM10023141. Taxonomy (NCBI): domain Bacteria; kingdom Bacillati; phylum Actinomycetota; class Actinomycetes; order Pseudonocardiales; family Pseudonocardiaceae; genus Pseudonocardia; species Pseudonocardia sp. GCM10023141. The sequence continues at coordinate 29,276 of NZ_JBHSIR010000009.1, forward strand.
ATCGGCGACCGCGCCCAGCGCGGACCCGCCGTCGCCGATGTCGCGCCCCGCGGCGTCGAGCAGCCGCCCGCCGAGGGCCACGACGATCCCCGCACCGCCGTCGGTGCCGGCGCTGCCGCCGATGCCGAGCACGATCCGGGTGCAGCCCGTGTCCAGCGCCGCGGCCAGCACCTCCCCGGTGCCGCGGCTCGACGCCGTCAACGGGGCCGGTCGGCCCCCGACGAGCCGACCCAGACCCGAGACGTCGGCCAGCTCGATGACGGCCACCCCGTCGCGTCGCGCGTACCCGGTCCGCACCGGCTGCCCGGTCGGACCGGAGGCGACCACCGGCACCAGCGTGAACCCGGCGGACACCGCGGCGTCCAGGGTGCCGTCACCGCCGTCGGCGACCGGTACCGCCACCACCGCCAGCCCGGGCAGCGCCGCCAGCAGCCCGGTGCGCAGGTGCGCGGCGACCCGCGACGCCGGGATCGAGCCCTTGAACTTGTCCGGAGCCAGCACCACGTGCCCGGTCATGTCGGCCTCAGTCCAGCAGCGCGACGTGCGTCGGGGCGTCCTGGTCGTTCGCCGCCAGCTCGTCGAACTCGACGACGTTGTCGATCTCGGTGCCCATCGCGATGTTCGTGATGCGCTCGAGGATGACCTCGACGACGACCGGGACCCGGAACTCGGCCATGAGCTTGCGCGCTTCCTCGAACGCCGGAGCGAGCAGGTCAGGCTCGTGCACCCGGATCGCCTTGCAGCCCAGGCCCTCGGCCACCTTGAGGTGGTCGACGCCGTACCCGCCGACCTCCGGCGCGTTGACGTTCTCGAACGCGAGCGACACCTGGTAGTCCATGCCGAACCCGCGTTGCGACTGGCGGATCAGACCCAGGTAGGCGTTGTTCACGACGACGTGGATGTAGGGCAGGTTGTACTGCGCCCCGACCGCCAGCTCCTCGAGCATGAACTGGAAGTCGTAGTCGCCCGACAGCGCGACGACCAGCGCGTCCGGATCAGCGGTGCACACCCCCAGCGCCGCCGGCAGCGTCCAGCCCAGCGGGCCGGCCTGGCCCGCGTTGATCCAGTGCCGCGGCGCGTAGACGTGCAGCAGCTGCGCCGCCGCGATCTGCGAGAGCCCGATCGTGCTGACGTAGCGCGCCTCGCGGCCGAACGCCCGGTTCATCTCCTCGTACACCCGCTGCGGCTTGATCGGCACCTCGTCGAAGTGCGTGCGCCGGTGCGAGCCGCCGCGGCGGTCCTTGCACTCGGTGGCCCATGCCGAGAAGTCCGGCAGCGTGCCGGCGTCGCGGCGCTCGGCGGCCGCCTCGACGAACAGCTTCAACGCCGCGCCCGCGTCGGAGACGATGCCGAACTCGGGGGCGAACACCCGCCCGATCTGGGTCGGCTCGATGTCGACGTGCACGAACCGGCGACCCTTCGTGTACACCGGGATCGAGCCGGTGTGCCGGTTCGCCCAGCGGTTGCCGATCCCGAGCACGAAGTCCGACGCGAGCATCGTCTCGTTGGCGCACCGGTGCGCGGTCTGCAGGCCGACCATGCCCACCATCAGCGGGTGGTCGTCGGGGATCGTGCCCCAGCCCATCAGCGTCGGAACGACCGGGACGCCGAGTATCTCGGCGAACTCGACGAGCAGGTCGGCGGCATCGGCGTTGACGATCCCGCCACCGGCGATGATCAGCGGCCGCTCCGTGCTGCACAGCATGTCGAGCGCCTTGTCCACCTGCGCGCGGGTGGCGGCGGGCTTGAAGGCGGGCAGCGGCTCGTAGGTGTCGGAGTCGAAGTCGATCTCGGCGAGCTGGACGTCGAAGGGCAGGTCGATCAGGACGGGACCGGGCCGACCGGAGCGCATCAGGTGGAACGCCTGCTGGAAGGCGCCGGGGACCTGGGCCGGTTCCAGCACCGTCATCGCCATCTTGGTCAGCGGCTTGGCGATGGCGGCGATGTCGACGGCCTGGAAGTCCTCCTTGTGGAGGCGAGCGACGGGCGCCTGGCCGGTGATGCACAGGATCGGGATGCTGTCGGCCGATGCGGAGTACAGACCGGTGATCATGTCCGTGCCCGCGGGCCCCGAGGTGCCGATGCAGACGCCGATGTTGCCGGCAGCGGTGCGCGTGTAGCCCTCGGCCATGTGGGAGGCGCCCTCGACGTGGCGGGCCAGCACGTGCTCGATGGTGCCGTCGGCCCGCATCGCCGCGTAGAGCGGGTTGATGGCGGCACCGGGAACCCCGAACGCGTGCTGGACGCCCTCGCGCTTCATGATCGCGACAGCGGCCGCGGCAGCAGACATGCGTGGCATGGTCCTACTCCTGTTCCTGGTTGCGCGGTTCCTGATGGGAGCGGCCGGCGAGCCGCTCCACCCCGCGCAGCAGCGCGGAGTGGTCGAGCCCGCCGTCGCCCTGGGCGCGGGCGGCGGCCATGAGCTGGCCGAGAACGGCTCCGACCGGCAGCACCACCCCGGCCTCGCGGGCCGCGGCGAGCACGATGCCCATGTCCTTGTGGTGCAGGTCGATCCGGAAGCCGGGCTGGAAACTGCGCGCGAGCATGCCGGGCGCCTTGCGCTCGAGGATGGCGTTGCCGGCCAGCCCACCGGCCAGCACGCGCACGGCCGCCTCGGTGTCCACCCCGAAGGCCTCGAGGAACACGATCGCCTCGGCGACCAGCTCGATCGTGCCGGCCACGATGAGCTGGTTGGCCGCCTTGACGGTCTGCCCCGAGCCGGCCGGCCCGACGTGCACCACCGTGCGGCCGAACGTCTCCAGCACCGGGCGCGCCGCCTCGACGTCGGCCGCGGCACCCCCGACCATGATCGAGAGGATGCCGTCCTTCGCGCCCTGTTCCCCTCCGGAGACCGGGGCGTCGAGCACGCGGATGCCCTGTGCGGCCCCGATCTCGGCGATGCGCGCGGCGGTGTCGGGGCGGATCGTGCTCGCGTCGATGTGGAGCGTGCCCGGCTTGGCGTGGGCGAAAACCCCGTCGTCACCGAGGACGACGGCCTCGACGTCGGGTGAGTCGGGCAGCATGGTGATCACGACGTCGGCATCGCGCACGGCATCGGCGATGTCGGCGGCGGCCCGGCCACCGGCCGCGACCAACCGGTCGACCGCTGCCTGGCTGCGGTTGTGGCCGACGACGTCGTACCCGGCGGCCACGAGGTGCGCCGCCATCGGCGCACCCATGATCCCCAGTCCGATGAAGCCCACCGTGGTCGCGGTCATCGCTGCGCTCCTGTCGTCGTTGCCGCTGCGTGTGCTGAGCCGCGGTGCTCCCGAGGAAGCCACGCGAAGCTGTCGGCGCTGGCGCCGCTCGGCTTGTACTCGAGGCCGACCCACCCGTGGTAGCCGCCCGCGCCGAGCGCGTCGAGCTGCCGGGCCAGGGCGAGGGTGCCCGTGCCGGGTTCGTTGCGGCCGGGGGCGTCGGCGATCTGGACGTGGGCGATGTCGCCGCAGTGGCGGGCGATCACGGCGTCGACGTCGTCGCCGTTGACGGCGAGGTGGTACAGGTCGGCGAGGAGACCGATGTCGGTCGCCCCGGAGGCGGCACGGACCCGGTCGATCACCGCCAGCGCGTCCGCCGCGGTCAGCAGCGGGTACCGCGGTGCGCCGCTGACCGGCTCGACGAGCACCACGCCATCGATGCGAGCCGCGGCGGCCGCGGCGAGCGCGAGGTTCTCGACGGCCACGGCGTCCTGCTCGGCGGCGGAGGCCCCGTCGATCCGGTTGCCGTAGAGGGCGTTGAACGCGCGGCAGCCCAGCCGCTCGCCGATGGCCACCGTCACGTCGATGTTGTCGCGGAACTCCGTGCGCCGCGCCGGCCACGAGACGAGACCGCGATCCCCCGCGGGCATGTCGCCCGCGAAGAAGTTCAGCCCCACCAGCGCCACCCCGGCGTCGGTGATCGCGCGCTCGAACGCGGCGACCTCGCTGTCACCGGGCACCGCGGCGGCGAAGGGCCACCAGAACTCGACGGCGTCGAACCCCGCCGTCCGCGCCGCTGCGGGCCGATCGAGCAGCGGCAGCTCGGTGAACAGGAGCGAACAGTTCACCGCGTAACGCGATGCCGTCATGGCGTTGACCCGCCCTTCCGTGGTTTCCGTATTGTGGAAATCTTCTTCTGTGATACGGAAAAGATAAACCGATGTGCCCCGTCCGTCAACCACGCACCTGCCGCGGTGCCACGACGGCCCGGAACGGCCGCACCGGGCGGACCGATCGCCGAACCGACCCGGCCGGGCGGCAGCGCGGCGTCGGGCCCCGGTCGGGCCCGCCCCGCCGGACCCGACCGGACCCACGCCTCTCACCAGTACGTATCCGTGAGATCATGAGCCGGCGAGGCCGCCACGCGACGCGCTGAGCCTTGACGCCGCGCAGCGGCCCGGGTTACTGTTCCCTTGCGCTCGTTGATTAGCTCGGTGACGTATGTCGACAGAGTTCAATTGAGCAGCTACACTCCCCCCTTGCGCTGCCTCCGCATGGTCTGCGCGCACCCAGGGAGCTCCCCACGCCATCGGGAATCCTTCTGTCGCGCGCGGGTCCGTCGGCGGCTGTGCCTGTCAACAGACGGCGTGCGCCGGTTCCGCGCTCCACACGACCCGCTCGATCCGGGCCTCCCGCCCGGAGCGCAGGTCCGACGGGGGTCGCGAAGCCTGCTGCCCGCCGGATGCGCGCACAGTTCCGGAAGGACGCACCTTGGCATCGCCGCAAGGCACCACGAACACCATGACCTCCGTCTTGGCCCATCCGAACTTCCCCGGCGCGCCCAACCGGGTCACCTTCGCGAAGATCCGCGAACCGCTCGAGGTGCCCAACCTCCTCGACCTGCAGATCCAGTCCTTCGAATGGCTCGTGGGCGACGAGGCGTGGTTCCAGCGGCGCATCGATGCCGGCGACGAGAACCCGGTCGGTGGCCTCGAGGAGATCCTCGCCGAGATCTCGCCGATCGAGGACTTCGCCGGCACCATGTCGCTGTCGCTGTCGAACCCGCGCTTCGACGAGGTCAAGGCCAGCGTCGAGGAGTGCCGCGACAAGGGGCTGGTCTACTGCGCTCCCCTGTTCGTCACGGCGGAGTTCACCAACAACGCCACCGGTGAGATCAAGAGCCAGACCGTCTTCATGGGCGACTTCCCCGTGATGACGCCCAAGGGCACCTTCATCGTCAACGGCACCGAGCGTGTCGTGGTGTCGCAGCTGATGCGCTCCCCCGGCGTCTACTTCTCCCACGAGATCGACAAGTCCACCGAGAAGGACGTCTACTCCGTCCGCGTGGTCCCTGGTCGGGGTGCGTGGCTGGAGTTCGACGTCGACAAGCGCGACACCGTCGGTGTGCGCATCGACCGCAAGCGCCGCCAGCCGGTCACCGTGCTGCTCAAGGCGCTGGGGTGGACCGCCGAGCAGATCGCGGCGCGTTTCGGGTTCTCCGAGACGATGCTGGCGACGCTGGAGAAGGATCACACCGCCGGGCAGGACGAGGCGCTGCTCGACATCTACCGCAAGCTGCGCCCGGGTGAGCCGCCCACCCGTGAGAGCGCGCAGACGCTGCTGGAGAACCTGTTCTTCAAGGACAAGCGCTATGACCTCGCGCGCGTCGGTCGTTACAAGACCAACAAGAAGCTCGGGCAGAAGACGCCGAACTCGGTGGGCACGCTGACCGAGGACGACATCGCCACCGCCATCGAGTACCTGGTGCGCCTGCACGCTGGCGACACGATGATGACGGTCGGCGAGGGCGAGAACGCGGTCGAGATCCCGGTCGAGACCGACGACATCGACCACTTCGGCAACCGCCGCCTGCGCACCACCGGTGAGCTGATCCAGAACCAGGTCCGGGTCGGCCTCTCGCGCATGGAGCGGGTCGTCCGCGAGCGGATGACCACCCAGGACGTCGAGGCGATCACGCCGCAGACCCTGATGAACATCCGTCCCGTCGTGGCGTCGCTGAAGGAGTTCTTCGGCACGTCCCAGATGTCCACGTTCATGGACCAGACCAACCCGCTGGCCTCGCTCACCAACCGCCGCCGGTTGTCCGCGCTGGGTCCGGGTGGCCTGTCGCGGGAGCGCGCCGGCTACGAGGTCCGCGACGTCCACACCAGCCACTACGGCCGGATGTGCCCGATCGAGACGCCGGAGGGCCCGAACATCGGCCTGATCGGCTACCTGTCGACGTTCGCGCGGGTCAACCCGTTCGGCTTCATCCAGACCCCGTACCGCAAGGTCGAGAACGGCCGCGCCACGGATCAGATCGACTACCTCACCGCCGACGAGGAGGACCGCTTCGTCATCGCGCAGGCCAACGAGCCGCTCGATCGCGACGGTCGCTTCACCGGCGAACGGGTGCTGGTGCGACGCAACGGTGGCACCGAGATCGACCTCATCCCACCGGCGGGCGTCGAGTACATCGACGTCTCTCCGCGGCAGATGGTGTCGGTCGGCTCGGCGATGATCCCGTTCCTCGAGCACGACGACGCCAACCGCGCGCTCATGGGCGCCAACATGCAGCGTCAGTCCGTCCCCCTGCTGCGCAGCGACTCACCGCTGGTCGGCACGGGCATGGAGCTGCGTGTGGCCGTCGACGGCGGCGATGTCGTGATCACGCCGAAGGCGGGCGTCGTCGAGGAGCTGTGCGCCGACTTCATCACGGTGATGGCCGACGACGGCACCCGCCAGACGCACCGGCTCGACAAGTTCCGCCGCAGCAACCAGGGCACCTGCATCAACCAGCGCCCGATCGTCGACGAGGGGCAACGGGTGGAGGCCGGGCAGGTGCTGGCCGACGGGCCCAGCACCGAGAACGGCGAGATGGCGCTCGGCAAGAACCTGCTCGTGGCGATCATGCCGTGGGAGGGCCACAACTACGAGGACGCCATCATCCTCTCGCAGCGGCTCGTGCAGGACGACGTGCTCACCTCCATCCACATCGACGAGCACGAGGTCGACGCCCGCGACACCAAGCTGGGCACCGAGGAGATCACGCGCGACCTCCCGAACGTCTCCGAGGAGGTGCTCGCCGACCTCGACGAGCGCGGCATCATCCGCATCGGTGCCGAGGTCCGCGACGGCGACATCCTCGTCGGCAAGGTCACGCCCAAGGGCGAGACCGAGCTGACGCCCGAGGAGCGCCTGCTGCGCGCGATCTTCGGCGAGAAGGCGCGCGAGGTGCGCGACACGTCGCTGAAGGTCCCGCACGGCGAGACCGGCAAGGTCATCGGCATCCGGGTCTTCTCCCGCGACGACGGCGACGAGCTCGCACCCGGTGTCAACGAAGTGGTCCGGGTGTACGTGGCGCAGAAGCGCAAGATCCAGGACGGCGACAAGCTCGCCGGCCGCCACGGCAACAAGGGCGTCATCGGCAAGATCCTCCCGCCCGAGGACATGCCGTTCCTGCCCGACGGCACGCCGGTCGACATCATCCTCAACACCCACGGTGTGCCGCGCCGGATGAACATCGGCCAGGTGCTGGAGACCCACCTCGGGTGGATCGCCAAGACCGGCTGGGAGGTCGAGGGCCGGCCCGATTGGGCGTCGAGCATGCCCGACGAGCTGCTCTCCATGCCGCCCGGCACGAAGACGGCCACACCGGTGTTCGACGGTGCCAAGGAGCACGAGATCACCGGCCTGCTGGGCTCGACGCTGCCCAACCGCGACGGCGAGCGGATGGTCGGCCCGGACGGCAAGGCGCAGCTGTTCGACGGTCGATCCGGGGAGCCGTTCCCGTTCCCGGTGGCCGTTGGCTACATGTACATCCTGAAGCTCTCGCACATGGTGGACGACAAGCTGCACGCGCGTTCCACCGGCCCGTACTCGATGATCACGCAGCAGCCACTGGGTGGTAAGGCCCAGTTCGGTGGCCAGCGGTTCGGTGAGATGGAGTGCTGGGCGATGCAGGCCTACGGCGCGGCATACACGCTGCAGGAACTGCTCACGATCAAGTCCGACGACGTGCTGGGCCGGGTCAAGGTCTACGAGGCGATCGTCAAGGGCGAGAACATCCCCGAGCCGGGCATCCCGGAGTCGTTCAAGGTGCTCCTCAAGGAGCTCCAGTCGCTGTGCCTCAACGTCGAGGTGCTCTCCAGTGACGGCGCGACGATCCCGATGCACGACAGCGACGACGACGACCTCGAGCGCACGGCGGCGAACCTGGGCATCAACCTGTCCCGGCGCCCGGGTGCCGACTCGATGACGATCGACGACGTCGTCGGCTGATCACGGCACCGCGCTTCACGGCACGGCACTGAGCGGCCACCGCCTCCTGATCGTCAGGAGGCGGTGGCCGCTTTCACGCGGCGGAGCAGTTCGCGCACCGTGGCGAGCGTCTCGTCGGGGTGGTCGAGCTGCAGGTTGTGTGCCGCGTCCGGCCACGAGATGAGCGGCGCGTCGAGCGCGGACGCGAGCCGGGTGTGGGACCGGCGGATCGCGTCGGTCGGCTTGCGGTCGGCGGTGACCACCACGGCCGGCACCCGGGGCAGGTCCGCGTCGCGCAGCCCCGCCGACAGCGCCGTGATGCCCCGCACGGCGCGGGCCAGCTTCGGGATGTCGAGGTCGCCGATCCTCGCGTGGGGGGCCGCACAGTCCGGTCGCAGCCGCAGGCGACGGCGCTGCCGGGCGAACGATGCCCGCAGTGCCGCGGCGAGCAGTCGGCGCACGGGCGCGACGCGGGTCGCCTTCTCGATCAGGTTCGTGGTGCGTTCGAGCCGCGCGCACCCCGCCGCGTCGTTGAGCGGGGTGGGGTCGAGCAGGACCAGGCCCGCAACGGTCTCGGGGTCCGTCCACGGGCACCGGTGCTCCTCGCTCTCGCCGGTCCACGCATCCTGCCAGCGCCTGCGCGACGGGTGGCGCCGGAGATCCTGGGGAAGACGGGACCGTGCGGAATTACGGAGACCGCGCCGACTCAGAGCGGCCGCAGCGCCACGAACGGGAGCTCCGCCACGAGCCGGCGCCGTGCGTCGGGAGTGCCGTCGTAGGTCCACCCGACGAGCCGGCTCAGCACGACGCGGATCACGGGAGCCGCCCACCGGTTGCGGCGCTCGTAGTCCGCCAGCACCGCGAGGGCCTCGGTCGCACCGAGGACGCGGTGGCGGGGTGCGAACCGCTCCCGCCCGATGGCGACCTCGACGGCCGGTCGTGCCTGCAGGTTGCGGTACCAGTCCGCGGACCGTCCGGTGCCGGACAGCACGATGAACTCGGCCGGTTCGCGACCGACGCCGACGACCTCGAGCATCGTCCGGTAGCGGCGACCGGAGCGCCGCCCGACGTGGGAGAGACGCAGGAACCGGTGGCCAAGCAGCCACCCCGCGTTCCGGTCGTAGAGCACCGCCGGGGCCCGCAGCAGCCACCGGCCCGCACGGCGGAGCGCCCGCCTCGACGCTGATCGCGCGGCCCGCGGTCGGTTCACGTCCGACGGATCCGGTCGCAGGTCTGCTCGACCTCGTCCCAGACCCGGCGCGCCTCGGCGTCCCGATCGAGCCACTGCCGAGCGGTCGCGGCCGCGTCGGGATCGCCGTTCTCGGCGAGGACGTGCAGGTCCACGATGCGGTCCCGCCACGAGCCGGCCGCCTCGACGGGGAGCGGGGGAACTCCCGGCGTGATCACCGGTGCGCCAGGTACATGTCGCGCAGCACATCCGCTTCCAGGCGCATCTCGTCGAGCCGGTGGCGCACGACGTCGCCGATGCTGACCAGGCCGCACAGCACGCCGTCCCGGACGACCGGGAGGTGGCGCTGACGGGTGTGCGTCATCTCCGCCATCAGGTGCGCGAGCGAGTCGTCGGGAGCGCAGACCGGCACGTGCCGGTGCATGAGGTCGCCAACGGACCGCTCCAGCACCGCCGGGCCGGCCCGGTGCAGGGCCTTGATCAGGTCGCGCTCCGTGAGCAGGCCCTCGACGCGGCCGCGGCCCTCACCGTCGCAGACGACCAGCGCTCCGATCTGCGGCGGCCCGGCCAGCCTGCGGATCGCCTCGGTGACCGGTGTCCACGAGTGCACCGTCTCCACCGCATGCCCCTTGATCTTCAGGATGTCCGAGACCTTCACACCGCACCTCCGAGCGCACCTGGTCACTATCACGCAATGATTGCGCTTAAGCATACATTGCGTCCGATCGAACACCCCATGGCAATGTTTGGCGCTGCGCAGGCGGCGGGGCACACTGGCACACGTGAAGAGCAGCGGCCGGACCGGCGACGAACGAGACATCGAGGCGGTGATGGCCGCCGCCCGCGTGCTGGTCGGGGTCAGCGCGCAGTCCGTGGCCGCCATCGACGACCTGGTCACGCTGCCGCAACTGCGCGTGCTGGTGATGGTGGCCAGTCGCGGACCGCTCAACCTCGGCGCCGTCGCAGCCGGCCTCGGCGTCCACTCCTCCAACGCGACGCGCCTGGTCGAGCGGCTGGTCGTGGCCGGGCTGCTCGACCGCCGCGACGACCCCGCCGACCGCCGCAACCTCCTCCTGGACCTGACCGCGGCCGGTCGCGACCTCGTCGACAACGTCATGGACCACCGCCGGGCAGCCATCGTCAAGATCCTCGAACGGATGCCGGAGAGCAGGCGGCGCGCGCTCGCCTCGGCGCTGCGGTCCTTCGCCGAGGCCGGGGACGAGATCTCCGACGACGCGGTCTGGTCACTGGGCTGGACCACCACCCACGGCTGACACCCTCCGGGGCGAGTGCTCTTCATCACCGAACGCACAAACGATGCTGACCTATCATCGTTGCGGTTGAGCACATATCCCGCCTCGGAGGTACCCGCAGTCGTGAACGCCGCACCGCATCCGCGACGCTCCCATCTCGGGGACTTCACCGTGACCCCGCGCGTCCTGCAGATCATCGGCTGGGCGCTGCCGATCGGCGCCGCCGCGGCCGTGGCCGCCTGGGGACTGCTGCGTCTGATCGGGCTGATCACCAACCTGGTCTTCTACCAGCGGGTGTCGTCCGCGATGGTGGCACCGGGCGCCGCCCATCCCCCGGCGTGGCTCGTGCTGGTCGCCCCGGTGCTGGGCGGCCTCGTGGTGGGTCTCATGGCCCGATACGGCTCGGAGAAGATCCGCGGCCACGGCATGCCCGAGGCGATCGAGGCCATCCTCATGCGCCGCAGCCGCGTGGAGCCCCGGGTCGCGGTGCTCAAGCCGGTGTCCGCTGCGGTGAGCATCGGCAGCGGCGGCCCCTTCGGAGCCGAGGGCCCGATCATCATGACGGGCGGCGCCGTCGGCTCGATCCTCGCGCAGGCGCTGCACCTGAGCGCCGACGAGCGCAAGGCGCTGATGGTCTCCGGCGCGGCGGCCGGGATGGCCGCCACCTTCAACGCGCCGCTCGCGTCGGTGCTGCTGGCGGTGGAGCTGTTGCTGTTCGAGTGGCGCCCGCGCAGCTACCTGCCCGTTGTCGCCGCGGTCGCCGTGGCCACGATCGTGCGGGGCCCGCTGCTGGGCACGGCACCGGTGTTCCCGATGGCCGCCGACGCGCTGCACCCGGGCGCCGCCGCGGAGCTGCTCTGCGTGGTCGCCGGGGTGATCGGTGCGCTGCTCGCGGTGGCCGTGACGGCGCTGGTCTACTTCTCGGAGGACACCTTCGCCCGGCTGCCGCTGCACTGGATGTGGTGGCCCGCCATCGGCGGGCTGATCATCGGCATCGGCGGCCTGATCGAGCCGCGCGCGCTGGGCGTGGGCTACGACGTCATCGCCGACCTGCTCAGCGGGCGGGCCGCGATCTCGCTGATCGTGGGCATCCTGATCGTGAAGAGCCTGATCTGGGGCCTGTCGCTGGGATCGGGCACCTCCGGTGGCGTGCTCGCCCCGGTCTTCATGATCGGGGCGTCGCTCGGGGCGCTGGAAGGGCTGGTGTTCCCCGCGGTCGGACCCGGGTTCTGGGCACTGATCGGGCTCGCCGCGGTGGTGGGCGGCGTCATGCGATCCCCGCTGACGGGGGTGGTGTTCGCGCTGGAGCTCACCCACGCGTGGCCGGCGCTGCTACCACTGCTGATCGCCTCGAGCGCTGCGTACGGGGTGTCCGCCCTGGTACTGCGGCGGTCGGTGCTCACCGAGAAGATCGCCCGGCGCGGCTTCCACCTCTCCCGCGAGTACGACGTGGACCCGCTCGAGGTGCTCTACGTCAACGAGGTCATGCACACCGACCCCGCGTGCCTGCCGATGACCGACCACGTCGGGTCGGCCGCGCTGCTGCTGGAGCGCACCGTGCCGCGGCCGGAGGGCCGCGGCGGCGACACCCCCGTCCGGGAGCCGTTGCAGCGGCTGTTCCCCGTCGTGGACGCCGACCGCAGGCTCGTCGGTGTCGTGCCCCGCCAGTCGCTGGCCGAGGCGGTCGGCAGCGCGCCACCGACCGCGGATCTCCTCCTGACCCGGCCCGTCGTCGTGCACGACGACGACACCCTGCGCACCGCAGCATCCCTGTTCGCCGAGTACGGCGTGACGGCCGCGCCGGTGGTCGCCCGCGACGAGCCCGACCGGCTGCTCGGGCTCGTCACCGTGGAGCACCTGCTCGACGGTCGCCTGCGCGACCTTGCCGAGCACCACCACCGCGAACGCCTCATCACCCCCGGCCGCTGGGTGCGCGGCGGCCGTCGCCGCCAGGCCGATCCCCTCTAGGGCTTCAGCACGCCCGCCCACCCGTCAGCGCCGCCCACCGTCAGCGACCGCCCCCGGACGGGGGTTCCCCGACCTGGAACTCGGCCACCGTCCAGGCTCGGGCCTGCTCGCTGATCGTCACGCCCAGACCGGGACGGGCCGAGAGGTGCATGAGCCCGTCACGGATCTCCAGATGCTCGACGAACAGCGGGTCGAGCCACTCGAAGTGCTCCACCCACGGCGCCATCGGACAGGCCGCGGCGAGGTGCACGTGGATCTCCATCGCGAAGTGCGGGGCGAGTTGCAGGTTGCGGTGCTCGGCCAGCGCCATCACCTTCAGGAACGGGGTGATGCCGCCGATGCGCGGCGCGTCGGGCTGCACGATGTCGGCGCCGCCGAGGCGGATCAACTCGGCGTGCTCCGCCACGCTGGTGAGCATCTCGCAGGAAGCCGCCGGAGGTGTTGTAGCAGCGCACCGCGTCGCGGTGCGCGCCGAGCAGCTTCGCGAGCGGCAGTCCGGCCCGCTTGGCCTTCAGGACCCACAGCGCCACGTCGAAGGCCGCGATCGCCTGCACCGCCAGCCCGCTGCGTCCCACCGACGCACCCGCCCATGCGAGCTTCGTCGCGATCTTCGCGATGTCGCTGGGGTCCTCCCCGATCAGGACGGGGGCGAGCTCGCGGGCGTGCGCGAACTGGCCGGGGCCGCCCGCGCGCTTGGAGTAGCTGAAGCCCACACCCTCGACGCCCGACGCGGTGCTGATCTCCGCGAACAGCATCGCCACCTCGGTCATCGGTCGCTGCCGGCCCGTCAGCACCTTCGCGTCGCTGATCGGGGTGGCCAGCGGCAACGTCACCGAGGAGATCCGCACGCCGGTGATGCTGTCGAGGACGGCCGGATGGGACGCGCCGGGATCGGACACGTGCTACTCCTTCTCGATGACGGCGGGCACCGGCCCGCTGGTGGCGCGGACGATCAGCTGTGCGGGCAGCACCCGCTGCGGGGTGATGTCGCTGCCGGCGATCATCGCGAGCAGCATCGCGACGGCCGTGCGGCCCGCCTCGAGCGTGGGCACCGCGATCGTGCTGAGCGCCGGGTGCGTCATGGCCGACATCGGGATGTCGTCGTAGCCCAGCACGCTGATGCGGCCCCGGCACCGCGACGCCCCGCACCCCGAACCGGTTGAGCAGGCCCAGCGCGATCAGGTCGTTGTAGGCGATGACGGCCGTGGCGCCGGAGGCGAGCACGAGGTCGGCTGCGGCGACACCCGCGTGGAACTGCGGCGGGAAGTTGCCGAGGTGGACCAGATCGATGCCGGTGGCCGTCGCGTTGATGCAAACGTTTGGAGAGCTGGGCAGGGGGTGCGGTTGGTGATCAACGCCCACCGGTTCGGTGTTGACCATGAGCAGGTGGGCGTTGATCACGGCACCGTTGGTCGAGCCGGCCGCCGGCGCGCCTGCCGCTCCCGAACCAACCCCTGATCCGGCATTGCGCACACGACGGGCGCAGCCCTATCCTCATTCGACTACAACATGTAGCGAAATGAGGTTGATGTGGCCGGGCGCCCCCGAGATCCCGATCTCGAACTGCGACTGCTGGACGCGGCGTGGTCCCTTCTCACGAGCGGGGGCTACGACGCGCTGAAGCTCAGCCAGGTCGCGTCGCAGGCCGATGCGCACCGCACCGACGTCTACCGGCGCTGGTCGAGCAAGGCACAGCTCGTCGTCGATGCGCTCGCCGAGCACCTGCCGCCCGTCGCGGCGGTCGACACGGGCACGTTGCGCTCGGACCTGCGGGCCATCGTCGAGGACTTCGCCGCGTCCTGGTCGTCGGAGTGGATCGACGGGCTGATGGGGTTGCTGGCCGACCTGCAGCGCGACCCCGATGCCGAGCTCGCCTTCCGGCGGATGGCCGAGCGCCGGGGCGAGCCCCTGCGCACCGCCATCGTCCGCGCGACCGAGCGCGGCGAGATCGGCGACGTCCCCGATCTCGCGCTCGTGGGCGACCTCGTCGAGGGACCGCTGATGCACCACCGGATGCTGGGTCGCCAGCCGCTGACACCGGAGTTCCTGGACGCGGTCACGGTGGTGGCGTGGCGCTTCCTGACCGGGGCCCTCCTCTCCGCCGATCAGGCGACGCCGTGAGCGGCGCGCTGCACGACCTGTCCGCCGCGGCGCAACTGCGAGCGCTGCGGGCCGGTGAGGTGAGCTCCCGGGAGCTGACCCGGCACTACCTGGACCGCATCGAGAAGCTCGACGATGAGCTCGGTGCCTTCGCCACCGTCACGCCGGAGCTCGCCACCGCGGAGGCCACCCACGCCGACGCCCGAATCGCCGCAGGCGAGTGGTCGCCCCTGCTCGGGCTCCCGATCGGCATCAAGGACCTGTACGCGACGGCAGGCGTGCGCACGACCTTCGGTTGCGCCGCGCTGGCGGAGTTCGTCCCACCGGCCGACGCCTGGACCGCGGGTCTGCTGCGGAAGGCGGGCGCCGTGCTCGTCGGCAAGACCAACACCGCCGAGTTCGGGGCCACCTGCTTCACCGACAACGACGTGGCGGGTCGGGCCACGGTCACCCCGTACGACCCGACGCGCTACGCGAGCGGCTCCAGCGGGGGCGCCGCCGCCGCCGTCGCCGCCGGGCTGCTCCCGCTAGCGCAGGCCGGTGACGGCGCCGGTTCGACCCGCACCCCCGCCGCCACCT
This sequence comes from Pseudonocardia sp. GCM10023141, assembly GCF_042653605.1. NCBI lineage: Bacteria > Bacillati > Actinomycetota > Actinomycetes > Pseudonocardiales > Pseudonocardiaceae > Pseudonocardia > Pseudonocardia sp. GCM10023141. The sequence continues at coordinate 44,542 of NZ_JBHSIR010000009.1, forward strand.
GCCACCTCGTCGGGGTCAAGCCCAGCCGCGGGCTGGTCACCTCCGCGGAGCCGACGACGTCGTTGATCAGCACCACCGCCGAGGGCCCGATCGCCCGGACCGTCGAGGATGCGGCGCTGCTGCTGGACGTGATGGCGCAGCCCGCACCCGGCGACCCGTACGGCTGGCGGCCCGATGGCCGCTTCGCCGACGCCATCGCGGTGGCCCCGCGGCCGCTGCGCATCGCGATGTGGACCGAGACCGGTGTGGACGGCCGCGATGCCCATCCCGAAGCGGTCCACGCGGTGCAGCGAGCAGGAAAGCTGCTGCAGGAGCTGGGCCACGAGCTGCACCAGGTCGCGATCCCGGCACGCTGCGCCGAACCGGTCGCCTCCGCGCTGCGCACGATGTTCGCCTACGCCGTCAACGCCGTGGTGTCGGCGGCGGTCCCGGCCGACCGCGAGCACCTGCTGCTGCCCTACACCCGGCTCCTCCACACCGCGGGTCGGGCGCTGCGCGGAAGCGACGTCGTCCGTAGCCAGACCGTGCTGGCCCGGTACGCCAGCACGTTCCTCGCCGCCCTCCACGGCTACGACGTCGCGCTGACCCCGGTGACGAGCGGGCCACCCGTGCCGCTCGGGCACTTCCACGCCGACGGGGTGGCGGGCGTCGCCGACGCGATGCTGGCCTGGTCGGCCCCGACCCCGTGGGCCAACCTCACCGGCCAGCCCGCGGTCGCACTGCCGTCCCACCTCGACAGCGACGGCCTGCCCTTCGGCGTGCAGATCGTCGGACGCCGGCAGCACGACGCCGAGCTGCTGGCCCTCGCCACACAGCTCGAACACGCCGGTCTGTGGAACGACGTCCATCCCCCCTGCTGGTCCCAGTGAGAGGCCGCATCCGATGACAACGCAGCATCCAATGACAACGCAGCGTCGCGCCACCGGCAGCAGTCCCGGACACCTCGACCCCGGAGCGGGGTTGGCCGAGAAGGTCGTCCTGCTGCCCGATGGGCGCAGGCTCCGGACCATCACCGCCGGGGAGGGCGACGGTCCGCTCGTCGTGTTCGAAGCCGGCATGAGCGCGCCCGCCGCGTCGTGGGTGCACACCCAGCGCGAGATCGGTGCGCACCACCGCACGGTGTCCTACGACCGCGCCGGCTACGGCGGCAGCGATCCCGACCCGCAGGACCGGACGCTCGAACGGATCGTGGACGACCTCACCGCCCTGCTCGACGGCCTCGGCGAGGAGCAGCCCGTCGTGCTGGTCGGACACAGCTGGGGTGGGCCCATCATCCGGCTGTTCGGCGAGCGCCACCCGCAGCGCGTTGCCGGCCTCGTCTTCGTCGACGCGACCCTCGCCGAGATCATGAGCGACGGGGACGGCCGGGTGCTCGCCTGGTCGTTCCGCGCCGTGGCACTGCTCGCACGCCTCGGCCGCCGGAACCTGATCAGGAAGCTGACACTGCCGCACCTCTCGCCGTCGATCTCCGCGTCCGATGTGGACATCCTCGTGCGCGACTACGCCAACGCCCGCGCCATGCGCGCCGGTTGCCAGGAGGCCGCGCAGGTGGCACCGGCGCTGCGCACGATGCGCCGGCTGCAGGCGGCGGGGACCCCGGACGTCCCGACGGTCTGCCTGCAGGCCGGGCGGATCGACCGCGGCAGGGCGAAGGCCAAGGGGCGCCTGCTGTTCAACCGGGTCGCGACGGAGCTGATGGCCGCCGCGCCGGACGGGCGGGTCGTCGTCGTCGAGGGGGCCGGGCACCTCATCCCCCAGGAGGATCCCGCGGCGGTGCGCGAGGCCGTCCTCGAGGTCGTGGCCGCGGCCGGAGCCCGGCGATGATCCCCGACGAGGTGCTCCCGCCGGTCGTCGCCACCGGGTCCCCCTCCGGGATCGCGGCCGTCCAGGCGACCGGCCAGCGGCGACTGGTCGGCGCGCTGGTCGGCACCAACGCCGCCGCCTACATCATGACGGCGGTACCGATCAACCTGCTGCTCGTCACCCACCTCACCGTGATCGCCGGGGCCGAGGCGACGTCCGCGTTCAGCATCGTCACCGGCGTCGGCGGTCTCGCCGGGCTGATCGCGAACCCGCTCGGCGGGAGGATCAGCGACCGCACGGCGGCCCGCTTCGGCAGGCGCCGCACCTGGATCCTCACCGGCGGCCTCGGCGCCGCCATCCTGCTGGTGATCATGGGCTGGACGACCGAGGTGTGGCAGGTGGCGCTGGGCTGGGCACTCGCCATGGTGCTCGTCAGCTTCCAGCTCGCGGCGACCGCCGCGCTGGCCGCCGACCAGGTGGCCCCGCAGCGGCGGGGAATGGTGTCCGGGGTCGTGGCCTTCGTGGCACTCGCCGGCCCGGTCGTCGGCTTCGCAGTGGTGAGCGCCGTGCCGGCCGTCCCGTGGCTGCAGTGGCTCGTGGTCGGCGTGCTGAGCGCGGCAGGCGTGCTCATGACCGTGGTGCTCGTGCGCGATCCCCAGCACCGGGTGCCGGCGGGCGAACCGCCACTCGACCTGCGGATCATCCTGCGCTCGTACTGGGTCAGCCCGCGCGAGCACCCCGCGTTCGGCTGGGCGTGGGCCGTGCGCTTCCTGATCACTGCCGCGTGGGCGGCCAACAGCTACCTGGCGTTCCTGTTCACGCAGCGCTTCGCCGTGCCCACCGACGCGGTGCCGGGAATGATCTTCCTGTTGACGTTGCTCGCGATCGCCTGCGTCGCCGTCACCGCCTGGGTGACGGGCTGGCTCTCCGACCGGATCCAGCGGCAGAAGCCGTTCGTGCTCTTCGGCGGCATCGTGCTCGCCGCCGGGCTCGTGGTCGTGGCTCTCGCCCCCGACATCCCGATCGCCTACCTGGGCACCGGGATCATGTCGCTGGGCTACGGCACCTTCCTGGCCACCGACTTCGCCCTCTGCCTGCGCATGCTGCCCGACGCCGAGTCGGCGGGGAAGGACTTCGCGGTGCTCAACATCGCCGCCACCCTGCCCGTCGCCCTCGTGCCGCTCGTCGCGCCGGCGCTGCTCGCGGTCGGCGGGTTCCCCGCCCTCTTCGGCGGCATCGCCGTGCTCGGCCTCGTCGGCGCGGCGTGCGTGGTCCGCATCCCCGACATCGGACAGGAAGGCCGGCCGGGCTTCGCGGCCATGCAGCGCTAGGGCGTCGTGGCCCAGATCGGTCGCCAGGCCGGCTCGGGTGCGGGCGCGAGGCTCCGGCAGTGCCGGGTGATCGCGCGCAGCGCCGGATGCGGACGCGTTCCGGCGAACAGCAGCGAGATCGGGTACACGAGCGCCGGACCCCTGATCGGGATGCGGCGCAGGTCGTGGGTCGGCGGCCACAGGTACCGATCGCGGGCACCGACGAGGGTGGCCACCTCCGCGGAGTCGGCGAGGACGTCGAGGAGGACCTCGTTGCCGAAGTTCGGGCCCGCCGCGTCGATGCAGAGGTCGAACTCGGCGGCGAGCTGGTCGTAGAACACGGCCCACTCGCTGCGGGCGGCAATGCCCGGCACCCGGATCCGGTGGCGGCGCAGCTGCGACGGCGTCAGCGTTCCCGTGCCGTCCGCGGCCACGCGGGCGAGGGGGTGCCGGGGGCCGACGAGCACCTCCAGCGGCGAGTCGAACGCGTGGATCATGTGCACGGCGGGTGGCAGGCCGGCCGGATCGGTGACGGTGCGGAACGAGGCGTCGACCTCACCCGCCCGGACGGCGGCGACCGCAACGCGCGGGTCGTCGGCCCGGATGGTCACGACGTCGAGTGCGATCTCGGGGTGCGCGCGCCAGTAGTCGTGCAGGACGACGGCCTGGGCGCTGCGCAGGCCCAGCACGTCGATCCGCAGCGCCCGCGAGCCCGGCCGGACCGCGGTGAGGGCGCGCTCGACGTCGGCGACGATGCCCCGCGCGTGCGGGAGGAACACCTGGCCGTCGACGGTCAGCTCCACCCCGCGTGCGGTGCGGATGAACAGCCGGACGCCCAGCTCGCGCTCGAGGGTCGCGATCCGCTTCGAGACGCCCTGCTGCGTCACGCCCAGCTCGTCGGCCGCATGCTGCAGCCGGCCGAGCTCCGCCGCGCGGACGAACGACCGCACCGCCTCGACATCCACGGGTGCAGCCTAAGCGTGCCCAACCGAGCGTTGTGGCTCGCCGCGAGCCGGTTGTTCGCCCCGGCCCCGGCACGGTTGGTGGGATCAGTGGATGTCGCGATTCCACTGGCTGTGGGCGTCCTACGCCGTCAGCACCTACGGCTCGTGGATCGCCTTCGGGGCGTTCCCCCTCCTCGCGGTGCGCGAGCTGCACGCGACGGCGTTCGCCGTCGCGGTCCTGGAGGCGGCCGGGCTCGCCGTCGCTGCGGTCGTCGCCGTCCCGCTGGGACCGTGGGTCGACCGTCGGGCCGCACGCCCGGTGCTGATGACGATGGACCTGGCCCGGTTCCTCGCGATGGTGAGCGTTCCGATCGCCTACCTCGCCGGCGCGCTGTCCTACGGACAGCTGCTGGCCGTCTCGGTCGTCGCCGCCACCGCGAACATCACCTTCGGCGCCGCCTCCGGCGCGTACCTGAAACACGTGGTCGGGCGGGAGCAACTCCTCGTCGCGAACGGCAGGTTCGAGGCCGCGATGTGGGTGGCGACCGCAACCGGCCCGCCCCTGGGCGGCGCGCTCATCGGGCTGCTCGGCCCGGTCGTCACCGTCACGGCCGACGCCGCCAGCTACCTGCTGTCCGCACTCGCGGTCGGGCGCATCCGGGGCGGCGACGTGGCGCCGCCCGGTGACCCGACCCGGGGCCCGGCCACCACCCTGCGCGGCGCCGACCTGCTGGCCGGCGGGCGGTTCATCCTCCACGACGCCGTGCTGCGGCGGCTGTTCCTCAACGGGATACTGGTCAGCGGCCTGATCATGGCCACCAGCCCGCTGCTCGCGGTCCTCCTGCTGGGCCAGTACCACTACCCGGCCTGGCAGTACGGCCTCGCCTTCGGCATCCCGGCGCTCGGTGGCTTCGCCGGTGCGCGCCTGTCGGGCCGCCTCACGACCCGCTGGGGCCGGCACCGGGTCCTCATCGTCACCGGCCGGCTGCGGTCGCTGTTCCCGCTCGGCCTCGCGCTGGTGGGCCCCGGGGTCCCCGGGCTCGTCACCGTGATCATCGTCGAGGGCCTGCTGATCACCTGCATGGGCATCTTCAACCCGATCTCCGCGACCGAGCGCCTGCAGCGCGCCCCCGCGGGCCACGCCGCCCAGGTGCTCACGACGTGGACGGCCGCCAGCAGGCTCGTGCAGGCCGCCCTGATGGCGCTCTGGGGCGTCCTCGCCACCTGCACCGGCCCGCTCGCCGCGATCACCCTCTCCGGCCTCCTCCTGCTCGCCACCCCGCTGCTGCTGCCCCGCCGGCAGCCATGATGCGGGGTGCCGGACGAGCACCCGTCGCCCCGTTCGACCGCGCCGACCCGTTGGCCACCGCGCCGACGTCCCGACATCGGCGCCGTGGCCACTAGGTTGGCGCGGTCGAACGGGTCGCGGCTTGCTGCACAATCGTCGAGCCACGGGGACTGCGGAGATCCGGAGCTGGTCATGATCGAGCGGCAGGTCGTCGAGCTTCGGGTCCACGGTGTCTCGGGCACGCCCGCGGGTGAGCTGCTCGACCGCGCGCTCGTCCGGCAGGTCGCCGGCGACACCACGGCCGGCTTCTACCGGCCCCAGCTCGCTGCGGAGACCCTCGACGAGCCGATCCCACCCGCCGCGGTTCCCACGACGGCGGCCCACCTCGAGGGATACGCGTGGGGCGGGCTGACCTCCGGGGCGCCGAGCCGCGCGCTGTGGCTCCTGCTCCTGCCCTTCGCCGTGATCAACGTGGCCTCGCGGTTGCGTCGGACGAACCGCCGGCTGCTCCTGCAGCTCGCGCTCCACCGGCTCGCGGCGCTCGCGGCGACGGTCGCGCTGCTCGTCGCGATGACGGGGATCGGCGCCGACCTCGTCGGTTGGCAGTGCGGCGGCGGCACCCAGGGCGGCTCCGCCGCCGACATCGACGTGCGATGCGGCGGGCTGCCGGACTGGTTCGCGCGCTGGCTCACCGGGTTGCCACCGGGGTCACGGCTGCTGGTGGGCGCGGCGCTCCCGGTGGCCGTGCTGATCATCCTGTGGTTGCTGAGCCGTCGCTCGGCACAGCGCTACGAGCACGTGCCCGACGGCAAGCCGCTCGGCGCGCCGTCGACCAGCGGCGACCCCGACGAGCCAGACCCCGCGATGGCGAGCGAATGGATGTGGCGGGGCGCCTACATGGTCGACCGGCTGCGGCGCCTGCACCTCGCCGGCGGTGCCGCCGGCATGCTCACCGTCCTGTCCACGACGCTCGGGGCGGTGTGGTTCTGGGCGGTGGCGGCGACCGCGGCCGCCGGGCTCGTCACGGTCGCCGTCGCCCTGTGCACCCCGTCGGTCGTCGGACGTTCGGCGCGGGCGACACCGGAGGCGAACGGGACCCAGCGCGCGGCGTTCACGGCCGTCACCGTCTCGGCCGCACTCGCCGCCGTCGCGCTCGCGACCGGCCAGGTCACGACCACCACTGCGCCGGGCCTACCGGGGTACGACCTGCTGATCAGCATCGGCTTCGCGGTGCAGCTGCTGCTCGTGCTGGCGATCGTCGTGGTCTCCGGACGGCCCGGGGCCGGGTTGGCGAACTGGCGGGCGCCCATGTTCGTCGCGCTGGGCACGTTGCTCGGGGCGGTGTTCAGCGCCGGCGCCTACATCTACGTCGCCACCTGGCTGGCCACCGGCGACGTCGCGCCGGGCATCGGGAAGATGGAGAGCAGCCGCCGGGACCTGGTGGTGCCACCCGCGCTCCAGGCCGCCGCCGAGGCGCTCACCTGGACACTCGCCGGGCTACTTGTCGCGCTCGCCGTCGGCGTCGTGGCCGCCGTACGCAGCCGGCGTCGCGCTCTCGCCGGGCCGCTCGGGGCCGGGTACCCGGCGGTCACCGATCCCCGGGCCGACCGGCCGCGACAGATCCTGTCGATCTTCTGGCAGGCCCGGCTGGTCGACTCCGTCGGCACACCCGTGGTCGCGCTGCTCGCCACCGTCACCGCGACGGCAGCGGTGGTCACGGCCGTCACCCTCGCCTTCGCGGTGGCGGCGCCCGCCGACACGCCGTGGCTGTCGGCATGGGAGTGGACCTACCAGCTCGGCGCCTACGCCGCCGCCGGCGGCCTGGTGCTGCTCGTCGGGCTCGGCGCCGCGGTGTTCCGGGTCGGAAGGACTCGCCGATCGGTCGGGATCCTCTGGGACCTGGCCTCGTTCTGGCCCCGTTCCGTGCACCCGCTCGCGCCGCCCTGCTACGCCGAGCGCACCGTTCCCGACCTCAAGGAACGGATCCGCTGGCACGTCAACGGGCTGTCCGGCGAGGCGTCCGACCTGCCCCGCGGAGCACTCGTGCTCGCCGCGCACAGCCAGGGCACCGTCATCACCGCCGCCGCACTGCTGCAGCTGCAGGCACACCCCGACAAGGAACGGGTGGACCTCGCCCACGTCGCGTTCCTCTCCTACGGCTGCGTCCTCCAACGCCTCTACGCCGACTACTTCCCGCTCTACCTCGGGGAGGCTCAGCTCAAGGATCTCGACCGCGCCGTCGGCGACGACCGGCGCTGGCTCAACCTCTGGCGGCGCAGCGACCACCTCGGCGGCCCGGTCAGCCGCAATCCGGTGGACCGGCAGCTCGTCGACCCGCGCTACTCCCCCGTCCCGGGCGACCTCAGCTACCCGGCCCCCGGCCGGCACTCGATGTACCCGCGGGACCCCGCGTTCCAGCAGGCCGTCGCCGACCTCGCCGAGCGGCTCCCCCCGGCCGCACCGGGCACACCGGAAGCCGCTCCCCGCACCCTCCCGTGATCGCGATGAGCGGGGACGGGGACACACCAGCCGAGACGCCCGCTCAGAACCGGACCGCGACCCCGCCGATCTCGCTGCGCAGCGCGACGAGAGCGGCGTGCTGGACGGCGTGCACCGCAGCACGCGTCGAGCCCAGCGCTGCGGCGATGTCGTCGACCGAGCTCCCCGCGATCCGCCGCGCGAGCACCTCCCGCTGCCCTCCGAGCGCGACGAGCCGAGCTACGAGGTCGGGCCCGTCCGGCGGCGGGCGGTCGAGCCCGGCACGATCAACGTATCCGGGAGCAGGTCTCGCTCCACGAGGAGCCGGGCCACCTCACCGAGTCGTTGGTTCGTCGTCCGGGCGTGGTGGCGGATCCGCGCGAAGGCGTCGTTCATGCTCAGCCCGAACCGCTGGGCGACGACCCCCTTGGCCTGCTCGATGATCACCCGGCTGTTCAGCGCGGACTGGAGTTGCTCGATGACCACCTCGCCGCGCCGGATCGCGCGCTCCTGCAGGATCCCGATCGTGGCGACGTCCGCGAGAGCCTGGCCGAGCTCGCGATCGGACACCGACAGGTCACCGGTCCCGCGGCGGAACAGGTTCAGCGCCCCGATCGACTCCCCGCGCAGGCGCAGCGGCAGCGCGTGCGTCGAGCCGAACACGCCCCGTTCCGCGATCGCGGCCGCGAACCGCGGCCACCGGATTCCCGCGTCGTCGAGATCGGCGACGCTCACCGGCATCGCGGTGCGATAGCAGTCCAGGCACGGGCCCTCATCGTTCTGGAGCTGCATGAGCTCCATGAACTCCGCGTCGTCGCTGGTGGAGGCCATGACCCGGAGCGCGTCGCGCGCATCCGCCAGCACGATCACCGCGGCATCCGATTCCAGCAGTTCAGCGCAGTACGCGACGAGCTGGTCGAGCAGATCCAGCACGTCATAGTCGTCGACCAACGTGTCCGCGAGACGGACGAACGCCCGTCCTGGCATGCCATCGCGCTCTTCAGGTGGACTCATGTCCGCTGCAACCCCTCTGGCTTTCCTGCTCAACCCATGTCCTCGCCGAAGTCCAGCCGCCGCGCGATCACGTCGCGCGCGACATCGATGAGCAACCGTTGCTCGGTGAAGGCGTAGCCGCGCATGCGCGCCAACGCCACCTCCACCGATGCCCCGAGCTGCTGCAGGACCATGCCGGTGGCCTGGTGAATCTCTACTCTGCTGTCGGTCGAGCGGTCCAGCCACCCGTCATCCCCGGGGTCGGTGCGCAGCGTCAACAGCATCAACGACGCCGCATCGGCGACGCCGATCGCGTCGCGCATCGCGTCGGTGGACAGCGGGCCGGGCCGCGACCGGTAGAGGTCGAGCACCCCGAGGTTCACGGCACCCCACTGCAGGGGCAGCACGAACAGGGCGCGGACGTCGGTGCGCTCGAGCACCGACGCGGCGAACATCGGCCACTGCGCGGACTCCGTGCCGTGCTCCAGGTCGGGGACGAACACCGGACGTCCGGTTTCCGCCGCCTCCATGCACGCACCCTCGTTCAACGTGAACTGCATGTCCTCGATCATGTCGGCGGTGGCGTCGGTGGCCCAGAGCGTCAACCGCGCGGGCGTGCTCGTCAACAGCGAGAGCGCGGCACCGTCGACATCGAGCCCGTCGACGCAGGCCCGGCAGATCCGGGCGGCCAGATCCCGCTCATCGAGAACATGGCGGTCGATGGCCATCAGCGCCCGAGTGACGTCACCGATCCGCGGCACGACCACCCCTGACGATGCCTGGTCCGGCCACGGCAGGTGTTGCCTCCGATCCGGGTCGTACACAGCGGTTCCCACGAACCGGGGCACGACAGGGAGGGATCGGGCACCGACAGTGCTGGCCCCACCGTAGCGCCGATCCGCAACGGCGGCCGGACCACCCGTGGGTTGCAGCAGCGGTTCGTCGTCGACTGCGCGCCCCAGCGGGCGGGATGCGCGATCGCCTCACGCACCCGGCGCCGGCCACCACCTCCGGGAGGCGAGCGCGATGGTCGTACCCAACGCCGCCCCGGCCGCCACGTCCGTGGCCCAGTGCACGCCGACGTGGATGCGGGAGTACGCGACGGCCGCGGCCAGCGGAGCCAGCACCACACCCACCGCGGGACTCTCGATCATGAAAGCCGTGGCGAACGCCGCCGCCGACGCCGAGTGCCCGGACGGGAACGAGGACGACGTCGGCGGGTCCGGGATCGTCTGGTAGGCGGGCAGCTCCGACGCGGCCGGTCGCCGCCGGGGCAGCAGGGGCTTCAGCACGGCGTTGGCGACGACGCTGGAGCAGCCCAGTGCGACGACACCGCGGACGGCGCCCCGGCGCGTCGCCCCGCGCCTGGTCGCGAGCAGCGCCGCCGTCGCGAACCACAACAGTCCGTGATCGGCCGCCTGGGAGACCGCCTTCATCACCGTGTCGAACGGGCTCGGCGGGATCTCCGAGACGGCGCGGGAGATCGCCCGATCCAGGTCGTCGATGCGGTCACCGGTCCGGCGGGATGTGGGGTGCACGCCGCGAACCTACGGCGACCGGCACCGCTGCGCCGGGTGGGTCAGCGCCGGGTGGGTCAGCGCCGGGTGGGTCAGCGCCGCGGACGTCCGGTCGAGCGGACCGCCCGCCCCAGCTCCTCCTCGGTGAGGGCCGGGGTGGGCAAGGTCGCCACGACATCGGTGCGGGGCTGCAGCCCCTCGAGGATCATGCTGATCATCCGTTGCTCGATGCCCGGCCGGGCGTCGCTCGCGAAGCCGACGATCGCCTGGACGGCCGCGTTGATCAGCTGGACGTCGGTCGGTTCGACGTCGGGCCGCAGCGCGCCTGCCACCTTCGCCCGTTCGATCAGCACGGCGAGGTACCCGCTGACGGAGGCGTTCATCCGGTCGATCGCGGCCGTCAGCGCGGTGGGCGGTCCCGAACGGGCCCAGCCCAGCGACTCGGTCAGCCCGCCGAGTACCAGCTCCCGGAATCCGCGATCGCTGGCGAAGTCCGCGGCACCCGCCTCGATGAGCCACCGGAAGGCGGCACCGGGGTCCGACGCGACGCTGGCCTGCTCCGACTTGCCGACCGCGGCGTGCATCTTCTCCTGGTAGACGGCGAGGATCAGCTCGTCCTTGTCGGGGAAGCGGCGGTACAGGGTGCCGACGCCGACACCCGCCTCGGCCGCGATGTCGGCGAGCGCGACGCCCAGGCCGCGCTCCGCGAACACGCGCGATGCGCGCTCCAGCACGCGATCGAGGTTCTGCTGCGCATCGCGGCGCAGCGGGCGGGAAGGGGACGAGTCGGCCATCGCGGCGCCCACACTACGCATCAGGGGACCTGTGACAGCCGCGCGACCCGCCCTGGAGATTCATCGGCGACCAGCGTCGCCCCGTCCGAGCCTCGCGCGGACGAGATCGACGTGGTGGCGGGTTTCAGGCCCGATTTCCGCCACCACGTCGATCTCGTGCGTACCGCCTCAATGTTGATCTGCCCGTCCGGACGGGGACACACCGGCGACGAGGGGTGAGCCGCGCTCAGACGATCCTCGGTTTGCCGCCGGAGTAGAACAGCTGCACGGAGAAGGTGCCCTCGTTCAGCATCCATGATCGGATGGTGAAGCTGCGGGCCCCGCTGGTGTGCATGGGATCGGACTCCGCGATCTTCCGCGCCGCGGCGAGCGACTCGGCTCGGTAGATGAACATCCCTTCGCCGTTCCACTGCTGCTCGTCGTCGCTGGCGAACGGTCCCGCGGCGAACATCGTGCCGTCGAGCTCCAGGCGGGTCTGGTGCTCGACGTGCGGGTCGAGGTTCTCGAGCACCGGCCCCAACCCGTTGGTCGGGTTGGAGAACACCACGAACAGCCGCTTGGCCAGCAGGTCGTGCGTCTCCGAGTACTCCACCAGATCACGCCACGCCATCGTGGGTTCGGACATGGGTCTGCTCCTACTCGTGGATGAGGTCACCAGGTCACGTGCAGCTGCCGCGGTCCGCGGAAGATCCAGCCCCAGACCTCGACCTCGTGGGCCGGGTCGAGGCGCACGTCCGGGAACGCGGCGAACAACTCCTCCAGCGCGATCCGGGCCACCTGTGGCGCGAACGCCGCGCCGGAGCAGACGTGGCGGCCGCGGCCGAAGCCGAGGTGGCGCTGGGCCGCCCGATCGAGGTCGTAGACCTGCGGCTCGGTGAACTGGGACTCGTCGCGGTTGGCCGAGCCGTAGGACACCCACACCGTCTGGCCCGCACCGATGCTGCGCCCGGCGAGCTCGACGGGAGCGGCGGGGATCCGGCTGGTCCCGCTGAAGATCGGTGCGATCCAGCGCAGGCCCTCGGCCAGCGCACGGGGTATCACTGCGGGGTCCTCGACGGCCCGGGCGAGCTGCTCGGGCCGCGTGGTCAGCCCCAGGAACGTCGAACCGCAGGCGTGCCCGGGTTCCTGCAACCCGCCGAGCAGCAGCACGTGCAACGACGGGTACAGGCCGTCGAGGGAGCGCACGCTGCCCGCCGGCATCCCGTCGTGGAGCCAGTGCGAGACCACGCCGTCGTCGGGCTGGTCGACCAGCCTCGCGGCCATCGCCTCGACGACGGTCCGGATCTCGGCCTTGGCGGCGTCGGCCGCCGCGAACCCGCCGGGATCCATCATGATGTTGGCGATGCCACTGGCCAGGCCGTGGAACCAGCGGCGCAGGGTGTCGTCGTCGACGGCGGCGAACCCGAGCGCGTCACCGACGCAGCGGACGCTGATCGGCTCGAAGTAGTCGGCCATCAGCTCGGCCCGGCCCTGACCGCGCAGCTTCTCGACGAGCGCCTCCGCCGCGGGGCGCACCGTCGCGTCGAGCTGGGCACGGAACGCCCGTGGCTTGAACGCCGGATCGATCGCGGCGCGCAGCTGCTTGTGCTCGGCGCCCTCGGCACCGAGGACGTGCGGGGTGCCGAAGACCCGCTCGTGGACGGGACTGGTGCCGCCGAGGAAGGTGTCGGCGTCGTCGGCGATCCGGGAGCAGACCTCCCAGCTCGTCGCGATCCACGCCTGGATGGCGGGGACGAACGCCACCGGCGCCTCGGCACGGAGCCTGGCGAAGATCGGATCCGGGTCGGTCTCCAGATCCTGGACGGTGAGCAGGCCGAGCCAGCTCTCGAGATCGGACGTCGGTTGCGCCTGGGTGGACATCGTGCTCCCTTCGGATGATCGGGTCGGGTGATCGGGTCAGAGGTCGAGCACGAGCCGTTCGGTCTTCGCCCTCGCGGTGCAGACGAGCAGGACCTCGCCGGCGGCGCGCTCCTCCTCGGTGAGCACCTCGTCGTGGTGCTCGGGGACACCGCCCAGCACCAGCACCTCGCAGGTCCCGCAGGTGCCGGTGCGACACGAGGACAGGACCACGATCCCGGCGTCCTCCAGCACCTCCAGGATCGAGCGCCCCGGTGGCACGAGCAGCACCTGCCCGGAACCGGCGATCTCGACCTCGAACGCGGTCGGCGGCATGGATCTCGCCCCGGTCAGGGCGCGGCGTGCACGCCGGCCATCAGCGCGCCCAGGTCGTCGGGCGCGAGGAAGGACGGCGGTGGCGGCGGGCCCCAGTTGAACAGCCCGCGTGCTCCTTCGAGCGTCTCCGGGGTCCAGAGCTGGTCGTCGAGGATCGCATCGAGGTCGGAGTAGTACTCGGAGAAGTTGCCCGCCGGGTCCTTGAGGTACCAGAAGAAGTTGGACCCGGCGTGGTGGCGGCCCAGCCCCCACACGTGCCGTTCGGGGTGGCCCTCGAGCATCGCGGCGGCCCCCCGGCCGATCTCGTCGACGTCGTCGACCTGCCAGGAGGTGTGGTGCAGGAACGGCACCGGTGCCGCGAGCGCGAGGAGGTTGTGGTGGTCGGTGGAGCACCGCAGGAACGCCCCGGCGCCGGCGATCCGGTCCGAGAGCTTGAAGCCGATGCCGTCGGCGAAGAAGCGTTCGGTGGTCGCGAGGTCGGTGGTGCCCAGCACGACGTGCCCGAGCTTGCGGGGGCGCACGGCCCCGACCCGTTCGACGCCCGGGGCTCGGGTGTTGCGCCGCTCGGTGCGACCCGGGCCGTTGTAGGGCGTGGCGGCGACGGCCTGCTGGTCGCGCCGCGGCTGGATCTCGACGACCACCCGCACCCCCGACACGGGCTCGACCGCAGCGACGCACCCCTCCCCCGCCTCGGTGGGCACCTGCATCGCGGCGAGCCGCTGCGTGACCCGGCCGAGGTCGTCGCCGTCATCGGCACCGATCCGCATCTCGACGAGGCGCCGCATCCCGGACGCGACGAGCCGCAACTGCTCCCCGCCGTCCTGGGTCGCGAACGCATCGTCACCGGTGGGCGCCAACCCGAAGTCGGTGTAGTAGCGCGCGGTCTCCGCGACGTTCGGCACGCCGATGACCACGGAGGACAGCCTGTGCAGTCCCATGTCCCGTCCCTCCTCAGGCAGGGCCCGCTCAGACGAGCGGGGTGACCTTGCCCTGGATGCCCAGCAGGGCCTGGCCGTAGTTCTCCGCGCTGATCTCCGGGTTCGCCACGGCGTGGCGGCTGGCCACCTCGCTGTCGCGCCAGATCCGTTGCAGCGGGCTGGCATCGGCGAAGCTCGACGCACCGTGCGCCGTGACGAGCTCGCGGATCGCCTCGCGTGCCAGCACGATCGCCCGGCCGGTGTCCATGCGCACCCGGGCCCGCTCGGTGTAGCTCGGGAACACGCCCCGGTACGCCCACTCGTCGATGTCGGCGGCCGCACGGTAGGCGTGCAGGTGCGCGCTGTCGACGAGTGACGCCGCCCGCGCGATGGCCAGCTGCACCACCGGGGCGTCGGCCTGCACGTCGTAGAAGGTGTAGGCGATGTTGCGCCGGTGCGCCTTCTCGATCACGAAGTCGAGCGCGGCCTGCGCGAGCCCCAGCTGCGGCCCGACCAGGATGATCGCGGCGCCCGGCACGAACGCGGCCCGGTAGAGCACCTCGTCGTGGTGCGGGTTGTCGGCCTTGCCGCCGATCAGGCCGAACACCGAGACGTAGCGGTGCGTCGGCACGAACACCTTGTCGGCCACCAGGGTGTTGCTGCCGGTGCCCTTCATCCCCGTGACGTACCAGGTGTCCTCGATCGTCAGGTCCGCCATCGGGATCAGCACCAGGCCCTGGTCCTGCAGCGCGCCGTCCGGCCCGAGGATCGGGATGCCGACGAGCCCCCACTGCGCGTGCAGGCAACCGCTCGCCCAGCCCCACTTCCCGGTGACGATCCAGCCACCGTCGACCGGTTCGGCGACGCTGGTCGGCGCGAACACCCCGGCGATCCGGCTCGCCGGATGCTCCCCCCAGACGTCGTCCTGCGCCTGCTCGTTCCACAGTCCGGTGAACCACGCGCAGACGTTGAGGAGGCTGGTGGCCCACGCCGTCGAGCCGCAGCCGCGGGCCAGCTCGCGGGTGACCTCCAGCTTCGTCCGGAAGTCGACCTCCAACCCCCCGTACCGCTTCGGCTGCATGATCGAGAAGAGCCCGGCCTCCTCGATGGCGGTGATGTTCTCCTCGACGACGCGACGCTGGTCCTCGGTCTGCTGGGCGTGCGCGGCGAGCTGCGGGACGAGCTTCGCGGCGCGTGCCACCAGGTCCGCGCGGAGCTCGCGGTCGGAGTCGGTGGCGCTGGGACGGTCGAGCACGATGCTCATGCCGAATCTCCCTGAGGTCGGTCGTGGTGATCTTCTCGACCACGGAGACCGAACGTAGCCAGCAGCGAATCCGCAGGTGGGCGTCCGACGCTGATCGGACAGGATCCGTGCGCGATCCGGACAGGGCGAACCGGTCAGGTGCGGCGCAGCGTCTCCGAGGGCAGCACGCCGTGCACCTGGCGGTACTGCTGGGCGAACCGCCCGATGTTGACGAAACCCCAGCGCCGGGCGATCTCGGAGACCGTGGCGCCGTCGTCGCTGCACGCCCCGAGCAGCTCCTCGTGGGCCCGGCGCAGCCGGACGTCGAGGATGTAGGCGTGCGGCGAGGTGCCGAGCGCCTGCTGGAAACCGGCCTGCAGCGCCCGGACGCCGACGCCGACCGCGACGGCGAGCGACGGCGTGGTCAGGTACCGGGCCGGGTCCGCCTCGACCAGGTCGACCGCTTGGCGCACCGCCGCCCGGGACACGGGCCGACGCCCGCCGGAGAGCTGATCGCGCCGGGAGTGGGGCTGGGCCAGCAGCAACGTCATCATGGCCTGCTCGCGCAGCCGCGTGGCCACCGCAGGCGGCCACCCGCCGTCGACACCCAGCTGGTCGGCGGCGAGCTGGATCATCCGCGCGCAGCCCAGCACGCCCGCCAGCGCTGCCCGGTCGGCGAGCAACGGGTCGAACCGGATCGTCTCGGCCGCTTCGAGCCCGCCCGCACCGGGGCCGAGGCAGCGGGAGAAGGAGCGCAACGCCGTGACCTCGATCCGCAGCAGGAACATGCGCAGGTCACGGCTCCACTGCAGGACCATCGGCGCTTCTGGTGTGATCACCGCAGCCGCCCGGCCGGCCACGGCGTCGAACCGGGACCGCGCGTGGTCGACCCGCAGGACGCCCCGCAGCGGGATCGTGATCCCCACGTAGCCGTCCAGCGGTGGACCGGTGACGGTCACGGCGCTGCCGTAGTCCATGTGGAACAGGGCGACCGAACCGAGCGAGACGCCGTGGATCCGGGCGTCGAGCTGGCCGTCGGTCACCCGCAGCCGATGGGCCGAGAGCAGCCGGGCGGCACCGTCCTCGGCCTCCTCGATCGACGAGGTCCGCAGGAGCATGCGCCCGGGAGTGTGCTCGGTGATGGCCGGCTGTGGCGCGCTCATCGGGGGACCGGAACGCGAGGGCAGGGAAGCCGCGGACATGTCACCCTCCGACCCCTTCGTCGACGGTCAGTGCAGGCTTCCCGACCGCCGCTTCGCTTGTCAATCGACGACCTGGATCGACATGGCGAGCGGATCCACCGCCGCCTGCGGTCCGCTCCAGCAGCAGGCGGCCGCGCGCGGCGTCGCCGTGCTGGAGTGTCCGGTCGACGGGGGCGTCCGCGCTCGTGGAGAGCGCCTACCGGCGCGCGGTGGCGCGCTACGGCGCCGCCGACGGCTGGCCGTCCGCCTGCTCGAGGAGGAGGCAGGGCTGCAGCTGCGTCCGGATCAGCTCCGGGGGTCCGGATAGTCTCTTTCCGTGATGAGGTGGCGGGGCCGTGGTGGCCGGCGGTCTGGTGCGGTCCTGCTGATGGCGCTGGTCGCCTGGGGCGCCGGCAGCGGGGTGGCGATGGCGCACTCCACGGCGGCCGCGGGCGTGGTCGACATGGCCGCGACCCTCGGTGAGCGCGAGCTGACGGTCACGATCTCACTGCCGTCCGGCGGCACCGGTGCGCTGCCGATCGCGGTGACGACGCGGGGTTCTGCTCCCGAGGCCACGATGCGGGTTCAGGCGGTACCCGGCGCCACCGGCGACCGGGCCACCAGCGAGGCGTCCGTGCGGATCGGCCCGGCGCAGCGCTCGGCGAGCACCGTGCTCCAGATCGATCGACCGGGACCGTGGCAGATCGTCCTCAGCGACGGGGCCCACGTCGCCCGGCTCCCGCTGACACTCGACGCCGCCACCGCGGCGGGCTGGGTCTGGGCCGTGCGGGGCGGCCTCGCGGCCGCCGTGATCTTCGCCGTCGCCGCGCTCGTGCTGCGGGCCCGGCGCCGACCGCGATGGGCGGTGGGGCTCGGCGGGGTCGCGGTCGCCGGTGTCGCCGTGGTGGTCACCGCGGCACTGCTCGGCGGCTCGACCCCGGCAGCGTCGCCCGGCGCCGGCGGCTTCATCGGTGCAACGGACCCGGCAGCCATGCCCGGGATGGACATGGCCGGGATGGGTCACAACGGGATGGTCATGACCTCGCCTGCCATGAGCGCTGGAGACATGAGCGCTGCTGACATGGCGGGAGGCGCCGTCGTGCTGGGCCTGCGCCCCGACACCCCGCCCGTCGCCGGCCAGGCGATGCAGCTCGGCCTGGACCTCACCGACGGCTCCACCGGCAACCCGGTCGACGACCTGGCCGTCCACGACGACGCCCTCATCCACCTCGCGGTCATCGGCCCCGACCGCAGGCTCTGGCACGTCCACCCCGTCCGCACGGCACCGGGCCGCTACACCGTCGAGCTGACCCCGTCCGGCCCCGGCCGCTACGGCGTGTTCGCCGAGCTGGAACGCAGCGGCGGCGGCCACCAGGTGGTGCGCTCCGCGTTCACCGTCGAGGGCACCGCGGGGGCGGCAGCACCCGGCTCCGCGGGTGCGGGACGCCGGGACGTCGCCGGCATGACCGTCGACACCACGGTCGCGTCGCCGGTGGCAGGCAGGCCGAGCCGCATCGCCCTCACCTTCACCGATGCCGGAGCACCGGTGGGCCTGCAGGCCTGGCTCGGGATGGCCGGGCACCTGATGATCCTCGGCCCCACGCCGGCCGGGCCCGGAGCAGCGGACGCGGCGCTCGACCCGGCCGACCCGACGCTGGCCTTCGCCCACGTCCACGACATGACGCCACCCACGGCCACCGGCTACGGACCGACCACCACGTTCACCTACGCCTTCCCCCGCGCCGGGCGCTACCAGCTGTGGGCACAGGTCCAGCGCGACTGGCAGCTGGTGACCGTCCCGATCACCGTCGACGTGACGGCCGCCCCGACCGCCTGACCCCCGTCACCCCGCACCCCGACCGTTCCAGGAACGAGAGACCTCTGATGAAGACGCGACGTGGCCTGTTCGCCGTCCTGCTGGCCGGAGCGGCCCTGCTGATCACCGCCACCCCCGCGCTCGCCCACACGACGCTGAGCAGCAGCGATCCGGCCGACGGGAGCACCCTGACCGCGGTGCCGGCCCGGATCAGCCTGACCTTCGCCGAGGCGGTCACCGTGGCGGCCGACCCGATCACGATCACCGGGCCCGGCGCCGCGACGTGGCAGCTCGGCACGCCGACGATCACCGACTCCACCGTGGCCGCATCGGTGCAGGCGGCCGGCCCCGCCGGGGCCTACACCCTGGCCTACGCCGTCGTCGCCGACGACGGCGACACCATTCGCGGCACCGTGAAGTTCACCCTGGCCACGGCGACAACGCCGACGACCGCGCCCGCCACGACCACCGCGCCCGCGACCACCACCGCGCCCCCGACAACGACGGCACCCGCCACCACCACAACCTCCGCGGCACCCACGACCCCGGCCGCGCCGGCCGCCGCCCCCGACTCGGGCGGCGGCGTGCCCTGGTGGGTCTGGATCGGCGTCGTCGTGGTGGTGCTCGCGATCATCGCCACGGTCCTGCTGCTGCGCAGCCGGGGGCGCACCGGATCCTGACGACGACACCGACGTCAGGGCCCGGTGCCCGCGATGTCCGACGGGTGCGCGGCCAGCGACGTGACCTCGATCGTCATGTACGGGAACAGCGGCAGGTTCCACAGCAGGTCGTGCAGCTCGCCGTTGTCCGCGACATCGAAGATGCTGAGGTTCGAGTACTGGCCGACGACCCGCCAGATGTGCGGCCACTTCCCCGCGCGCTGCAACTCCTGGCTGTAGGCCTTCTCCCGGGCGAGCGTGTCCGCCCGCTCGCCCGGGTCCATGTCGAGCGGCAGCGCGACGTCCATCCTCACGGCGAAGAGCATGGGCTCAGGCCGGGTCCAGGACGAAGTCGTACTCGACGTCGACGCCGGTGCCGTCGGCGGTCGGCCGGGGGTCGAGCATGAGCTCGGGCTTCACGGCCGCGGCGATGTCGTCGTCGTTGTGCGGGTCGCCGGGGAAGTACAGCTGGGTCGTGATCAGCATGTGCTCGGGCGCCGAGACCTTCAGGTGCAGGTGGGCGGGCCGCCAGGCGTGCCAGTCCGCCGCGCGGATGAGCGCGCCGGTCGAGCCGTCGGTCGGGATCTGGTACGGCGCGGGCTGGATGGTGTGGATCGTGAAGCGCCCCTCGTCGTCGGTGGTGAACCGCCCCCGCAGGTTCCACTCCGGGATGCCGGGGGCGAACTGGGCGTAGAAGCCCTCGTCGTCGCAGTGCCAGATGTCGACGGTGGACCGCGCGATCGGGACGCCGGCGACGCTGCGGACCTGGCCGTGGAAGGTCATCGGCGTGCCGGGCTCACCGTCGCGCATCGGCAGCGTGCCCTCGGCGCCGAACTCGGGCGCGCCGGGCGCGTAGAACGGGCCCTCGATGGTGCCCTTGCTGCCCTCGCGGCGGGCGTTGGCGACCTCCTCCACGACGTGCTCGACGAACACGTCGAGGAACAGCGGCCACTCGCCGTCCACGCCGACCTGGATGAGCCACGCCTTGAGCGCGTCGTACTCGGCGTAGGTGACGTCGTGCTTGCGGATGGTCGCGTGCACCGCCTCCAGCACCTCGCGCGCGAGCAGGCTGACGCGCTCGGGCGGCGTGTCGGCGGCGAGGGTCTTGTCGGTGCGGAACCGCTCGGTCGCCGATGCGCCGGTGGCGGCCGCTGTCGCCGTGTCCTCGACCGTGGTCGCGTTCTCGACGGTTGTCATGATGGGGTCCCTTCGTGGGGCGAGGTGGTGGGTGCCTGCGCCGGTTCGGGTGGTCAGCTGTCCTGGCGGTAGTGCGTGAGCTTGTCCTCGTCGATCTCGATGCCGAGCCCGTGGCCGTCACGCACCCGCAGGACACCGTTGCGGATCTGCAGCGGCTCGGCGAGCAGGTCGTCGCTCATGTCGAGGAAGTTCGACAGCTCACCGGCGCGGCGGGAGGTGAGCTCGAAGGCGGCACCGAACGCGAGGGTGCACAGCGTTCCGATCTGGCTGTCGATCTGGTTGCCCATGACGACGTCGACGCCCATGCCCTCGCACTGGAACAGCACGCGCTGGGAGTAGGTGAACCCGGTGCGGGCCGTCTTGATGCTGATGCCGGTGGCCGCACCCCCGAGCAGCTCGCGCGTGACCTCACCCGGACGGGAGACGCTCTCGTCGGCGAACATCGGGATGGTGCTCTGCGTGACGAGCCAGCGGCGGCCGAGCACATCGTCGGCCGGGCAGAGCTCCTCGGCGAACTGCAGGTCCAGATCGGCCATCGCCCGCAGCGCTCGCGCCGACTCGGCCGGGGTCCATCCCCTGTTGCCGTCGATGTAGAGCTCGATGTCGTCACCGAGCGCCTCGCGCAGCGCCCGGCAGGCGGCGACGTCCCGGTCGATGGGGCGCCTGCCGACCTTCACCTTGAACGTGGTGATCCCGAACGCGTCACGCATGCGACCGGCCTCGGCGACCATCTCGGACGGTTCGGCGAAGCCCACCATGTGCGAGACCCGCATGTGGTTGCCGTAGCCACCGAGCAGCTCGGTGACCGGGGCGCCGACGGACTGCCCGATGACGTCCCAGATCGCCATGTCGATGGCGGACTTCGCGGTGGGGTTGGCGACCGTGCGGTTGAGCCGGGCGTGGATGTTCTCGCGCTCCAGCGGTGAGATGCCGACGATCTGCGGCGCGAACACACCATCGATCACCGCGATGATCGACGCCTGGGTCTCCCCGTAGGTGAACGGTCGCGGCGGCGCTTCGGCCGTGCCGACCACACCGTCGTCGGTGTGCACCCGCACGAGCACGTGCTCGGCATCGGTGACCTGGCCGGACGCGAAGCGCAGCGGCTTGCGGTAGGGGATCGAGAACGGGATCGCCTCGATCCTGGTGATCTTCATCGGTGCTCTCCGGTCCCTTCAGCGGCGGATGAGCGGGCTGCGTACGACGTTCGTGCCTGCGGCCCGATCGGCCGAGTCGAAGAAGTCCTCCCGGTAGATGTCGCGCGGGAACAGCCGGGCCTTCATCAGCGCCTTCATCGTGTCGGTGACGAACTCCGGGCTGCCGCAGATGTAGGCGACGTTGCCGGCCGCCCGCGGGAAGTCCGCGGCGAGCAGCGCCGGGACCCGCCCCGTGCGACCCTCGTGCTCCTCCCGCGACAGCGCCGGGCGGTAGTCGAACCAGTCGTGCTCGGCGGCGAACGCCGCGAACCAGGCGTGCTCGTAGAGGTCGTCCGCGCCGGGCACGCCGTGGTAGAGCACCACCTCGTGCTCGGCGCCGGTCTCGGCGATGTGCGCCACGATCGACTTCATCGGGGCGAGGCCGGTGCCGCCGGCGAGCAGCAGGATCGGCTGGGTGCGCGCGGGGCGGAAGGAGAACCGGCCGTAGGGCCCCGACAGCGAGACCGCGTTCCCCACCGCCAGGTCCTTGAAGATCCAGCCGTCGGTCGCGACACCCTCGGGTGTCCGCTTGACGTGCAGCTCCACCCGGTCGCCCTGCCCGGGGGTGGAGGCGACCGAGTACGGCCGGTTGCCGCCGCCGGGCAGGTTGAGCTGGACGTACTGGCCGGGGTTGAAGCGCAGCGGCTCGGTCAGCCGGATCACCACGCGACGCACGTTCGGGGCGGCGTCCTCGAGCACCTCGACGACACCCTCGTAGTCACGGACCGGGTGGACATCGACTCCCTCTTCGGCGTCCACCTCCCCCTCGATCGTCACGTCGCCCTTGGGCCGGGCGACGCACAGCAGCGCCGCACCCTCGTCCCGTTCGGTGTCGAGCAACGCGTAGGGCGAGGCGTCACCGAGATCGAGCTCGCCGTCGAGCACCTGGGCCTTGCACGTGCCGCAGGTGCCGTGCGTGCAGGCGTGGGGCAGCCAGATGCCCTCGCGCAGGCAGGCGTCGAGTACGGTCTGGTCAGCGCGGCAGGTGATCTCCGCACCCAGCGGTTCGACGGTGACGGTGAAGCTCTGCGTGCTCATGCCGAGAACGACAGCAGCGCCTTGTGCCCCACACCGAGATCGGCGAGCGAGGCGTCGGCAGCCGCGGTGAGCGGTGTGTCGAACAACTTCCAGTCCCGCACGGCGGCGGCGTCGAAGTCGGGGTCCGATCCCGCCCACGGCGCGACGACGCCGTCGACGAACTCACCGAACGGCATCGCCTTCGGCACCCGGAAGCACGCCGCGGAGCAGAACAGCAGGTTGCCGGTCCACGTGACGTAGACGAGCTGGTCGTCGCCGAAGTTCTCCGCCCGGTCCGCGGAGGGGAACGTGTAGTCGTAGAGCGCCCTCACGGTCATCGTCAGCTCCCCTGCTTCGGTCCGTCGTCGTGCCACTCCGCCCACGACAGCGCGTCCGGCGAGCCCTTGTACTCACCGTTGTCACCGTCCTGGATGCCGTACCACTCCAGCACCTCCGGAACGGTCGGACCGCCGCAGTTGCCCTGGTAGATCTGGTGCACCGGCAGCCAGGCCTGGATGTACTTCTCCGGCTCCCGCTCGAAGATCCACTGGCAGCCGTTGCTGCAGGTGTGGAACGTCTCGCCGTTGAACTCGCTGCGCCGGAAGGAGATCTTCGTCGGGTCGTCGGCCTCGGTGAACGCCATCGGGATCTGGCACACCTCGCACAGCTGGGGCAGGCCCTGGAAGAAGACGCGCCCGCCATCGGCCTCGATCTTGCGGTGCTTCTCCCATGTCGGGCGGTAGACGGTGTCGAAGGTGTCCGGGTACTGCTCCGACAGCCACGCCATGTGCTCGTCGTTGGGCGTCTGCGTGGTGAAGGCGGCGGCGAAGCTGAAGTTGTGCAGGATCTTGTAGACCTCGTGGGAGAGCTTGTCCTTCTCCGCGATCGCGTCCTGCACGAAGCGCGGCGGCTTGATGCCGTAGAACTCCAGGTCCGGGAACAGGCCGCCGAGCATCTGGTCCTCGAAGTAGAGCTCGAACGCCTCCTTCCAGCTCATGACCTGCTTGGGGAGCATGTAATCCATCATTCCGGCCACCAGCGCCGACATGCGGTACGCCCGCCAGAACCACTTGTCGATCCAGTCCTGGATGATCGGCACGTTGGCCTCGTCCTGCTCCAGCAGGAACTTGATGGCCTCCAGACCGAGCGTCATGTGCCGGCTCTCGTCCGACTGCGCCGAGAAGCCGAAGCTCATGGTCGGCATGTCGCCGTTGAAGCTGGCACCGCTCATGAACGGCACGAACAGCAGGTTCGTCAGCAGGTACTCGAAGCTGAACGAGATCGAGATCAGGAACTCGAACGGACCCGCGGTCATCGCGTCGTCGAACAGCGACTTGGGCACCGACAGGTACCAGACGCGGTCGTGCATCTTCGACCAGCTGTGGAAGCCGCCGTAGTACTTGTTGTAGTTGCTGATCGTGTGGATCTGGGTCTGCGCGTGACGCAGCTCGTCAACGCTCTGGCACAGCGCGGCGAACCGCGGGGCCGGGCCCTCGAGGTAGCGGGCGAGGTAGGCGAAGTGGCGGTGCGCGGCGTACTCCAGCGGCGTCACGCCCTGGATGAACAGCTTGATCGCGTTCAGGTAGCTCGCGTCGGAGAGGCCCAGGTGGCCCTGGCTCTGCGCGAAGCTGTCCAGCACCGCGTAGAGGCGCTTGTCCTTCTCCGCCTGGTACTTGTAGTAGGCGTCGACGGTGAGGCGGAACGGGTCCTGCCACCCGTCCCAGTCGTGGATCTTGATGCCCTCGTAGGAGGTGTGCGGGAACAGCTCCTCCTTGGTGACGTAGCTCGGCTCCCAGTCCAGGTCCCTGGTCAGCAGCGAGTACCGCTCCTTGAGGGGCAGCTTCTTCTTGCGCGGCGTCGTCTGAGTCATGTCAGTGCTCCCAGCTCACGATGATCTGGTCGTCGTCCCATTCGGAGAAGTTGCCGGCGTAGGAGATGATCGCGAGCTGGAACTCGCCGGTCTCCCACTCGCGACCGATCTGGGCTTCCACGGATTCGCGGTTGATCACGATCCGGCCGGCGGCCTGCAGCTTGACCATTCCGGGCAGGCTGCGAATCGTCAGCTCGGGGTTGTCGGCCTTGATCGCGTCGATCAGGCCGCGGTTCTCCTCGGCGTCCTGGATGTCGATGCCGACCTGGCGCAGGGTTCCGGTCATGCCGTTGCTCCCTCGAGTCGATCGGTGATGACGGCCGACAGTGCGTCGACCGCCTGCTCGGCACGGGGCCGCCAGGTCGCCTCGATGCGGGCGAGGTGCTCCTGGTTGGACGTGCCGTTCTCCGGGTCGTCGCGCCACGCGCCCACCAGCGCGTCGAGCCACCGGCGCTGGTCGGAGAACCAGGTGCTCAGGTGCTGCGCGAACAGGCTGTACGCGCCGGCACCCTCCAGCAGCGCCCGCTCGTCGAGTCCGCTGTAGACGAGCGGGTAGATCAGCGAGTCGACGATGTCGACGGCGAGCACGCCCTCCGCCCAGTCCTCGACGATCATGATCTCCTCGACCAGCCGCCGCAGCGGCTGCAGGTGCTCGCTGTCGAGCCACTCCTGCTTGGCGGTGGTCAGCACGTCGGCGGTGCCGGTGCCGAGCGCGATGCCGACCCGGGAGAGCATCTGCGCGTTGCCGATCCGGTCGAACGCCGCGAACGTGCAGCACTGCTCCAACGACGTGCCGTAGGCGAAACGCGCACCGGCGACGGTGATCAGCTGCGCACCGGACTCGTAGTGGCGCAGCGGCACGACGACCGACGCGAGTACGGCACGCCAGCCCGCCGGCATCCGGGCCAGTAGGTCGCGGTCCTCCAGGTAGGACAGGGTCTTGCCGAACTCGTCGTGCAGCGCGGCCCGGTTGGTGACATACGGCGTGTAGTAGTACTGCCGCGGGTCGGTGAACGTGTAGGGGTCGGTCAGGCGCAGCGCCGAGTAGCGCTCGTCGTAGAGCTCCCGGTTCTGGGCCCACGTCGGGCGGTAGTGGAAGTTCTCGCGGGGCTCGATGTCGAGGGTGGCCTCCAGGTAGCGGCTGGCCGGCTGGTCCCCGAAACGGTCGATGACGTTCTGGTAGCTCTGCCGCTTCTGCTCGATGACCTGGTACCGCAGTTCGTACTGCACGCGTTCTCCTGGTGTCAGCGGGTGGGCGAGTGGCTCGAGGCCGGATCGATGAGGTTCAGCACGAGCGCCTGCAGCTCGTCCTCCCCCGAGAGCCGGCGCGGGACGTCCTCGGTGCGGCCGTCGACGATCAGGCGGACCAGGGCCGAGCGCCCCGCCATCACCGTCTGCACGCGGGCCGCCCGTTCGCCGAAGCCGACGGTGAACGTCAGCTCGCCGGGGCCGACCTCATCGGTCAGGCTGAGGACCTCGCCGTGCTCGCGCAGGATCGCGTTCGCCTCGCTGATCAGCTGCTCGGCGAGCGAGCGGACCATCATCTGGGCGTCGGCGGCGACCGGCATGGGGATCGGTCGGCTCTCGGTGGTCGCGGCCTCCGGAGCGGGCGCACCGTCGAGCAGCGCCTGCACGCTGAGCATGAACGGGGTCATCGAGGCGGTTTCCCCTCAGCCGATGCCGGTCGACGTCGACCGGCGGGTGCGACGAGTGTCGGCCTACGGGAGGGGTGTTGTGAAATACAAGATTCGTTGAAACCGAGACGCTGAGCGTCCTAATTCGGGCGAGCGCGCAACGGGCGGCCGCCACCGATCAACTTCTCGGCACGCGCGCGGACCCGGGCGACGTGCGCCGATCGCTCGTCCAGGCGCGTCGCCAGTGCGAGCTCGACCTCCTCGGTGTTGCCCGCCAGCGGCAGGTACTGGGCCCCGGTGATCTTCAGGTGCTGCACGGAGGCGGGCACCAGCGCGACACCGAGCCCGGCCGCGACGAAGGACACGAGCGTCGAGGTCTCCCCCACCTCGTGCACCTGTGACGGCGTGAACCCCGACCGCTGGCAGGCGTCGATGACGGCCTCGTAGACCACCGAGCGGTGGTGGGAGGGGTAGGTGATGAAGGGCTCGTCACGCAGGTCGGCGAGCCTGACCTTGGCCCGACCGGCGAGCGGGTGGGCCTCCGGGAGCACGGCGATCAGCGGCTCCCGGCGCAGCACCCGCACGTCGATGTCGAGGCTGCGCACGGGCGGGCGGAGGAACCCGAGGTCGAGCGTGCCGTCGAGCAGGGCGGTGACCTGGTCGGGGGTGAGCATCTCCCCCTTCAGATCGAGCTCGATGCCGGGGAGCTCGGCACGCAGCACGCGGGCCAGCGACGGCAGGAGGTCGTAGGTGGCCGAGCCGGTGAAGCCGATGGCGAGGCTGCCCAGCATGCCGTCGGCGACCCGGACCGCCTCCTCGACGGCGTCGTCGATCGAGACGACGATCTGCCGGGCCCGGTCCAGGAAGCGTTCGCCCGCCGGGGTCAGCTCGACCTTGCGGGTGGAACGGGTGAACAGGGCGACACCCATCTCCGCTTCCAGCTGCTTGATCTGCTGCGACAGCGGCGGCTGCGCCATCCGCAGCCGGGCGGCGGCGCGTCCGAAGTGGCACTCCTCGGCCACCGCGATGAAGTAGTGGATCCGCCGCAGCTCCATCGCTGCAGGTTAACCATGCAGCGGAATGCCGCCCGTCGGCGCCGGGTTGAGCGGCAGGTGAAGAAGATCGGGTTCCTGTCCTTCGGGCACTGGTCCGCGACGCAGCACTCCATGGTCCGATCCGCGTCCGACGCCCTGTTGCAGTCCATCGAGCTGGCCGTCGCCGCGGAGGACATGGGCGCCGACGGCGCGTACTACCGGGTGCACCACTTCGCCCGGCAGCTCGCCTCGCCGTTCCCGCTGCTGGCCGCCGCCGCGGCGCGCACCAGCCGGATCGAGCTGGGTACCGCGGTGATCGACATGCGCTACGAGAACCCGCTCTACATGGCCGAGGACGCCGGGGCCGCCGACCTGATCTCCGGCGGCCGGTTGCAGCTGGGTATCAGCCGGGGCTCGCCCGAGCAGGTGATCGACGGCTTCCGGTACTTCGGCCACGTCCCGCCCGAGGGCATGAGCGACGCCGACATGGCCCGCGAGCACACCCGCGTCTTCCTGGAGGTGCTCGCGGGCGAGGGCTTCGCCGAGCCCAACCCGCGTCCGATGTTCGCCAACCCGCCGGGGCTGCTGCGGGTCGAGCCGCACTCCCCCGGTCTGCGGGACCGGATCTGGTGGGGCGCAGGCACGCGGGCCACCGCGGAGTGGACGGCCGCGCACGGCCTGAACCTGATGAGCTCGACCCTGCTCAGCGAGGACACCGGGGTGCCCTTCCACCAGCTGCAGGCCGAGCAGATCCAGCGCTACCGCGACGCCTGGACCGCCGCGGGCCACGACCGAGAGCCGCGCGTCTCGATCAGCCGCAGCATCTTCCCCATCGTCAGCGACCTCGACCGGCAGCTGTTCTGGAACGAGCGCGGCGCCACCGACCAGGTCGGCAGGCTCGACGGCGGCAACGCCCGTTTCGGCAGGACCTACGCGGGCGAACCGGACAAGCTCATCGCCGAGCTCGCCGAGGACGAGGCGATCGCCGCAGCCGACACCCTCCTGCTGACCGTGCCGAACCAGCTGGGCGTCGACTACAACGCGCACGTGATCGAGAGCGTGCTCACCCACCTCGCCCCCGAGCTGGGTTGGCGGTAGCCGCTTCCGCCGGGCTCGCGCACGGGTGTGTCAGTGCTGCCAGCTCTTGTAGACGAACTCGAGGCTGTACCCGTCCGGGTCAAGGACGTTGGCCGCGTAGTAGCGGGGGTCGTAGTGCAGCCGCGGTCCGGGCGCACCGTTGTCGGTGCCACCCGCGCCGAGCGCCGCGGCGTGGGCCGCGTGGACGTCGGCCTCGCTGTCGGCCACGAAGCCGACATGCGCGGCCCGGCTGTCGACGTCGCCGCGGCGGAGCCAGAAGAAGATGCGCCCACCCGCCCCGAAGCCCTTCAGGTCGGGATGCCCGGGAGGGCCGTCACGTCCGTCGTAGTCGACGCGGACCGTGATGCCCAGCGGTGCGAGCGCTGCCGTGTAGAACGCGATCGAGCGATCGATCTCGCTGACCGGCAGGATGACGTGGTCGAGCATGGTCGGGTTCCCTTCCTCAGATGACGAAGCCGCCGGAGACCTCGATCGACCGGGCGTTGATCCAGCGATTGTCGTCGGACAGGAGCGCGGCGACGACACCGGCGACCTCGTCGGGATCGCCGACCCGGCCCAGCGCCGTCTGCGCCGCGAGCTGGGAGGCGAACTCGTCGGTGAGGCCACCGCCGAGCTCGGTGCGAACCCGCGCGGGTGGTCGCGCTCGTCATGTTCACGATCTGCCCGCCGTCGCCGAGCAGTGGGAGCAGCGCCCGGGCCAGGAAGAACGGGCCCTTGAGGTGAACGTCGACCGCCGGGTTGGCGATCAGGACGCGGAACGCCGGGTTCGTCACGTAGGCGGCCGCGGCGGGGAACGACTCCATCGTCTGCAGCAGCTCCGGGCCGACGCCCTCGCCGCCACGCCCGATGCCCGGCGACAGCCGCGCGAGCCGGAACGTCCGGCAGAGCGCCTCCAGCACCGGTGCCGACGGCGATCGCTCGCGCCCCTGTTCCAACCGGGCGTAGTAGTCGGCGCTCACCCCGAGAGCACCGCGACCTCCTCCCGGCGCAGCCCCGTGACGCGCCGGCCCGACACTGCCGGCAGTCCTGCCTCCTGCGGCGTCATCCGAGCCCGCTGACCGCGGAGGAACTCCCCCAGCTCGTTGCCCGGCGTGGTGACCACGCCGGGAGCGCTACGCGTCGCCGGTCGCCTCGGCCGGTCCGGCGTGTGACGGCACGCACGGACGATTAGCTATGGCAAGCGGTATCGTCCCGACACGATGAGTGGCACGGGGCCGGCACCGATGACATTGCGATCGATGGTGCCGTCGATGTTCCTGCCGGCCATGGTCTACGAGATCGGCAACGGCGCGGTCGCCCCCGTCATCGCGATCACCGCGCTCGATCTGGGCGCCTCGACCGGCACGGCCGGATTCCTCGTGGCGCTGCTGGGGATCGGGCAGCTGGTCGGTGACATCCCGGCCGCCGCACTGGCCGGGCGCCTGGGTGACCGGCGCGCGATGGTCCTCGCGGGCGGTGTGTCGATGGCGGCGATGCTGGGCTGCGTCCTCGCACCGTCGCTGCTGATGTTCGGCGCCTGCCTGCTCGCGCTCGGCATGTGCAACGCGACGTTCTACCTCGCCCGGCAGGCGTACCTGTCGGAGGTGGCGCCGCTGGGGTTGCGGGCGCGGGCGCTGTCCATGCTCGGGGGCTCCCACCGGGTCGGGTTGTTCATCGGGCCGTTCGTCGGTGCCGCGGTGATCAGCCTGACGACGCTGCGCGCGGCCTACGTCGTCGCGGTCGTGACCGCGGCGCTGGCCGCGCTGCTGCTGCTGGTGATCCCCGACATCGAACCGGCGGGTGGCGGGTCGGGACAGCGGGTGGGCCGGCCCGTCCGGACGCAGCCGAGCGCGGCGGTCGGGTTCGCTGCGACGTTGCGGAGCTATCGGCGGTTGCTGGCGACGCTGGGCATCGCCGTGCTCGCGATCGGCGCGACCCGCGCCGCGCGCCAGACCGTGCTCCCGCTGTGGGCCGTGCACATCGGGCTCGGCCCCGAGGCCACCAGCATCGTGTTCGGGATCGCCAGCGCCGTGGACATGGCGCTGTTCTATCCGGCGGGGAAGCTGATGGACAGCCACGGACGGCTCGCGGTCGCGGTGCCGTCCATGGTCATCCTGGGCGTGGCGATGGCCGCACTGCCGCTGACCGGCGAGGTCATCGGGCTGACCGTCGTCGCCATGGTCATGAGCTTCGGCAACGGCATCGGCTCCGGCATCGTCATGACACTCGGCGCGGACGTCGCACCTGCGGACAACCGGCTGCGCTTCCTGTCGATGTGGCGCCTGATGAGCGACACGGGCAACGCGATCGGACCCGTGATCGTCTCGGTCGTCGCCGGGTTCTGGGCACTGGCGGCCGGGATCGTCGCGGTCGGCGGCGTCGGCCTGCTCGCGGCGGGCGCACTCGTCGCCTGGGCACCGCGGTACTCACCGTTCGCGACCCGGGCCATGGTCCGCGCACGCCGCGCAGCAGCCCGGGCCGAATCGTCCTGACCCGGTCACCGTGCCTGGTCGGGGTCTGCACCGTTGCGGCGACGGCGACCGTCTCGAGACGGTGTGTCATCGCCGTCTGCCGGCGTCTCCGCGAGGGGGTGCGCCGCGGCTCCGCCGCTCGATGGGCGAACGGGCGGGCGGGTCTCCTGACGGGCGATCCGTTTCAGGTGGGGACCGACGATCAGGGCGACCACCACCGCGACGACGAGCCAGGCGGCGACGCCGACCGCGATCCAGGCGATGACGCTCACCGGCAGCCCGCGGGTGGCTCCGGGACGGAGCGGTACATCGCCCGCGGCTGGTCAGTGAACACGCGGCCAATGATCTCGCGGGTTCACGGATCCACAACTTCCCGCGTGGGTGATATTCCACTACCCCTAGTCACCGAATCGGTCCAACTTCCGGCCGGCCGTAACGCTTCGGGGTCATATCTACGAACCACTGGGCATGACTCTCCGCAGCCGGTGGGGCTTCGGCGGCGCACCGCGGTCGAAGTGGCGACCCGTCGACCAGGCCAACCGGATCATGGCGTGGGCCCGACTCGGCCTGATCGTCGCCGCAGTGATCATCGCGATCGGGACCGGGCTGCTCGCCGCCGACACCACTCCCACCCGTCTCGACGGTGTGCTGCCCTGGTCGGCAACGGCGGTCGGCTGGACCGTCGGCCTCGCCGTACTGGCCTGCTGCCTGACACTGCTGTTCGTGGTGGGCGGGCGGTGGTGGCGCCGGCTCGGCCTGGCCGAGCTCACGGTGCGGGCGCCGCGGTAGAACCGCGGGACTCGCTCACGCACCTCGTCGAGGTCGACGGCGTCGGCAAGCTGCCCGGGGCGGTGCCGCGCCACGCTACGGTGTCTCCGATGAAGTCCGCCGTGATCGTCGGTCGTTGCGCGCTGGCCGCGCTGTCACTCGCCGGGGTCGTCACGCAGTTGGTGATCGCCATGTCCGGAAACCTCGGGGTCGTCAACTTCTTCAGCTACTTCACGATCCTGTCCAACATCTTCGCGGCCACCGTCTTCATCGTGAGCGCTGTGCGGCTCGCCCGCGACGCCGAGCCCACACCGGCAGCCACCGCTGTCCGTGGCGCGTCGGTCGTCTACATGCTCTTCGTCGGCGTCGTGTTCACGACCCTGCTCCGCGACGTCGAGCTCGGCGCCCTGCAGCCATGGGTCAGGCTGGAGGCCGGGCGATCGTCACCCCGACCTCGCAGCCCTGCACCCGTCCTCGCACACGGTGCAACGCGTGCGACGACCTACGGCGGTGTGCGAGGTCGGATGGGGTGGCCGGCAAGGCCGACGCGCCGTTGAGGGTAGCCACGCGATCACCCATGCGCGATCCTCTCGGGACAGGCTGTACTCACCGCACGGAGATTCCTCGTCCGAAGGAGGATCCAGCGATGGTCGTGCACCACCCACCCTGGGAACGCGACATCGTTCTCGGCGTCGCCGGCGTGCTCGGGGCACCTGACACCGGGCTGACCGGCCCCGAGATCCAGCGCCTGCTCGCCGCCCAGAGCGCGACGGATCCGGGCTCCTCGATCGCGTCCCGCCACCGGATCGCCCACGCACTGCTCGCCCGGCAGACCGCCGACCACGCGTCCAACTGCATCATCCGGTTCATCCGGGACGCCATGGCTCCCGCGCGCTACGTCAACACACCCGGGCTGCGCCGGCTTCGTCGCGACGCGCTGAACGAGGTGCTGGCCTGCCAGGGACTGCGGGTCCTCGACGACGGTCGGCTGAGCAAGGGAGCCCGACCGACCACCCCGGACGGGCCCGGCCGGAGCGCCGACATCACGAGCACCGAGCGGCTCCGCACCGAACTGCGCCGCCGCGGCACCCATCCCGACGTGCTCAGCAGCCTCCCCGCCGACGACACCGCCACGAGCCCGCTGCACACGATGCACGCGGCGTCGCGGAGCGTCTTCACCAAGCTCCGCATGCGAGCGGGTCTCACCAGCGACGGTGCGCCGCTGGTGGACGCGGCACTGACGCCGGACGCGGCCGGGCTCCCGATACTCGCGATCAACGGCCTGACCACCGAGAGCGAACGCGCCGAGCAGCGCGGACTGGTCCATCTGATCAAGGGCCTGGCCGGGATGTGCGGCGCCCCGACGGTGCCGGATCCGCGACGCTCCCGCGCTGTGGCCGACGACGAGCTCCTCGAACTGCTCGCCATGGTCTCGATGGTGCACCGCAGGCTCGACGCCGCGAAACGACCTCTCGGATAGGCCGCGCCCGGGCACCTGCGTAAGGAACTGCGCGTGTCCTCACCCGCTTCGGCGAGCACCGTCCGGCGTACCGACCACCGGCCGGAGAGGCACGACCACGACACGTCCCACCCGATCGAGGAGATCCTGCCGCACGACTCGGCGCCCTCGGTGCGCTCATCGCCGGACTGCTGCTGGGCGCCGCCGTTCCGGCGGCCGCGGCCACGTCCGGATCGCCCGTGGCCGACCGGGTGGGTCCACTGCCGACGGTCATCGCGACGCCGCACATCTCGTTCAAGGACGCGCAGACCGGGAAGTGCTCACCATCGCGGGCGGGAGCAGCACCGCCGACAACGTCGTCGCCCTGCACTACACGTGCGACACCGACCCGTCGCGCCGGTGGCAGCCCGGCCCGAACGCCTGACGGCCGCGGTCACGCGCGTTCGGCGAACCTGCCGGCGACGTCCACGGCGATCTCGATCGCCCGTGCCGCCAGTGGGGAATGGGTGCGATCCGCCTGCCACGACAGGAAGATCTCGCGTGGCGGCAGGCCCGGCTGCAGCTCGTGCAAGGACAGCGACTCGTCGGAACCGACATCGGCGCCGTGGACGGCGAGCCGCGGCATGATCGCCGACCCCATCCCGGCGCGCACCATCGACAGCACGGTCTCGTTGCCCACGGTGCGGAACACCGTCCGCGGCTGCACGCCGCGGCGGGCGAGCGCCTGCTCCACCCGGGGCTGGTCGCAGACCAGCGGGAACGCGACCATCGGGGCGCCGTCGAGCCGGGCCAGGCGCACCGGACCGTCGGGGAAGGTGCCG
This sequence comes from Pseudonocardia sp. GCM10023141, assembly GCF_042653605.1. Lineage (NCBI taxonomy): Bacteria > Bacillati > Actinomycetota > Actinomycetes > Pseudonocardiales > Pseudonocardiaceae > Pseudonocardia > Pseudonocardia sp. GCM10023141. The sequence continues at coordinate 78,201 of NZ_JBHSIR010000009.1, forward strand.
CGGCGGGCCACCAGCAGGTAGGGGTCGTCGAGCAGCTTGCGGTGCTCGACGGCCCCGTCGACCCGGCCGTCGACGAACACCAGGTCGAGATCGCGGACCTGCGGACGGTCGATCTCCTCGTCGAACAGCCTGATGTCGCAGCCGGGGTGCTCGTCGCGCAGCCTGCGCACGACCATCGGCAGGATGGCGGTGGACATGCTCTGGAACGTGCCGATGTCGATGCGGCCCTCGCCCGCCCGGAACCGGTCGATCGCTGCTGTCATCGCCCGGGTGCCCGCCAGCAGCTCGCGGCCGTGTGCCAGCACCACCGCGCCGAGCGGGGTGATCCGCACCGGTCGCGGGCCCCCCGGCCGGTCGAACACGGCACCGCCGACGGTGCGCTCCAGCGCCGCGATCTGCTGGCTCACCGTGGACTGGGTGTACCCGAGCCGCGTGGCCGCACGCCCAAACGAGCCCTCGTCGGCAACAGCGACCAGCGCGGTGAGATGGCGCAGTTCGACGTCGGACACGGCGTCACCCTAGCCCATTACATCGCCGCATACGATTGCTTCGATCGGACATCATCGCTTTTGGCGATGCCCCGGTTGTCCTAGTTTGAGGGTCATGACCGATCACCTCTCCCACGGCGAGCAGCTCGTCCCGATCGGCGACGTCGAGCTGTGCGTCGAGACCTTCGGAGACCCCCGCGACCCGGCCGTCCTGCTCATCGACGGCGCGGCCGCCTCGATGCTGTGGTGGGGGTCCGCGATGTGCGAGCAGATCGCGCGCGGTGACCGCTTCGTGATCCGCTACGACAACCGGGACACCGGCAGATCCACCAGCTACCCGCCGGGGCGGCCGGGCTACACGTACCCGGACCTGGCCGGGGACGCACTCGAGATCCTGGACGCCCTGGACGTCGAGCGGGCACACCTCGTGTGCCGGTCGATGGCGGGCGGGGTCGGCGTCATCGTCGCCGTCGACCACCCCGACCGCGTCGCGTCGCTCACCCTGGTCTCCACCTCCACGGGCGAGGACGGCCTGCCACCGTCGTCGGACTCGGCCCGCGTCACCCTCCCCGATCCGGACCCCGCCGATCCCGCTGCGGTGGTGGAGGTCGTCGTCGCGTGGGCGAAGGCGTACTCGGGCGGCTCCCCCTACTTCGACGAGGCCGCCACCCGCGTGCTGGTCGAACGCGACGTGGCCCGCACCCGCGACATCGCGTCCATGCTCACCAACCACTACGCCATCGACTTCACCGGATCCGCCCGCGACTTCGCCGCCGTCACGGCGCCGACGCTGGTGGTGCACGGCGATCACGACCCCGTTCTCCCGCTCCCCCACGGGCAGGCGCTGCGCAACGCGATCCCCGGCGCGGAGCTGCTGGTGCTGGCAGGTGCGGGTCACGACCTGCCGGAACCGCTGTGGGACGTGTTCGTCCCGGCTCTGATCCGCCATACCGCGGGAGGCCGTCCATGAACGACCTGTTCGACTACGACGCCGAACTGCGCCGGCACAACGTGCCCTTCCGCGCCGCCGCCCGCGTCGGCCCCCGCGACCGGGTGCTCGACGTCGGCTGCGGCACGGGCCAGTCCACGCGCGAGGCCGCAGGCGCCGCGGTCGCCGGCAGCGCGATGGGCGTGGACGCCTCCGCACGGATGCTCGAACGGGCCCGACTGCTCAGCGCCGACCAGGGAATCGCCAACATCACCTTCCAGCAGGCCGACGCCCAGGTCCACGCGTTCCCCCCGGCGCACTTCGACCTGTGCATCAGCAGGTTCGGCACGATGTTCTTCGCCGACCCGGGCGCCGCGTTCACCAACATCGGGCGCGCGCTGCGCCCCGCGGCGCGCCTGGTGCTGCTGGTCTGGCAGGAGCGCGACCGCAACGAGTGGGCCACCGCGATCCGCCGGGCCCTCACGGACGCACCGCCTGCACCCAGCGCCGGTCCGGACGCGTTCTCGCTCGCCGATCCGACCGCCACGGAAACGATCCTGGCGGCGGCGGGCTTCACCGACGTCGGTTTCACCGAGGTGCACGAGCCCGTCTACTACGGCCCGGACAGCGCGACGGCCTTCGCGGCCGCGCTCGGGCTGTGGGAGGCCAACGACCAGCTCGCCCACCTCGACCCCGCGGCGGCCGAGCAGGCACGCACGCGGCTGCGCGCCACCCTCGACGCCCACACCACCGAGGACGGCGTGCTCTTCGACTCGCGAGCCTGGATCGTCACGGCCCGCCGCCGCTGATCACCGCCGCTGATCACACTGGCGGCGACGCCGGCTCCTCCACGACCCGGATGATCGTCCGGCCGCGGGGACGGGTGCGCCGGGCGAACGCCGACGCCGTCTCCGAGAGCGGTCCTACGGCCCCGATGACGGGGGTGAGCCGCCCGGCCCGGACGCGCTCGGCGAGGTCGGCCAACCGGACCCGGTCGGGTTCGACGACGAAGAAGACGGCGCGCCCGCCGCTGGGCTGCACGGTGGGTGGCTCGGCGATGGACACGAGGGTGCCGCCGGGGCGCACCAGCGCCGTCGACCGCTCGAGGACGTCGCCGCCGATGACGTCGAACACGACGTCCACCTCGCCGGCATCCCGCAGATCGTCGGCGTCCAGGTCGAGGAAGGCCTGCGCGCCCCTACCGAGCACTGCAGCGCGGTCGGCGGCTCGCCCGGTGCCGATCACCCGCGCGCCCGCGTCCCGCGCGAGCTGGACGGCGAGCGAACCGACGCCGCCCGCGGCGCCGTGGATGAGCACGCTCTGGCCGGTCGTGAGGTGGGCGTGGTCGAACAGCCCCTGCCATGCGGTCAGTCCGGAGATGACCAGCGCGGCCGCGACGGTGTGGTCGATGTCGGCCGCGAGGGGGGCGAGGTTGCGGGCCTCCACCGCGGTGTACTCGGCCAGCGATCCGTTGCGGGCCCAGTCGGCCAACCCGAACACCCGCTGGCCGACGGTGAGGCCGGTGGTTCCGTAGCCGAGCTCGGCCACGACCCCGGACAGCTCGTGCCCGGGGATGCTGGGTGTCCGGTCCCGGCCGGCGCGGTCGGTCCAGGTGGCGGGCCAGTCGAGCTCGCCGGGGGTGAAGCCCGCGGCGTGCACCCGCACGATGACGTCGTTCTCCGCGGCGTGCGGGTGCGGCACCTCGGTCAGGGTGAGGCCGTCGACACCCGCAGCACGGTCCTGGACGGTGATCGCTCGCATGCTCGAACCCTTCCCGATCAGCCCCGTCCCCCTCAACTCGGCCATGGCGAGCCCACGATCCGCTCGACCGTCGTCGTGCGCCGGAACCCGGGGACGAAGTGCTCCAGCACGTCGGAGTTCACGGTGCCGTTCGTGGTGTCGGGACGGTGCTCGAGCCCGTCGACGAAGGCTCGCAGGAACTCGTTCTTGAAGTCCCCACGGGGGTGGACGGCGAGGATCTCGTCCACCTGGTCGCGGTCCATCCCGGCCAGTCCGAGGCCGAGCACGTCGGTCAGGACACCGAGGTTCGTCGTCGCGATCTCGGGGGACATCCGGCCCGGGATGCCTGGCGTGGTGTGCAGCGCGATCGCCGTCCAGACGGTGTCGGCGGCAGCGCTCGAGAAGCCCTGTTCCAGGAGGAACCTGCGCGCATGATCGGCACCGTCGACCTCGAAGCGCTGCTCGACGTCGGAGAAGGGGGTCAGCAGGCCGGTGTCGTGGAACAACGCCGCCAGGTAGAGCAGCTCCGGGTCCGGTTCGACGGCCAGGCGCTGAGCGTGGATCAGTCCGAAGAGGAAGACCCGCCTGGAGTGGTGGTAGATGAGAGGGCTGGTCGTCTCCTGGATGAGCCCGGTCGCCTTGGCGACCGCGCCCGTCCCCGGAATCTCCAACCCCGCGATGACCTCGGCCATGACCTCTGACCTTCCGGGAATTGTCGGGTGCGGACGGTGTGTCCGACATCCATGCTGCCCAACGGTCACCCGGTTGCGCCGCCACCGTCCGGCCAGGAATCACCCGTATCCGGACAGGGGCGGCGTCACGCGGCCGGCCTCACTCCTGCGGCAGGCCGACCGCGTCCCCGTACGCCGCGGCGATGTCCTCGGAACTGCTCCACCTGCTGTAGGTCGGCGACTGGGGCCACCCCGGCGGGGAGTCCTGCCATTCCTCCTGGCGCCCGTAGGGCAGCAGGTCGAGGAGCCCGAACAGGTAGCCGAGCTGCTCGGTGCCGCGGCCGGCGGTGTGCCAGGTGCGGAACACCCGGTCGCCGTCGCGGAGGAAGACGTTCACGGCGAACCCCTCACCGGGCCCGGCGCCGACATCGGCGCCGAAGGGACTGTTCGCCGTGGAGTACCAGGTCATCGCATTGCCGACGCGCCGCTTGTACGCGAGTGCCTCCTCGATCGGACCCTGGGTCACGATGACGAAGCGCGCGTCGAAGTTGTCGAGGCCCTCCAGCCGCGTGAACTGCGTGGTGAACCCGGTGCAGCCGGGGCACTGCCACACCTCGCCGGGGAACCACATGTGGTTGTAGACGATCAGCTGCGAACGGCCGTCGAAGACCTCGGCGAGCCGAACCGGCCCGTCCGCGCCCTCCAGCGTGTAGTCGGGCATCTCGACCATCGGCAGCCTGCGCCGCTGTGCGGCGATCGCGTCCAGCTCGCGGGTCGCGGCCTTCTCCCTGCTCCGCAGGCTGTCGAGCTCACGCTGCCACGTGCCCGCGTCGACGACGGGCGGTAGGGACGTGGTGCTCATGGGACCTCCAGTGCTGCTCGGATCGTGGTCGCAGCCGCGGCCACCGGTGGTTGACTCCCCCCGCACGGTGAACTCATCGGTGGATCGGCGACGTCCGGGCTCGTCCACCGCTACCGTTGCGCCGACAGACCATCCAGGGAGGGCCCGTGCAGCAGGTCGTCGACTTCCAGGACGTCTCCGCCGCCGGGCTGGAATCGTCCCCGTTCGCGGCGGCCCTCGCGGGACTGCGGGCCAACGAGGCGCGCTACTACCGCAACAAGTACGACCACACCTTCACCGTCTCCCCTGCAGGCGAGGCGGCGGAGATCGTCGACTGGGTGCACCGCATCCTCGAGGAGGAGCGCGACATCGTGATCGCGGCCAGCCCGCTGGAGGCCACGTCCTTCGAGGTCGAGGGCACGCGGATGGCGTACGTGTTCTACGAGTCCGGACTGTCGGTGAACGTGATGTACGGCCTGGCGGACGGGATGAAGCGCGCGGTCGGGTTCAAGCTGGCGGAGGGGATGGAGGTTCCCGAGGAACTCGCGTCCCGCTTCAAGTTCGCGCGGCAGAAGTCGAAGCTGGCCGGCACGATCCGTGGCACCTTCTTCGTGATCAAGGGTGAGTACTGATCCTCGGGATCGGTGGCGGCCCCGCCACATCGTCCGGTGCCGCGATGACCTCCACCGACACCAGTGCCACGCCCATGTCGCGGATCTTCCCGAGCAGCCCGTGCAGCGCCGCCTGGTCCGGGTGCCGGCGGCCAGCAGCAGCGCGGCCCACCGGGCGAGGACGGCGGCTCGGAACAGGGCGATGCCGAACAGGAGGCCGCCGCCCACGTAGGCGATGCCCACGGCGGTGTTGAGGGTCTGCAGCAGGCCGATGTCGCCGGTCGCGGTGCCGCCGGAGGCCACGGCGAGGACGTCGGTGACGTAGCCGGGTGCGCTGTGCGCGAGCGCGGGCAGCACGGTGACGCCGATGACCTCGACGCCGAGCACGAGCAGGTAGCAGGCGCCGAGCACGAGGTAGCCGAGCAGGCCGAGCAGCCCGGTCCGGCGCACCTGACACAGGTACATGCCGGTGATGCCGGCGAGCGCGAGGACCGCCATGGCCACCCTCGCACCCTGCCGGGCCGCGTACTCGGCCGTCGTGACGAACGCGAGGTCCAGCGACGGGTGGTTGATCTGCACGCCGATGAACAGCAGGCCCGCGGCGGCGGCGCACAGCCCGGCGGCGCGGCTGAGGTGGTGGTGCCGACGTCGCACACCCTCGCCGGTCGTCGCACACGCTCCACGGCATGCGAGGACGGGTGCCGGTCTGCGACGTCGGCAACGAGCGGCGCCGCCAGTATGGCTCGGCCGTCGCCGTGTGGACCGGCTCACTCCCGCCTGCGGTCGAGGTGCAGGCACAGCGCAACCGCCTCGACGCCCGCCGGATCGCTCGCCATGCCGGATGGCTCTGACGTCACACCTCGTTAGGTTGTGCGACTACCTTTAGTCAGTTAATCTACTGCCATGATCCCGACGCGCCCCCCACGGACACTGCGGCACTCCTGGCTGGCGCTGGCCGGTCTGTCGGCGGTGTTCCTCTTCGAGATGCTCGACAACTCGATCCTCAACGTCGCCCTGCCCACGATCGGACGCGAGCTGGACGCGTCGACCACCGCCCTGCAGTGGGTGACCGGCGCCTACGGTGTCGTGTTCGGCGGATTGATGCTGGCGTTCGGCGCGCTGGCCGACCGGTCCGGTCGACGGCGGATGATGCTCATCGGGCTGGTCCTGCTCGGCGTGGCGAGCCTGGGGACCGCGTTCGTCACCACCGCGGACCAGCTGATCGCCGTGCGGGTGGCGATGGGGATCGCGGCCGCGATGACCACTCCCGGCTCGATGGCGCTGGCCTTCCGGCTCTACGCCGACGACGACCTGCGCGTCCGCGCCTTCAACCTCATCTCGACCGTGGGCATGGTCGGCCTCGCCGTCGGACCGACGGCGGGCGGTTTCGTGCTGGCGTTCGCGCCGTGGCAGGTCCTGCTGCTGGTGAACGTGCCGATCGCCGTGTTCGCGTTCGTCGCCATCCGGGCCGGCATAGCCGCGGACACCGCGGCCGAACTGCACCGCGACCCGGTGGACATCGCCGGGGCCGCACTGGGCACGGCCACCATCGTGCTCGCGCTCGTCGCGCCGACGTTCTTCGTCGACCAGGGCGCCGGATCCTGGGCGGCCTGGGCGGCCACCGCCGCGGCGGTGGTGGCGGGGATCCTGTTCGTCCTGCGCGAGCGCTCGGCGCGCTACCCGCTGCTCGATCTCGCGCTCGTGGCCCGTCCGCTGGTCTCGAGCGGCCTGGCCTACAAGGCCGCGGCCGGACTCGCCGTCGCCGGCCTCGGCTACATGGTGACGCTGCAGTTGCAGCTCGACTGGGGCTGGCCGCCCGCGCTGGCCGCCATCGGGATGCTGCCGCAGGTCGTGGTGCTGGTCGCCGGCAGCGCGATCGTCGCTCCGTTCGTGAAACGGTTCGGCCTCGACGACGCCGCGTGGATCAGCGCGACGGCGGTGGTGCTCGGGCTCGCGGTCTACGCCGCGCTGGGCCGCCTCGGTTACGCGTGGATCGCACTCGCGCTCGTGCTCGTGGCGGCCGGGCTGCGTGTGCTCGGTGTCGTCGCCGGAACCAACGTGCTCCGAGGCCTGCCGGCGAACCGGACCACGATCGGCGCCGCGCTCGTCGACACCGCCTCCCAGGTGACCACCGGCGTCGGCATCGCCGCCACCGGCACCATCCTCGCTGCGATGTTCACCGGCAGCATCGCCACGCCGCACTGGACAGCGGCGCAGACCGCGCAGTTCCAGGACGCCATCGGCGTCGCGGGCTGGACGCTGACCGGGGTGGCCGGAGCGCTCGTCACCTGGGCGTTCCTGCGCACCCGACGCGCTGCCGGGCCCGACGTCACCGGAGAGCTCGATGGTGCTTGACCTGGACCCGAGGTCAGGGTGGACGCTCGTCGCATGACCAGGTCGATCACCTCATCCTGGACCGGCATGGTGCCCGTCGACGACATCGAAGCGATCCGCGGACTACTCCTTCGAAGCGTGCCTTCGCGACGTCGACGCGATCATCGAGGCGACCGGCGTGGAGCGGCCGCTGCTGGTCGGCTGGTCCTACGGCGCGGCGGTCGCGGTGCACTGGGCCCGCCCGAAACCCGCACCGGGTCGCCGGCGTGGTCCCGGTCGACGGCGCGGTTCCGTGGGGGCTGACCGGCGAGGCGTGACGGGCCTGCAGCGAGGCCGCCACCCGCTACCGGCTGATCGCCCACCACGGCGAGCAGCGCCCATCAGCCGGGGCCCGGCTGGGCCGTGCTCGTCGAGGCGAAGCTGCGCGCCGCGGGCGTCCAGGTCTCGGGACCGGACACGTCCTGACCCGGTCGTCAACGCCCGAACTTCGCCTTCGCCTCCGGCGTGACCGGGGTGAACAGGTTGACGAGGTTGCCATCGGGGTCACGCAGCAGCAGGGAGCGATTGCCCCACGGCATCGTCGTCGGCGCGGCGACGAACGTGCTCGTCAGTGGCCGGAGCCGCTCGTACTCGGCGTCGACGTCGTCGACGAGGAACTCGATGATCGCGGAATGGTTGTCGGCGGCGCGGGCCGAGCCGGCCCCGAACAGCGCGACCGTGCGCGTGCTGCCGATGGCGACCGTGCCCGCCGGCGTCTCGAGCTCGGCGAAGTCGGGCGTCGACCATCGGACGGGCAACCCGCTGACCTGCTCGTAGAAGCCGGCCAAGCGGGCGACATCGTCGGTGATGAGGCGGATCGACACCAGCATGTGGTTGCTCATGACCAGCACGTTAGGACCGGTACCGGACAGTCCCCGCCCGGTATCAGCGGCATACTTCCGCCATGACGCGACCCACCACGCGGATGCTCGCCCTGCTCGAGATCCTGCAGGCCGGTGGTACGCGCACGGTCGGTGAGCTGGCGGCCCGGCTGGACGTCGATGAGCGCACCGTCCGGCGCTACGTCGAGCACCTGGGGGACCTCGGGATCCCGGTGCGGTCGCTGCGCGGCCGCTACGGCGGGTACCGGCTCGAGCCCGGGTACCGCATGCCGCCGCTGATGCTCACCGACGACGAGGCCCTCGCCGTCTTGCTGGGACTGATCCTCGGGCGCCGGACGGGTCTGGTGGCCACCTCCGTCACCGCGGTCGAGAGCGCTCTGGCGAAGGTGCAGCGCGTGCTGCCGGCAACGCTGGGACGTCGGCTGGACGCGCTGCTGCAGTCCAGCGAGCTGACCGTCGGCAGCACCGCCGGGACCGAGGTCGAGACGACCGTACTGCTCATCGTCGCCGAGGCGGCCCGCGACCGCCGGCCGGTCGCGATGGCCTACACCGCACCCGACGGGCGGCGCAGCGAGCGGACCCTGCACCCGTACGGCATCGTCGCCCATTCCGGACGGTGGTACGTCACCGGAGCGGACTCGGCCAGTGGCGAGACCCGGACCTTCCGCCTCGACCGGATCACCGCACCTCAGCTGCAACCGGGGACCTTCGAGCTCCCCCGCGGGTTCGACCCCACGCAGCACGTCCTGTCCGGGCTGGCGCAGGCACCGCGCCGCCATGCGGTCTCGGTGCGGGTCCAGGGCACGGTCGAGCGCGTCCGGTCCCGGCTGCCGACCGGCCTCGCGACCGTGCACCCCGTCCCGGACCGCGACGGCTGGGTCCGCGTGCGGCTGCAGGCCGAACGGCTGGACTGGGTACCCGCCGTGCTCGCCGGGCTGGACCTGCCGTTCGCCGTGGAGGAACCCGAAGCGCTGCGCGATCTCCTGCGGTCGCTGGCAGCGCGACTCAGCAGCGGCGCCGAGGCCACACCGTTGGCGCCGGCACCGACAGACCCCACCGCGCCAACCCCGTAGCCACCGCGCCGACGTCCCGACATCGGCGCCGCGGCCAACGGGTTGGCGCCGTCACCGGTGTCCGCCGTACTAGGCTCGCGGCGTGGCCGAGTTGCGACCGCAGTTGTCCGCCGTCGAGCAGCGCGTGCTGGGCGCGCTCCTGGAGAAGCAGCGCACGGTCCCGGCGAGCTACCCGCTCACCCTCACCGCCCTGCGCACGGCCTGCAACCAGACGAGCAACCGGGATCCGATCACCGACTTCGACGACGCGCTGCTGCAGCCGACGCTCAAGGAACTGCGGGACCGCGAGCTGGTCCGGCCGGTGTGGACGGGCGCGGGCTCGCGGGTGCTGAAGTACCACCAGCGGCTCGAGGAGCACCTCGGGGTCGGCGAGCCCGAGGTGGCGGTGCTGACCGTGTTGTTGCTGCGCGGGCCCCAGGCCCCCGGCGAGCTGCGGACCCGGACCACCCGGCTGCACCCCTTCGAGGACCGCACCGCGGTGGAGGCGACGCTCCGCGGCCTGGCGGAGCTGCCGGAGCCGCTGGTCGTCGAGCTGGAGCAGCGACCGGGTCAGCAGGACCGGCGGTGGGCTCATCTGCTCGGGCCGCTGCCGGAGTCGGTGACGCCCCCCGCCCCGCACGTCGATCGCGATGTCGTGATCGCCGAGGGTACCGCGGCGCGGGACGCCCGCGTGCTCGCCGGCTACGACGCCGCCGCCCCGGGCTACGCGCGCGAGCTGGCCGGCGAGCTGGCGCACAAGCCGTTCGACTGCTGGCTGCTCGACCGCATCGCGGTCGACGCGGACGGCGGACCGGTCGCGGACGTCGGCACCGGGCCCGGGCACATCGCGGCCCGGCTCGCGGCAGCCGGCGCGTCGGTGCTCGGCGTCGACCTGTCCCCCGTGATGATCGACCAGGCCAGGGAGCTGTTCCCGGACGTCGAGTTCCAGGTCGGTGACCTGACGAACCTGCTGCGCCCGCGCGCCGCCGCCGGCTGGTCGGCCATCACCGCCTGGTACGCGTTCGTGCACATGGCCACCTCCGAGCTCCCGGCCGTGATCGCCGGCCTCGCCCGGCTGCTGGTTCCCGGCGGCCGGTTGGCGTTGGCCCTGCATGAGGGCGAGGAGGTGCACCACGTCGACGAGATCTTCGGTGCCGCCGTGGACCTGGACTTCGTGCTGCACAACGCGGCCGAGGTGCTCGACGCCGTCACCGCCGCCGGGCTGGTGGACGTCGAGTGGTACCGGCGCTCGCCCCTCCTCGACGTGGAGACGCCCACCGACCGCCTCTACGTCATGGCCCGCCGACCGCTCTGATCGCAAGACCGGGCGACTTCGCACACCGTCACCGGTCCTCGCACACGTTCCACGCCGTGCGAAGACGGGTCACGATGTGCGAAGTGGCCCGCTCAGCCCGGTGCGTCCAGCCAGCGAGCCGCGGCATCGAACGTGTCGCTCGCCGTGCTGTTGAAGGCGATCGCGGCATCGGGTGCAAGCCGGTGCACCAGGTTGATGATCCGCTCGAACAGTTCCACCTGGTCCTCCGGCTTGCGGACACCGCCGCCCACGACGACGACCTCCCACACCGCACGCCCGAGCGCGGCCGTCACGACCGCCTCGATGTCGTCGCTCCCGTCGAGACCGAACAGGCAGGACTCGACCGCGACCCCGGCCTCGGCGAACCGCGTCATCCCGGCGGCGATCGCCTCGGCAACGGGCGCCGGGTCCCATGGCCCGGGCACCCGGTACGGATCGAGCCCGATCACCAGAACCCGCGGCGCATCCACCTGTGCCACCGTAGTCGTGAGACCGCCCTCGACGCTCCCGTCGGCACCTGAACTGGCGCTCTCCTCGGGTCGGGGCGCTATCGTCACGCGTGAGTGCTGGAGGGCGCTTCCGGGTCCGCGGGCAGGACTGAGTCCACCTCCGCGGTACGAGGCCGATCGACCCCGCGTTGCCGACCTCCTTCCCGGCTCGGCACGCGGACCTCGAGCCGGCGAGGAGTCCGCATGCCCGCGCTGCCGTCCCGCCCGGATCTGGAGCAGCTGCGCCACCGGGCGAAGGATCTGTTGCACGCCGCAAGGGCCGGTGATCGCGCGGCGCGATCCCGCATCGATGCCGTGGCGGATCGGGTGGCGCTGGCCACGGCCCAGCTCGCCATCGCGCGCGAACACGGGTTCCCGAGCTGGGTGCAGCTGCGCGCCGAGGTCGACCGCCGCCGCATCCTCGACGACCGCGACCTCGGGCGGCTCACCGCTGCGCTGGCGCGGGACCCGGGCTCGGCGACGTCCCCGCTGCGGAACTGGTCCGATCATCCGCACGGGACGGCGCCGCTGAGCTACGTCGCGATGCTGCGCTACGACACCGCCGCCAGGATCTGGCGGGAAGTCCCCGGCACGGCGGCGATGGCCCGGGCGCTGCTGCGCGCAGGCGCGCCGGTCGACGGCGCCGCGGGTGATCCGGAGACCCCGCTGATCACGGCCGCGAGCTATGGCGATGCCGGCGTCGCCCAGGTGCTCATCGACGCGGGCGCGGACCTCGCAGCCGTGGCCGCACCGACGGCGGGCGGCATCCCGGGGGCGACCGCGCTGGAACACGCGGCGATCTTCGGCATGACCGCCGTCGTGGACGTGCTCGTCGGCGCCGGAGCCGAGGTCGGCAGCCTCGCCATCGCGGCCGCAGCCGGAGATCTCACCGGGTGGGAGCTCGGCACGGAGTCCGAACAGGACCGGATCCGCGCGCTGGTCATGGCGGCCGACCACGAGCGGCTCGACGTCATCGACGAGCTCGTGGCCGCCGGCACCCCGATCGACGGCGTCGACCGGATCTGGGGTCGACAGCCACTGTGGACAGCAGCGGAGAACGGGCGTCCGGCGGGTGTGGCGCACCTGCTCGCCCACCACGCCGACCCGAACCTGCGCGATCCCGAGCACCGCACCGCGCTGGATCGCTGCCGGGCCGGGCGGGCCACGCAGCAGGACGGCTCCCACCACGATCGGGTCGAGGCACTGCTCGCGCCCGGCACCCGGGGTGGCCCCGCATCCGGCCCGCGGTGACCTCCTCTCGACGTGCCTCGCCCGTCGGAATACGCTACACATTTGGCCGATTTGAGGACGGGAGCTCGTGATCGATCCGCTGCTGAGCCGGGCCGCGCCCGCCGACGACCCGCTGACCCGCTTCTTCTGGAGCTCGGGTGCCGACGGCCTGCTGCGCATCCTGCGCTGCGGCGCGTGCGGCTACTACACCCATCCGCCCACGTCACGCTGCCCGCGCTGCCTGGCTGTCGAGGTCGCGCCGGCGGCGGTGTCGGGGCGCGGCACCGTCCACACCTTCACGATCAACGTCCAGGAGTGGACACCCGGCCAGCAGCCCTACGTCTACGCCGTGGTCGAGCTGCCCGAGCAGGAGGGCCTGCGCCTGACCAGCAACGTCGTCGGCGTCGCTCCGGAGGAGGTGCACATCGGCATGCCGGTGCGCGTCGTCTTCGTCGAGCGGCACGGCAGCCACTACCCCCTCTTCACCCCGGACGGCCCCGCATGAGCCGCCCGTTCGAGCACGACGTGGTGATCAGCGGGGTCGCCCGCTCCGCCGTGGGCCGCCGACTCGGCCGCTCCTCCCTCGATCTCACCCTCGACGCGGTGCTCGCCGCGCTCGCCGACGCCGGCCTGACCCGCGCAGACGTCGACGGCCTGTCGACCTATCCCGGCGGGTACGCCGACCAGACCCACGGCTACGGGGGTCCGCCGCCCGCCGCGGTGCAGGACGCGCTGCGGCTGGACCTGTCCTGGTTCGTCGGTGCCGCCGAGCTGCCGGGGCAGCTCGGGGCGCTCGTGTCCGCGGCGATGGCGGTGTCGACCGGCCTCGCCCGGCACGTCGTCGTCTACCGCACGGTCACCGAGTCCAGCGCGCAGGGCGCGGCCGGGCGGGGCTCGGTGCTGCCGGGTGCCGAGCCGGCAGCGAGCGGGATCGGCGAGTGGAGCGCGCCGTTCGGTGGTGTGTCCGCGGTCAACTGGCTGGCACCGGTCGCGATGCGCCACATGCACTGCTACGGCACCACGCGCGAGCAGTTGGGGCAGATCGCGCTGGCGGCCCGTCGGGGTGCCGCGCTCGACCCCGGGTTCGGGGTGTTCACCGCACCGTTGGGCCTCGACGACTACCTGGCCGCCCGGATGATCTCCACACCGCTGTGCCTGCTCGACTGCGACGTGCCGGTCGACGGGTCCACCGCCCTCGTCGTCTCCCCGGCCGCGTACGCACCGGACGCTCCGCACGGCGCCGTCGGGATCGAGGCGTTCGGCACCGCCCTGCACGGACGCCCGTCATGGGACCAGTACGCGGACCTGACGTCGATGGCCGCCCAGGGCGCGTCCCGGCACCTGTGGAGCCGCACCGACCTGAAGCCCTCCGACGTCGACATCGCCCAGCTCTACGACGGCTTCAGCATCCTGGCGCTCGTCTGGCTGGAGGCGCTCGGGTTCTGCGCACAGGGCGAGGGCGGGCCGTTCCTCGACGGCGGGGCGAACATCGCGCCGGACGGGCGGCTGCCGCTCAACACGGCGGGCGGGCAGCTGTCCGGGGGCCGGCTGCACGGCTTCGGCCTGCTGCACGAGGCCGTGGTGCAGCTGCGCGGCCAGGCCGGATCGCGCCAGATCCGCGACGCGGAGGTGGCGGTCGTGGCGAACGGCGGCGGCCCGATAGCCGGCGCAACGCTCCTGACCCGCCGCTAGCTGACGCACACCGCGAGGGGCTCACGCACACCGTTGACGGTGTGCGTGAGCCCCTGACGGTATGCGTGGGCTAGCTGCGGCCCGTCAGCTCGGCGGCGATCTCGCGCCGCACGATCTTGCCGGTGACGTTGCGGGGGATCTCCGCCCAGACGACGATGCGGTCGGGGGTCCGGGAACCGCGCAGCGCCGCCCGCACGTGCTCCCGCAGTGCGTCGCCGTCGACCGCGCGCCCGGCCACCGGCACCACCACGGCCTCGACGCGCTGGCCCCATTCCTCGTCCGGGGTGCCGACCACCACGGCGTCGGCGACGTCGGGGTGGCGCAGCAGGACGTCCTCGATCTCGGCGGGCGCGATGTTCTCCGCGCCGCGGATGATCGTGTCGTCCACCCGCCCGTCGACGAAGAGGTAGCCCTCGGCATCGAGGCGGCCCTGGTCGCGGGTGTCGAAGAAGCCCCGGTCGTCGACCGCGGGCCCGGACCCCGCGTACTCCCCCGACACCTGGTCACCGCGCACCCAGATCCGCCCGGCCACGCCCGGCGCCACCACCGAGCCGTCGTCGGCGCGGACCTCGATCTCGATGCCCGGGACGGCCCGCCCCGCCGAGCCCAGCCGCGCGCGCACGTCGGCATCGTCGGACGCGAGCGCGGCCCGGTGCTCCGCCGGGCCCAGCACGGTGATCGTGGAGCTGGTCTCGGTGAGGCCGTAGGCGTTGACGAACCCGACGTGCGGCCACTCCCGCAGCGCTGCGTCGATGACGCGCGGGGGCATCCGGGCCCCGCCGTAGGCGAGGGAGCGCAGCGCGGGAAGGGTGCGGTCGAGGTCTGCGCTGTCGAGGTCGGGGCGCTCCATGATCCGCGCGAGCATCGTCGGCACCACCATCGCGGACGTGACGCCCTCCGCCCGCACCAGCGCCAGCCAGCCCTCCGGGGTGAACGCGGGCAGCGTCACGACCCGCCGGCCGGCGTACAGGCTGGTCAGGACGTTGGAGACACCCGCGATGTGGTACGGCGGCACGCTGACGAGCGACGCCTCGTCCTCCTCGGCCGACGCGAACTCGACGGTGCCGAGCACGTAGGACACGAGGTTCTCGTGGCGCAGCAGCACGCCCTTGGGCGCCGACGTGGTGCCGCTCGTGTAGATCACCACGGCCGGGGCGTCCGGGGCCTCGGGCGCATCCGACGACCCCCCGGTGGCCGCGGCTGCGTCGGCGAGCCACTCCTGTGGCGTCCGGCCCTGGCCCTCGTCGGCGATCACCAGCGCACCCGGGTGGCGGGCCAGTATGCCGTCGAGCTGCTCGGCGCCGAGCCGGTAGTTCACCGGCACCAGCGGCACACCCGCCGTGGCGGCGGCGAACAGCGCCGCCGGGAACGCCGGGCCGTTCACGGCCAGGTAGACGAGCGCATCGGCGTCGCGCAGCAGCCGCGCACCGCCCCGGGCGAGCGCCTGCAGCCGGGCCGCGGTCAGACCGCCCGAGCGCGGGCCCGCGACCACGCGGTCGCCGAACCCCTCCACCGCCATGTCGAGCAGCACCGTCACGTTCATCGCGGATCAGTCCGACGCGGGCAGCGGTGACGCCGTCTTGACCGGCAGCGCCTCCCCCGCGACGGCGAGCGTGCCGCCGCCCGGCTTGGTGCAGAGCAGCTCCACCCCCAGCGCAGGCGCGGCGTAGCGCTTGCCCAGCAGGGTGCCTGCCTGCTGATCCGGGTCGCCTGCGTGGGTCGCACCCGCGTCAGGCCCCTTCGGATCCACCATCGGCGCGCCACCGCAGGTGATGTCGATGTCGCCGTCCGGCCAGCGGATGACGATCACCGTTGTGGCGTCGACGGTGCTGGCGAGGATCTGTCCGACGCGTGCCTTCATCGGGCCTGCTCCTTCTCGATCTCGCGGTTCACGTCGCCGCGCCCGCGATCTTCATCGCGATCAGCTCGTCGTCGGTGAGGCCCAGCTCGCGCAGCACCTCGTCGGTGTGCTCGGCGAACTGCGGAGCCCGCGTCAGCGCGGGCGGCGCCTCGTCGAACTGCACGGGGCTCGCCACCAGCTCGCGCTCGGCGCCCTCGGCGTCGGTGACGCGCGCGATCAACCCGTTGGCCCGCAGCGACGGGTCCTGGCCGACCTCCCACGCGTCCTGCACGGCCGCCCACTGCCCGCTGCCGCGGGCGAGGACCGTGCACCACTCGGCGAACGTGCGGCCCGCCATGATCTCCGCGACCAGCGCACCGGCCTCCGCGGCGTTCGCCATGATCTTCGCGGTGGTGTCGAACCGCTCGTCGACGGCGAGCTCGGGCCGGCCCACCACGGCGCAGAACTCGGGCCAGTACCGGCCGGGCTGGAGCATGGTCAGCTCGATCCAGCGGTCGTCGGAGGTGCGGTAGGAGCCGCTGAGCGGGTTGCTCGCCGAGCCGTGTCGCGGCCGGACCTTCTGCGGGATGGGCCTGCCCGCCATCAGCGCCAGGTTGACGGTGCTCTGGGTGGCCCAGGCGCCGACGCCGAGCAGCGAGACGTCGACGATCGACGTCTCACCCGTGGTGGCCCGGCGGTAGAGAGCCGCGGCGATGCCGCCCGCGATCGTCATGCCCCCCATCGAGTCGCCGTACGCGCCCGCGGGCATCCGGACGAGCCGATCCGCGTCCGGCGGCGTGACGCCCGCCGCGCTGCCACCGCGCGCCCAGAACGCGGTGCTGTCGTAGCCGCCCTTGTCGGCGTCCGGGCCACGGGCCCCGAACCCGCTGCCGCGCACGTAGACGATGTCGGGGTTGATCGCGCGGATGTCGTCGGCGTCGATGCGCAGCTTGGCCCGGGCGGAGGGCAGGTAGTTGGTGAGGAACACGTCGCTGCGACGAACGAGCTCCTCCAGCACGGGCCGCGCTGCCGGGTTGTCCAGCGCCAGCCCCACGCTGCGCTTGCCACGGTTGGGACCCTCCATCATCGGGACGAACGAGGATCCCGCGCTGTAGGCGTCGTTGCCGAGCATCTTCACGATGCCGCGCTGGGCGTCGCCGCGCTCGGCGTGCTCGATCTTGATGACCTCGGCCCCCCAGTCGGCGAGTACCGCACCGGCCGCCGGGACGAACGTGTACTGCGCGACCTCCAGGACGCGCACCCCGGTCATCGGACCCGGCATCTCACCCTCCTCGATTCGTCGTGCCCGTGCCGGCACGGGCCCCGGCGTTGGGCGTGATCTCCCGGGGCAGGCCGAGCAACCGCTCGGCGATGACGTTGCGGCTCACCTCCGAGGTACCACCCGCGATCGTCATCGCCCGGTCGAACAGGTACTCCGTGGTGACGGCGGGCTCCGCATCCGCGACCCCGGCCGGGCCGAGGATGCGCATCGCCAGCTCCGTGACGTGCTGGGTGTGCTCGGCGACGGCGAGCTTGGTCAGGCTGCCGACCGCCGTGGCCGCCTGCGTCAAGCCCTGCACCGCCCGCTGCACCTCGCGGAGGTTGACCAGCTCGATCGCGCGCTCGCGCGCGGCCAGCACGGCGATCTGCCGGTGGAGGCCGACGTCTCCGGGGGCGTACCGGTCCACGAGCTCGAACAGGGAGAACGCCGACCGGTACTGGTCGACGAGCGTGCCGATCGTGACGCGCTCGTTGCCCAGCGTCGCCCGCGCGACGGCCCAGCCGCCGTTCACCTCGCCGATCACGTCGGCGTCGGGGACGAAAACGTCGTCGAGGAAGACCTCGTTGAACAGGGCGTCGCCCGTGATCTCGCGCAGCGGGCGGACGGTGACCCCCGGTGCCGTCAGGTCGATCGCCATCGCGGTGATGCCCTGGTGCTTGGGCCGGTCGGGATCGGTGCGGACGGTGGCGAGGCCACGGTCGCAGTGCTGCGCGTCGCTGGTCCACACCTTCTGGCCGGTGACGCGCCAGCCACCGTCGGCGCGCACGGCACGGGTGGACACCGCGGCGGCGTCGGAGCCGGCGCCGGGCTCGCTGAACAGCTGGCACCAGCGGTGCTCACCACGCAGGCCGGGACCGACGATCTCCTCGACCTGTTCGGCCGTCGCGGTCTGCAGGATCGTCAGGAGCACCCAACCGCCGATCTGCAGGTTCGGCACGTCGATGCCGGCGAGCTCCTCCTCCACCACGAGTTGCTCCACCGCGCCCGCCGCCCGGCCCCATGGCCGGGGCCAGTGCGGCACCAGGTACCCGGACTCCACGAGCAGGCCGCGCCGCACCTCCGGCGCCGCCGCGGCGAACCGCTCGACGAAGGCACGGGCCTCGACGCGGTGCCGCTGCGCCTCCTCCGGGAGGTCGACGCCCTGGGGCAACCGGACACCGCTGCGCACCGAAGCGGCCACCTCGTCCTCGACGCCGACGGCCGGTCCGGTGAGCGCGCGCAGCGCCGACGCGCGGCGCAGGAACAGATGGGCGTCGTGCTCCCAGGTGAACCCGATGCCACCCAGCACCTGGATCTGCATCCGCGCGTTGCGCTCGTAGGCGTCACCGGCGAGCACGACGGCCAGCGCCGCGGCCAGGTCGGCCGCGGGACCGGGAGCGGCGCGGGCGGCGTCCCAGGCGACGGCGGTGGCGAGCTCGGCGCGCAGCAACATGTCGGCGAGGTGGTGCTTGACGGCCTGGAAGCCGCCGATGGGACGGCCGAACTGCTCGCGGACAGCCGCGTGGTCCCGCGCGGTGCGCAGGGTGGCGTGCGCCCCGCCGGACGCCTCCGCCGCGGCCAGCACGCGCAGCACCCGGCGAGCCACGGCCGCGCCGCCGACCAGCACGTCCACCACGCCGGTCGGGGCGATCCGCGTGAGCCCGAGCGACGGGTCCAGGCCGGGCACCGGCACACCGGCCGGGCCGGTGGCGACGGTGAGGTCGTCGGCACCCGAGGCCACCAGGTGCAGGGCGGCCCACCGGCCGCCGAGCTGCAGCCCACCGGCCACCGGCACCGACGCCGCCACGGTCCCGTCGGCCAGCCCGGGCAGCAGCCGGGCCCGCTGCTGCGCCGTGCCGACGGCGGCCACGACCGCCGAGGCCACCACCGTGGAGAGGAACGGCCCGTGCATCGGCGCCGCGGCCAGCGCCTCGACCACCACCGCCGTCTCCGGCAGCCCAAAGCCGGAGCCGCCGTGCTCCTCGGGCAGGTGCAGCCCGAGCCAGCCCAGCTCGCCGATGCGCTTCCAGAGCGGCCCCGGGTCTGCGGTGCCGGTCTCCAGCGCCGCACGGGTGGCCGCGCGCAGATCCTCGGCCGCGGCGACGGCGCGGACCACCTGCGCCAGTTCCTCGTGCTCCGGGGTGAGGGCGAGTGCCATGAACGGGTGCTCCAGGGTCGTCGGTCAGTCGGGGGGACCGGGGGTCTGCGCGACCTCGGCCCGGGTCCGGACGCGGCCGGGTGTCACCACGGGGGTCGCCGTCTCGGCGCGGGCGAGCGAGCGTTCCAGCTGCTGCAGGCGCCGCTGCGCCGCCCCGAGCCGGTCCGGATCGATCTCGGCGTCGATCTCGGCGAGCAGCGTGACCCGCTCCGCGCCGAGGCGCTCGACGGCGTCGGCGACCATCAGCAGGTCGAGCTCGCTCCAGTCGGAGGCGTTCGGGTCGGGCAGCGGCATCAGGGCGCCGTTCGCGGGAAGCGGAACAGCTCCCTTGCGTTCAGCTCGACGATCTTGTGCGCCTCGTCGTCGGGCACCCCGGCCAGCACGTCGGCCGCCTTCTTGCGGCTGTTGGGCCAGTTCGAGTCCGAGTGCGGGTAGTCGCACTCCCACATGATCTTGTCGATGCCGATCACGTCGCGGTTGCGCACGCCGTGCTCGTCCTCGATGAAGCAGCCCCAGATGTTGCGGGCGAAGATCTCCGACGGCTTCATCTCCTGGTTGACGTTCTGGTAGTGGCGGTGGCGCTCCCAGACGTAGTCGGCGCGCTCGAGCAGGTAGGGCACCCAGCCGATGCCGCCCTCGGCCAACGACACCTTCAGCTCCGGGTGCGTGTGGAAGACGGGCGAGAACATCAGGTCGGTCGCGGCGTACATCGAGTTGCAGCCGTAGAGCGTGATCTGCGTGGCGAACGGGGCCTCCGGTGCCGTCGTCGGCGCCCTGCCCGACGAGCCGAAGTGCATCGACAGCGGGATCTGCGCCTCGGCCGCCAGCGCGAAGAACCGATCCCAGTACGTGGTGTGGAACGACGGCAGCCCCAGCGGGGCGGGGTTCTCCGAGAACGACACCGTGCGCGCGCCCTTGGCTGCGGTGCGCTCCAGCTCCGCGACGCACAGATCGACGTCCCACAGCGGCATGATCACGATCGGGATCAGCCGATCCGGCGCCGTCGCGCACCACTCGTCGATCATGAAGTCGTTCCAGGCCTGCACGCAGAGCAGCGACAGGTCCTTGTCCTCACCCATCAGGAAGTTGGTGCCGGCGAACCGCGGGAACGACGGGAAGCACAGCGCCGCGTGGCTGCCGTCGAGGTCCATGTCGATGAGCCGGGCCTCGGGGTCGTAGCAGCCGGGCAGCATGTCGCTGTAGCGCAGCGGCTCGGTGCCGAACTCCTCGGGACGCTTGCCCGCCACGGCGTTGAGGCCGATCTGCGGGTAGCGCCTGCCCTCGTAGTACCAGACGTGCGCGGGGGCGCCGCCACTCTCGGTCTCCTCCTCGACGATCCGGGGCGCGGCGTCGAGGTAGCGCTGCGGGAGCCGCTTCTGCCAGACGTCCGGCGGCTCGACCACGTGATCGTCCACGGAGATCAACTGCATGTCGTCGCGCAGGGGCATCGCCTGGGCACCTCACCAATCCACCAGCCGTCGTTGCTCGGCGAAGCGTAGCCCAAATCAAGTATAAGTTCTACCGATTAATTCTCGTCCACCAAACCCCACCGGCGCGCGCCCCCGACGTCGAGGGCGGCGCCCGTCAGCGCGAGGTGGAGGGTGCGCCAGCGACCGATCCGGCGCGGGATGCTCACCGTCCCGCCGGCACCGGGCACCAGCCCCATCGCGACCTCCGGCAACAGGAAGGTGGTTCCCGGGGCGGCGACGACCCGGCCGGCGAACGCGGGCAGCTCGATCCCGGCGCCCACGCAGGAACCGTGCACGTGCACCTCCGTCCGGTCGCGGAGCTCGTGCAGCAGCCGGGCCGCCCCTCCTCTCGTGCGCACCAGGTGCGCCGTGACGAGGTCGGGAGCCGTGCCGAACTCGTCGAGGTCACCGCCGGAGCAGAAGGACGGGCCGGCGCCGTCGAGCACGACGTGGTCGATCCCGTCGTCGAGCACGGCCAGCTGCAGGCCCGCCACCAGCGCGTCGCGGACCTCGCGACCGTAGGCGTTGCGGCGTTCGGGCCGGTTGAGGGAGAGCCGCAGCGTGCCATCCTCGCGCACGGCCAGCACCGGATCGGCCACCATCCCGGGCGGCGGCGGCCGCTCGCCCCGCCGGCTGAGCCACGCCGAGAACTCCGGGCCGCCCAGCAGCGTGGAGTAGGCGAACGACTCGATGTCCAGGGCGTCGCGGACGGGCAGCGCCGCCGTCACCCGCAACACCCCGGCCAGCACGGACGCGGCATGGGGGTTCGCCGCGACCGCCGCCGCGAGCACGTCGACCGCGGCCCGCGGGTCCGGGGCGGCGACGATCTCCCGGGTGGGCGCCGTCGGGGCCAGCGTGAGATCGAGCGCCTCGGTCAACCCCCGCAGCGCCGGAGCGGGGGCGCCCCGCACCGCCACGCCCACCACGATCCGGTCGAGCCGCGCGACGGCCCGGGCCGCGGCCTCGACGACGACCGGCGCGAGATCCTCCGCGCCGTCCAGACCCACCACCAGCAGCGGAGCGGCCGGCTGACCGCGCTCGCCCAGCACCGGGCCGTGGCCGGCGGCACCGGTGGCCAGGTCGGCCACGTCCGTCCATGCGGGGCCGGCCGATCCGGGAAGAGTCATCGCGACGTGAGCGTATCGTCGCCGCGGTGCAGCCCGGCGCCGCTCCCACAGGTCCCCGCGCAGATCACAGCGCAGATCAGACGGCAGCGTGGGCCCGCAGCGGGGTCGTGGCGTTGACGGGCCATCCCGAAGGGCCACCGCTCGTGCCGCCCGGGTGCGCCGCCACGCGGGCCGGGGAGCTGGCCGCGCTGCTGGCCGACGTCACCGGGGTGCGGGTCGACGGTGCGGCGCTGCTGTCGGAGCGCGCCGCGTTCACCGGGCACCGCAGGCGCGGGCCGGTGTCGGTGGGCGGGAGCTGTCGGCTGCTGCCCACCGCCGACGGGTGGGCGGCCGTCTCCTGCGCCCGGCCCGGGGACGCGGCGCTGCTCGGCGCGCTGGTCGAGGCCCAGCTGCCCGCCGATCCGTGGCCGGGCGTCGCCGCGTGGCTCCGGGCGCATCCCGGAGCCGATCTCGCCGAACGTGCCCAGCTGCTCGGGGTGGCGGCGGCGCCGATCGCTCCCCCGGTCGCCCGGCCGCCGCGCGGTTGCGGCACCCGACGGGCCGTGCCGGGACTGCGCGTCGTCGACTTCAGCGCGCTGTGGGCCGGACCGCTGTGCGCCCACCTGCTCGGGCTCGCCGGGGCGGACGTCGTGAAGGTCGAGACGCCGCAGCGCCCCGACGGCGCCCGCCGCGGGAACCCGGACTTCTACCGGCTCCTGCACGCCGGGCACCGCAGCGTGGTCCTCGATCCCGACGACCCGGCCGGCAGGCGGGCCATGGCCGCGCTGGTGGAGGCGGCCGACATCGTGATCGAGGCATCCCGGCCGCGAGCGCTGGCCGGGTTCGGGCTCGACGCGGAGGCCGCCGCGCGGGCCGGCACCACCTGGATCTCGATCACCGCGGCCGGTCGCGACTCGCACCGCGTCGGCTTCGGCGACGACGTCGCGGCCGCGGCGGGACTGGTCGCGCTCGACGCGCTGGGCGGGCCGGTGTTCTGCGGGGACGCGATCGCCGACCCGCTCACCGGGCTCACCGCCGCCGCGCTCGCCGTCACGGTGCCGCCCGGCAGGCTGCTGGACATCGCGATGGCAGCAGTCGTGGCGGACACCCTCGATCCCGGTCCGGTCGGCGCCGCCCCGGCCGCCCGTCGCCACGGGACGGGTTGGGTGGTCGACGCCGGTGGACCGGTCCCGGTCGCAGAACCACGCAGGCGGACCGTCGCGGGCGAGGCCCGGGTCGGTGGTGCCGACACGTCAGCGGTGCTGGCGGAGCTCGGGATCCGCCTGCCGTGAGCGTGGTGCTGCGTGACGTCGAGGTCCGGGGCCGTCGTACCGACGTGCGCGTGAGGGACGGCCGGGTGGCCGCCATCGGCGCGCTCGAGCCGCAGCCGGGCGAGGAGACCGTCGACGGGTCCGGCGGGGCGCTGCTCCCCGGGCTCGTCGACCAGCACCTGCACCTGCTGGCGATGGCGGCGGCGGCCCGCTCGACGCCGTGTGGGCCACCCGCGGTCCGCGATCGATCGGCGCTGGTCGCCGCGCTGGCCGCTGCCCCGGCCGACGCGCACGGCTGGGTCCGCGGTGTCGGCTACCACGAGACGGTGGCCGGGCCGCTCGACACCGCAGCGCTCGACGGGCTGCACGCCGACCGGCCGGTGCGCGTGCAGCACGGCAGCGGCGCGCTCTGGATCGTCAACGGCCGCGCCGCCCGGCTGCTCGGCCTCGCCGGGGCCACGCACCGGGGCATCGAACGCGATGCCCACGGCGAACCGACCGGACGGCTGTGGCGGGCCGACGACTGGCTGCGCACGCGGCTGCCCCACCCCGAACCGCCCGATCTGGGCACGGTCGGCGCCACGCTCTCCCGGTTCGGCATCACCGCCGTCACCGACGCCACGCCCGGCCTCGACCCGGGCGCGTTGGCCGCGATCAGCGGGGCGATCGACCAGCACACGACCGCGCTCGGTGTCCCGCTCGGCCACCCCGTCCCGCCCGGCGTCACCGCGGGACCGTTCAAGATCGTGCTCGCCGACTCCGGGTTGCCCGAGCTGGACGCGCTCATCGCGGACATCCGCGCGGCACACGCGGTGGGGCGCGGTGTCGCCGTGCACTGCGTGACGCGGGAGGCGCTCGTGCTGCTGGTCGCGGCATTGGAGGAGGCCGGCAGTCATGGCGCCGACCGCATCGAGCACGCCGCGCTCGTGCCGGAGGAGCTGATCGACACGCTGGCGCGGCGCGGGCTGCGCGTGGTGACGCAGCCGGGTTTCCTCGCCGATCGCGGCGATCGCTACCTGCGCGAGGTGCCCGCCGAGGATCATGGGGATCTCTACCGGTGCCGGTCGCTCCTGATTGCGGGAGTGCCGCTCGCCCTGTCCAGCGACGCCCCCTACGGACCGCTCGACCCGTGGTCGGTGATCGCGGCGGCGGTGCACCGTCGTGTCCCCGGCGACACCGTGACCGGCCCTGCCGAGCGGCTCACCCCCACCGAGGCGCTGGCCGCCTACCTCGCGCCCGCCGACGACCCCGGCGGCCCACCCCGGCGGGTCCACGTCGGAGCGCCTGCCGACCTCGTCCTGCTGGCGGCGCCACTGCCGGAGGTGCTCAAGGCGCCCGACTCGGCGGCCGTGCGCGCCACCCTGATCAACGGCCGGCGAGTGCACGACAACGGGTGAATACCCCAAATCCGCTACCACTTACACCGATTACTCAAGGCGCTCGCACACACCGCAGGTCGGCCGCACACACCTTCCACGGTGTGTGCGGTGCCTCTGCGGTGTGTGCCGAGCTTCCGCGGTGGGTGCGAGCGTCGCGGCCGGCAGGCCTGCGCAGGCGGCGTGGGAAGATCGAGCGGTGCGGATCGGGGTGCTGGGATCGTTCGAGGTGCGCGCCGACGACGGTGTCGTGGCCGACGTGCCCGGCGCCCGGTTGCGCGCGCTGCTGATCGCCCTCGCACTCGAACCGGGGCGGGTCGTGCCGAAGGCCAGGCTCGTCGACTGGATCTGGGGTGAGCAGCCACCGTCCGACGCGGCCGGTGCGCTGCAGCGCCTGGCCTCCCGGCTGCGCAAGTCGCTGCCGGACGGGGTGGTCGATGCGCAGACCGGCGGCTACCGGTTGACGGTCGAGCCCGACGCCGTCGACGCGCTGCGGTTCGAACGCCTCGTGCGCCAGGCAGGCGAGGCGCAGGAGCAGCAGCGGGTACTGCTGCTGCGGAAGGCTCTCGCCCTCTGGCGTGGTGCGGCCATGCAGGACGTCGGCCTGCCCGACAGCGAAGCGTTCGATGCGGCGGCCGTGCGGCTCGAAGGACTGCGCCTGACGGCCACGGAGGACCGGTTCGATGCGGAGGTCAGCGGCGGGCAGGGTGTCGAGCTGGTCGCGGAGCTGACCGACCTGGTGGCCGCGTTCCCGCTGCGGGAACGGCTCGCCGCAGCGCTGATGCGGGCGCTCGTCGCCGCCGGTCGCGACACGGAGGCGTTGCTCGTCTACGAGCGCACGAGGGAGGCGCTGGCCGACGCGCTGGGCGTCGATCCCGCACCGGAGCTCTCCGCGCTCCATGTCGCGCTGCTGCGCGGTGAGGTGGGCCGCCGCGAGGAGTGCCGCCGTGAAGAGGGCCGGCGGTCCAACCTCCGTGCCGAGCTGACCAGCTTCGTCGGCAGGGCGGTCGATGTCGACGTGGTCCGCGAGCTCGTCGGAGAGCATCGGCTCACCACCCTCGTCGGGCCGGGCGGTGCGGGAAAGACCAGGCTGGCCACGGAGACCGCACGCTCGCTGCTCGGCGGCTTCTCCGACGGGGTGTGGCTGGTGGAGCTCGCGGCCGTCGGGGCCGACGGGGACGTCGCCCAGGCGACGCTCGCCAGGTTCGGCCTGCGCGACGCCCTGCTCGGCGATGCGTCCACCGTGGACCCGACCGACCGACTCGTCGCCGCGATCCGCGAGCGGGAGACGTTGCTGGTACTGGACAACTGCGAGCACGTGATCGAGTCGGCCGCGGTGTTCGCCCATCGGCTGCTCGGGGAGTGCCCGCGGTTGCGGATACTCGCCACGAGCAGGGAACCGCTCGGGATCACCGGTGAGGCGCTGTGGCTGGTCGAGCCGCTGGCCGTACCCGACGCGGGTGCCGGTCCCGGCGAGATCGAGGCCTCGCCCGCGGTGCAGCTGCTGCTCGACCGGGCCCGCGCCCTGCGCCAGGATCTCGCGGTCGACGCCGCCGCGTTGTCGACGATGCTGCGCATCTGCCGGACGCTGGACGGGATGCCGCTGGCGATCGAGCTGGCCGCGGCCCGGTTGCGCACGATGTCGGTCGACCAGCTCGCCCACCGGCTCGATGACCGGTTCGGGCTGTTGACCGGCGGCAGCCGCACCGCGTTGCCCCGGCACCGCACGTTGCGCGCGATGGTCGACTGGAGCTGGGAGCCGCTCACCGACGCCGAGCGGATGGTCCTGCGCAGGCTCTCGGT
This sequence comes from Pseudonocardia sp. GCM10023141, assembly GCF_042653605.1. NCBI lineage: Bacteria > Bacillati > Actinomycetota > Actinomycetes > Pseudonocardiales > Pseudonocardiaceae > Pseudonocardia > Pseudonocardia sp. GCM10023141. The sequence continues at coordinate 104,756 of NZ_JBHSIR010000009.1, forward strand.
CTTCTCGGGCGGGGCGAGCCTGGAGGCCGCCGAAAGGGTGTGCACCGAAAAGGCCACGATCGCGCCGGAGGAGGTGATCGAGGTGCTCACCGCACTGGCCGAGAAGTCACTGCTGCGCGTCGACGGCGCGGGCGCACCGCGCTACCGGATGCTCGGCACGATCAAGGAGTACGCCACGCAGCGGCTCGCGGAGGCCGGGGAGACGGACCTGGCCCGCCGTGCGCATCTCGCCCACTTCACCGAGCTCGCCGAGGCCGCCGAGCCGCACCTGCGCCGCGCCGAGCAGCTGGAGTGGCTCGCCACGCTCCACGCCGAACACGACAACATCAGTTCCGCGATGCGTGGTGCGCTCGCGGCCGGCGAGGCCGAGGCGGCGATGCGGCTCGCCGCGCGCGCCAGCTGGTACTGGTGGCTCAGCGGGCACAAGACCGAGGGCCTGGAGCTGGTCACCGCGGCCACCGCGATGCCGGGCGAGGTACCCGATGAGATCCGGGCCGTCGTGTACGCCTTCGTCGTGCAGTTCCTGACCTCCGGGCTGGGCGGCGAGCACCAGGTGACGGAGTGGATCCACAAGGCGTACCGGTTCAGCCGCCACGGGCAGGCCGGGCACGTGCTCAGCGGCTTCATCGTCCCGCTGGAACGCATGCTGCAGGCGCCGGACATGGTCCTGCCCGCGTGGGAAGCGCTGCTGGACCACGAGGACCCCTGGGCGCGGGCCATGGCCCGGCTGCACCTCGGCAAGATGCGGATCGGTCTCGGCCATGGCGGGCGGGATGCGGACGCGCACCTCGAGCAGGCGCTCGCCGAGTTCCGGGCGCTCGGCGAACGGTTCGGGCTCTCGTTCGCCCTGTCCGAGCTGGCCGACCGGATCGCCACGCGCGGCGAGTTCGCGCAGGCATGTGAGCACTACGAACAGGCGGTCGTCGCCGTCACCGAGGTCGGATCGGTCGAGGACGTGATCCGGCTGCGGTCCCGGCAGGCCCAGCTGTACTGGCTGATGGGCGATGCGGACGCCAGCGCGGCCGCCATGAGCGAGGCCCGACGGCGCGCGGCGGGGGTCACGTGGCCGAGTGCGCTCGGACTGCTCGCCCTGTCGCAGGCCGAGCTCGCTCGCTGGCGCGGTGATGCCGAGGAGGCGCACCGCCACCTCGATGCCGCGATGCGGACGCTGGGGGACGAAGCCGAGTGGGCGCACGTCCGCGCGCTGACGCACGACCTGCTGGGCTATCTCGCCGACGACCTCGAGGAGTCCCGGCGGCACCGCGCCGCGGCCTGCGAGGCGGCGGCCGAGGCGGGGTATCGCCCCGCGATCGCGCACGTGCTCGTCGGGGTCGCGGACCTGGCGCTGCGTCGCGGCCGGCACGAGGATGCCGCCCGGCTGCTGGCGGCGAGCGCCGCGGTGCGGGGGTTGCCGGATCGCTCCCACCCGGACGTGACCCGGATCGAGCAGGCCGTCCGACACCACCTCGGCGAGCCCCGGTTCGCCGAGTCGACCGCCGAGGGCACCCGAACGAGCTGGGACGACCTGGCAGCACCGACCCTCGCCCCCTGAGCCCCCGACTCACCGACACGAACGGCGCGTTCGTCCACCTGGAGTGGGCGAACGCGCCGTTCGTTCGGCCTGCAGCGCGGTGATGCGCTCCAGCTGGACCTGCCCCTGTGCCGTGTGCAGTTCGAAGTCGCCCAGAGCGCCGGCAGCTTCGATCGTCGAGTGCGCCGTGTAGGCGATCAGGCCGGATCCGGTGGGCAGGTCGATCGTGATGGCGACGGAACCGCGGCTGTTGCCCGAGACGGTCGTCTTGACCGTGAGCTTTCCGCCGGCGAAGGCCACCCTGGTCCGGTCGGCCACCTTGACGTCCAACCGGTTGGTCGGGTCGAGGGGCTCGACCAGTACGACGGTGTCGCTCCGGTCGCTCGCGGCGACCCGGACGTGAGCGCCGGCCACCTGCACGACGGCGGTGATGGGACCGGGGGTGAGGAATGTGGACATGCTGTTTTCTCCCGGTGGTGTCTGCAGTTCGAGGAGACGGCTTCGTGCTCGCCGTTCGTTCAGCTGATCTTGCGTCGATAACCGGCCATGGCGAAGGCGTAGCCGACGACGAGGATGCCGAGGCACCACGCGAGTGCGATCCAGATGCTGCTGCCGACCGGGCGTTCCGCGAACAGGTCCTGGATCGTGTTGACGATCGAGGTGACCGGCTGGTTCTCCGCGAAGAAGCGCACGGGTCCTGGCATGGTGTCCGTCGGTACGAAGGCCGAACTGATGAAGGGCAGGAAGATCAGCGGATAGGAGAACCCGGCGGCGCCGTCCACGGACTTCGCCGACAACCCGGCGAGGACCGCGATCCAGGTCAGCGCGAGGGTGAACAGCGCCAGTATGCCGGCGACGGCGAGCCAGGCCAGCGGGCCCGCCGAGGTGCGGAACCCCATGACGAGGCCGACCAGCACGATGATCACGACGGAGATCCCATTGGCGACCAGCGAGGTCAGGACATGCGCCCACAGCACGGACGACCGGGCGATCGGCATGGAGTGGAACCGCTCGAAGATGCCGCTCTTCAGATCCGTGAACAGCCGGAACGAGGTGTAGGCGATGCCCGAGGCGATCGCGATCAGCATGATCCCCGGCAGCAGGTAGTTGACGTAGTTGTCGGTGCCGGTCCGGATCGCCCCGCCGAGCACGTACACGAACAGCAACATCATGGCGATCGGTGTGATCGCGGTGGTGATGATCGTGTCCACGCTGCGGAAGATGTGCCGCATGGAGCGACCCAGCAGTACCGCCGTGTCGCCGAAGAAATGGGTGCTCATGACTGGGCCTTCCGGGACTTGTCCGTGTCGCGGTTCCCCACGAGCGCGAGAAAGATGTCTTCCAGGGTCGGCTGCTTCTCGACGTACTCGACCGTCGCCGGTGGCAGGAGTTGCTTCAGTTCGGCGAGAGTGCCGTTCGCGATGATGCGGCCCTGGTGCAGGATGGCGATCCGATCCGCGAGTTGCTCGGCCTCGTCGAGGTACTGGGTGGTGAGCAGCACGGTGGTCCCCTGCTCGGCGAGCCCCTGGATGACCCGCCACACCTCGATGCGTCCCTCCGGGTCCAGCCCGGTGGTCGGCTCATCGAGGAAGATCACCTTCGGCCGGCCGATCAGGCTCATGGCGATGTCGAGCCGACGGCGCATGCCACCGGAGTACGTCGACGCCCTCCGCGACCCGGCCTCGGTGAGGTCGAAGCGGGCGAGCAGATCGTCCGCCACCTGGCCGGGGGCCTTCAGATGCCGCAACCTCGCGACCAGCACCAGGTTCTCCCGACCGGTGAGGATCTCGTCGACCGCGGTGAACTGTCCGGTCAGGCTGATCGACTCCCGAACCCGCAGTGGCTCCGTCGTGACGTCGAATCCCCCGACGATGGCGACGCCGGCATCCGGCCGTAGCAACGTCGACAGGATCCGCACGACGGTGGTCTTCCCGGCTCCGTTCGAGCCGAGCAGGGCGAAGATGCTGCCCGGCGCCACCTCGAAGTCCACGCCGCGCAGGACGTGCAGGTCGTCGTAGGACTTCTCCAGATGCTGCACCCGGATCGCCGGATCGCCGGAACCCGGCGCCGGTACCGCTCTCGTTGTCCTTGTCATGTGACCACCATCGACGCCTGGCCAGACACGCACCTGACACGCGTCAGACACGGCCCAGACGCGGCCGCTCCCAGCACGGGCCCCGACTTCGCAGACCCTGCCCCGTCCTCGCACAGGTGGGAACGCGTGCGAGGACGTGCGACGGCATGCGAAGTGGGCCGACCGGCCCGGCTCAGCCGGGTAGCGGAGCGGCGATCACCTTGTCGTCGACCAGCCCACCGATCTCGCGCTCGTCGAGGCCGAGCACGTCGGCGAGCACCGCAGCGGTGTCCCGACCGAGGTCCGGTGCCTGCCCGGCCTCGCCGTGCTCCCCGTTCCAGCGCATCGGTGACCGTGCGGTGATCGCCGCAGCGCCACCGGGCAGCTTCAGCTCCGCCAGTACCGGATGGCGGTCGGCCCGGTGCGCCGCCACGACGTCCAGCATCCCCTGGTAGCGGCCCCACAGGACTCGTGCCGAGTCCAGCTCCGCCGCCACGGTCGCGGAGTCGCGCGCCGCGAACCACGGCTTCAGCACCGCCGCGATGGTGTCGCGCAGCCGGTAGCGCTCCGACTCCCGCGCCAGGTCGGCGTCCAGCGCCGTCTCCAGCGCGGCGAAGACCTCGGCCGTCCCGGTCACCGTCCGCAGCGCGGCCCACTGCCCCTCGGTCAGCGCCACCACCATCACCCGCTGCCCGTCCGAGCACGCGAAGTCGGTGCCGAAGCTGCCGTACACGTGGTTGCCGTGGCGGGGCCGCTCCCGCCCCCGCTCGGCCGCCTCCGACAGCCAGCCCAGATTGGCCACGCCGGCGAGCGCGACGTCGGCCAGCGCCAGCTCGACGTAGGCACCCCGCCCCGACCGGGTCCGGTCGTGCAACGCGGCCAGTACCGCCGTCGACACCGACAACCCGGTGACCAGGTCCCAGGCCGGCAGCACGTGGTTGACCGGCGCCGCGCCCTCCTCCGTGCCGGTGATCTGCGGAATCCCGACCTCCGCGTTGACCGTGTAGTCCACTGCAGGGCGGCCGTCGGGATAGCCCTGCACGCGCAGATGGATCAGATCGGGCCGGCGCGCCACGAGCGCCTCGTTCGACATCCACCGGCGCCCGACGACGTTGTCGATCAGCACCCCCCGATCCGCGCCCGGCGCCGTGACGAGTGCGGTGACCAGCTCGCGCCCCCGATCGGACCGCATGTCGACCGCGACCGAGCGCTTGCCCTTGTTCAACGACGCCCAGTAGTACGACTCCGCCTCGGCGGGCCCCGTCCCACCCCCGACGACCGGCCAGCGCCGATGGTCGGACCCACCGCCGAGCGGGTCGATCCGGATCACCTCGGCCCCGAGCTGCGCCAGCGTCATGCCACCCGTCGGCCCGGCGACGAAGCTGGCGCACTCGATCACGTGCAGCCCGTCGAGCGGTCCGTTCATCGCGCCACCTGCCCGAGCATCGGGGTCGTCCGCCTGTCGAGTCCGCTCCTGACCACGTTCACCCCTCGATCCTGCCCTGCCCGGGACCTGCGACCCGATGTTTGTGCCCGAGCACTCCCGCGATGCGGCCCGGGGACCGCTCAACCTGACCCGGTGAGCGCAGCCCGGTACGCCCCTGGCGTGCACCCGTGGACCTGGCGGAACAGGCGGTTGAAGTGAGGTGCGTCGGTGAAGCCGCGCGCCACCGCGAGCGCCCGGATCGAACAGGGTGCCAGCATCGGATCGGCCAGGTCCCGGGCCACCGCGTCGAGCCGGCGGGTGCGGATCCAACCGGCGACGGTGTGCCCCCGCTCGGCGAACGTGCGGTGCAGCAGCCGCGGCGAGACGAAGTGCGCGGCCGCGAGGCTGCGTGGGGTCAGCGCGGGATCGGCGATGTGCCCCTCGATGTAGGCCTTGACCTGCACGAACAGCGCGTCGCCCGGCCGGTCGAGATCCGGCGAGGACACACGGTCGGGGCTGAACACCATCCGCGTCATGTCGGCGACGCAGTCACCCAGCCCGGCCGCGTTCGCGTCCAGGCTGCCGTCCTCGATGCGGTCGGCGATGCTGCGCAGGAACGGACCGGCGACCGCCGCCGGCCCCGAGCGGCCGCTGACGGTGATCGCGGTCCGGGCGCAGATCGCCTCGGCACGCGCACCGAGCAACGCCCGTGGGAGCGCGAACAGCAACAGCTCGAACGGGCCTGCCGACTCGACGCGGTAGGGGTGTGACGTCTCGTAGCCGGAGAGGTCACCAGCGTCGACGAAGGCGGTGCGACCACCCTGCTCGATCCGGAACCGACCCCGGACGAGGTGGGTGACCTGCAGCTCCTCCGGGTCCTGCTGGGCGACGAGCCGTGCGGTGCGTTCGATCGTGGAGGCGTCGCCCTCGATGCGGAACACGGTGACGGGCCCGACGCGGTGTGCCCGGATCCGGCCGGTGAACGGCTCGCGGCCGGGCCGTTCCAGCCGCAACGGATGTAGGACCCGACCGTGGGCGCCTGCCCAGTAGTCGAACCGGTCGGGTGCGGGCACGGTGCTGGTGTCGACGAGCAGGGGCATGGGCAGTCTCCGGTGACGACGCTGTCGCCATCATCGTGCTCCCGCCCGGCCCGCACCAGTGGCCGGGACGCCGTTGTCCGGTGGCGCCATTGTCCCGGAGCGCACCGCAGGGCTGGATCGTTGTCGCGCAGTGCCGTCCTCGCTACGTGGCGCCCGAGGCGTTCTAGCGTGGGCCGCTCGGCGATCCGGTGGAGGAACTTCTCATGGCCCATCTCGACGGCAGCCATCACGTGACGTTGTCCGTGGGCCCGGCCCAGGAGGACGTCGACTTCCACGTCGGCACGCTCGGCATGCGCTTCATCAAGCGGACGGTGCTGTTCGACGGGTCGACACCGATCTACCACCTCTACTACAGCAACGCGGCAGGTGACCCGAGCGCCGTGGTGACCACGTTCCCCTTCCGGCAGGCCGGGTTGCTGGGCAGGCGCGGCACCAACCAGGCCCGCGAGGTGCTGCTCGCCGTCCCGGCCGGTTCGCTCGACTACTGGAGCGCCCGCCTGACCGAGCGCCACGTCGACGTGGCCGACGCCGAGGTGCTCGGCAGGCGCCGGCTGCTGCTGCGGCACCCGTGCGGCGTCGAGTACGCACTCGTCGGTGTGGACGGTGACCCGCGTGCGGGCTGGACCGGCGGCGGCGTCCCGGCAGAGCACGCGATCCACGGGATCCACGGGGTCGGGGTGCACGTCGCGAACCCGGAGAACATGGTCGAGTTCACCGCTCAGCACATGTTCGCGAAGGACCTCGTCGAGGAGGGTGACCGCGTCGCGCTGCAGATCGGCGCGGCCGACCGCGGCGGCGCCGTCGAGCTCGTCGTCAACCGCACCGACGACCCCGGCACGTGGCGCTACGGCGAGGGCACGATCCACCACTTCGCCTGGAACGCGGAGACGCTGCAGAACCAGGACGAGCTCAAGTTCGCCATCGAGGGTGCCGGCTACACCGACATCTCCGAGCTCAAGGACCGCAAGTACTTCAAGTCCGTCTACGTGCGCAGCCCGGGCGGTGCGCTGTTCGAGCTCGCGGTGACCCACCCCGAGGGCGGCTGGACCTGCGACGAGTCCCCGAAGGAGCTCGGCAGTGCCTTCCAGCTGCCCGAGCAGTTCGAGTCCCGCCGCGTGGAGCTGCTCGACCAGCTCGAACCGATCGACATCTGACCCGGCCGCCCCGCACGTCCACCCGTCCCGACACTGGAGTCGACGATGGCCATCACCACGCAGACCATGACCGACGAGCAGCGCAAGTCGGTGGCGCTGGAGTACCTCAAGGCGTTCGACCACGGTGGCACGACGAGCAGCGGCGCGAGCATCCTGGAGCTGTTCGCCGCGGACGCCCAGGTGTACTTCCCCAAGTGGGGCATCGCCGAGGGCCACGAGCAGATCGGACGGATGTTCAGCGACGTCGGCGCCACGCTCACGGCGATCAAGCACGACTACGCCTCCTTCAACTGGATCTTCTCCGGTGGCGACACGGTCGTCGCGGAGGGGACGAGCTTCGGCGAGCACCAGGACGGCCCGTGGCGCGCCGGGGTGCCCGAGTGGGGCGCCGGTCGCTGGTGCGACGTGTTCGAGATCCGCGACTTCCTCATCCAGCGCTGCTTCATCTACCTCGACCCCGACTACGCGGGCTCCGACACCGGGCGCTATCCGTGGCTGGCCGACGCCCGGGCGCGACAAAATGGAGGCTCCTCCGTATAGTCGGCCGCAGGCGGTGAGATCTCCGCCTTCGGCCCGGTAGGAGCACGAACATGAGCGACACCACCACACTTCCCCGCCGCCGCCCCGGCGGCGCGATCGGCCTCGGCGACCACACCGTCGCGCGCATCGGCTACGGAGCGATGGCACTCGAGCAGTACGCGGGCGACCTGCCCGCAGGCGAACGGCTGCTGCGACGGGCCATCGATCTCGGCGTGGACCACATCGACACCGCGGACTTCTACGGCGACAGCACCGCCAACGCGATCATCGCGAGTGCCGTCCGGCCGGCGGACGGCGTCGTCGTGGTGAGCAAGGTCGGCGCGGTGAGGGACCCCGGCGGTCCGCTGCCCCTGCGCCCGGCACAGCGGCCGGCCGAGCTCCGCACCGCCGTCGAGGACAACCTCCGCTCGCTCCGCCGCGATCGCATCGACATCGTGAACCTCCGGCGCCTCGACGTCGGGCCCGGGATCCGCGCCGAAGGCGACCAGCTCATCGATCTCGACGACCAGCTCGCCGCGCTGACGGCCCTGCGCGACGAGGGGCTCATCGGCGCGATCGGGCTCAGCGCTGTCGGGATCGGCACGCTGCGCAGAGCGCTGCCGGCCGGCATCGCGTGCGTCCAGAACGCCTACGGCCTCGTCGCGCGGCAGTTCGAGGACATGCTCGAGCTCTGCACCGCGGAGGGGATCGCCTGGGTGCCGTTCTTCCCGCTCGGCTCCCGGTTCGCCGGCATGCCGAAGGTGACCGAGCAGCCCGAGGTGGTGGCCGCCGCTGCGCGGCTCGGGGTGACGCCCTCGCAGGTCGGGCTCGCGTGGCTCCTGCGGCACGCACCGAACACGCTCCTCATCCCCGGCACCGGCAGCGCCGTGCACCTGGCCGAGAACGTCGCCGTCGACGAGGTCGTCCTCGACGACGCGACGACCGCCGAGCTCGACGGGATCTGGGCCGCGCGCTTCGCGGCCGCGGGCGAGGCGGCACCCCGCTGGGCCGACCGAGGCGCGGCCGTCAGCCGGTGGGCACCAGCGGCTGCTCGTCGATGACGCCCGCCGACAGGTCCGCGAGGACCCGCCCCAGCGCCGGAGCGAACTTGAAGCCGTGCCCGGAGAAGCCGGCACCCACCGCGACCGGGCCCTGGCTGCGGAGCACGAAGTTCGCGTCCGGAGTGGACGTGTAGGTGCAGCTGATCGGCTCGGGCCGCTGGTGGTCCAGCCCTGGCAGGAACGTGGCGACGTAGTCCTGCAAGCGGCGCAGCTGCGCCGGTTGCGGCTCGAACGACCGCCGATCCGGGTGACAGAGCGGCCCCACCCCGTGGAACCCGACCTTCACGCATCCCTCCTCGGTCGCCAGCCCGTAGACCCCACTGGGCCATCCCTGCTCCGGACCGGCGTGGTGGATGAACGTCGGCCACCCGACGTGGCGCAACGGCGTGCAGGGGCCGGCCCCGAGCACTGGGAAGTGCGCCGGTTGCTCCTGCGTCACCCGCAGCGGCGGCAGCTCGACGAGGCCGCCGACCAGCGCTTCCGTCCACGCCCCCACCGCGACCACGGCACGTCGCGCACGGACGGAGCCTGCGGAGGTCTCCACCTCGACGAGGTCGGGGCCGCAGACGGTGACCGCGCTGACCCGGGTGCGGTGCCGGACGTCGGCACCGCGCCCGACCGCCGCCGCCGTCAGCGCCGCAACAGCCTGGTCGGCGTTGATCCGTCCCGACCGATCCGACTGGTAGAGCACCGGACCGTCGAACACCATGCCGGGCCACCGGGCCATCGCCTCGTCGCTGCCCAGCCACCGGTGGTCGATGCCGTGCCGGGCCAGCGAGAGCGCCAGTTCCGCGACGAGCTCCTGATCACCGTGGTCGATGCCACCGGTCATCTGCAGCACCGAGGCACCCGTCTCCGTCTCCAGCTCGCGCCACAGCCGCAGCGCCTCACCGGCGAGCTCCACGTAGGGCGTCGACGCATAGGTCTGCCGGTAGATCCTCGACGAACCGTGCGACGCGCCCCGCGTGTGCCCGGCGTCGAACTGTTCGACCAGGACCACGTCCTGGCCGCGACGCGCGAGCTGCCACGCCGCGGCCGCCCCGACCACTCCCCCGCCGATGACCACGCAGTCGACGACGTCGCGGTGCTTGCGCGCCGGACATCGACGGCCCGGCTTGGGCACACCTGAGTGGGACACAGCTGAGTGGGGCATGACGCCTCCCATCGGTCCCGGCATGAGCACCCCACCGTGGCACGGCGTGGTTGCTGCGGCGTCGACGAGCCAGGTCTCTCGGCCGCTCTGGATGGACTCCTGAGCCTAGGCGGCCGTCAGCGGGAAGTGTCAATGTTTCCGAAGGGTGGGCGAACCGGAGTCAGCACGTCGGACATTTGTCGGCCGGCGTTCGACGCGGTGAACGAACCGGGATCAGTGCGGTGCGGAGACCGGCGACACCTGCGGGAATCGTCGGACATGGTGGCTCCAGGACATCGACGAGCAGGCGCGCGAAACTGCACGCGACCACTCAGGCGGGCGAAAGGGACGTCGGACGGATCCCGCCGGGACAGCCGGAATCGCTCGAGAACAAAGCGAATGGCGGCCAATTTGCCATCATCGCGCCTTGCGCACCGGCTGACATGACCAGACCCTGTGTCCGGCCGCTGTGTGCGGTCCCCTGTGCCGGGACTCACCCTCCCCCTGCCCCGTCGGGGCCGGTTAGGGTGCGGGAGTCGACATCGATCCCGTGCGTCGATCCCGTTGCGTCGATCCCGTTGGAAGGTCGAGAGATGCCCGGTCCCGCACGCGTGCTCGTGGCACGCCGCTGGCTCGACGGGCTCGGCTCCCCTCCCGGTTCCTGTCGATCCTGACCCGGAACCCGGCGGCCCGCCCGCCTCCTCCCGCCCCGCCGCTGCAGGGTGACTCCTGCGCGCGGACACCCTGACAAGGATCTTCAGCTGTGAGCGAGTGGCATGTTCTCGACAATCCCGCGCGCGCGTCCCTGCTGGGCCCGCACGCCCACCTCGCCGTGAGCCACGGCCTCGCCGTGCGCTACCGACCCGACGTCTCGGTGTTCGTCACCCTGCCCGCCGAACCCGACGACACGGCGTGGCGCGACCTCGCCGACCTCATCGGCCCCGGTGCCGTCGCGCCCCTCTCCGGTCTGCGCACACCCCCGCCTGCCGGCTGGGAGGTCGTCTCCGACGGCGCCGGAGTGCAGCTCGTCGACGACGGCGTGGCGGCCGCACCCGACGCCGAGGCCGTCCCCCTCGGGGACGCCGACGTTCCCGAGATGCTCGCGCTGGTCGAGCGCGCTCGACCCGGACCGTTCGCACCCCGCACCATCGAGATGGGGACCTACCTCGGGATCCGCCGCGGCGGCCGCCTCATCGCGATGGCAGGCGAGCGCCTGCACCCGCCGGGGTTCACCGAGATCAGCGCCGTGTGCACCGATGCCGACTTCCGCGGCCAGGGGCTGGCCACCCGCCTCGTCCACGCCGTCGCTGCCGGCATCCGCGCCCGCGGCGAGACCCCGTTCCTGCACGCAGCCGCCATGAACACCAACGCCATCCGGCTGTACGAGTCACTGGGCTTCCGGCTGCGCCGCCACAACCGGTTCGTGGGCGTCCGGGTCCCGGCAGGCGAACGCGTCGCGACATGACTCCGCGGCTGTCGGTCCAACCTGAGCAGCAGGATGGAAGGGGTCGGCCGCTCAGCCACCGCCCAGCAGCCGCACCACGGCACGCTCGACGGTGCCCCGCGTGGCGTCGTCGAACTGCTCGTTGAGGTGCTCGGCCCGCACGTCGACCCACTGCCTCCCGACCTTGTACGCCAGCAGGTCGTCGCCCCCGCCCTTGCGCCGCAGCAGGGAGTTGCAGGCCCGGTGCAGCGGCTTGTCCCGCAGCGTGAGCAGCCGCATCACCCTCCCTTCGCCGGGTAGGAGAACTCCACGGCGCCGCGGTGCAGGCGCACGTGCTCGCGGCGCATCGTCGCCAGCCCGAACGTCCCCTCCTCGTCGTCTGCTCGGCGTCGGCGAAGCTCCAGCCACGCCCGCCCCGCCGCCGCGTCAACCCCGGCACCGCCGGATCGACGTGGTCGCAGCCGCAATGCCCTTGCCATATCGACGTCCTACCCCGCATCGCGATCGGTCACACGCGGTCGGGTCGGATCAACGCCGGGGGGCGGCCGCCAGCGCATCGGCCGGTTCCACGCTCACGCTCAGCACCCGGTCCAGGCCGGTGATCGTGAACGGGCGCAGGAGATGCCGTCGGCCTCCGCAGGCGATGTGCAGGACACCGTCGTGGGCGCGAGCGCGCTCATGCGCCTCCATGAACGCCTGCAGAGCGCTGCTGCCCAGGAACGTCACGCCGCCGAGGTCGATGATGACGTGCCGACCCGGGCGGTCGAACTGTGCGCACAGGCGCTGTGCGAGAACGGGTGCGGTCTGCCGGTGGCGGGCACCGCCGCTACTCACGACGCCAGCTCGAACTGGCCACCCGGGTGCGACAGCCCTTCGACGAAGGGATGACCCTCGATGCCGCCGCCCGGATCGTGGGCCTGCAGGACGAGCTCAGCTCGGTGCGAGCCCGCATCACCGAACTCGAGTCCCCCGACGACCCACCACCGCCCGACCGATCGACACCGGCAGCGAGGGACTGAGCCTCCCGGATCCCCGAGGATCAGCCGAGCCCGGCGGTGTCCACGTCAGCCCGAGCGGCGATCCTGACCGCCAGCCCGTCCAGCACCATCGCCAGGCGACGTTCGAACACCACGTCCGGATCGGGAGCGTCATCGGCTTCCACGATCAGCCGCTGCAGGTAGGGGGCCCGGCCGTCCTTGAGCAGTTGCATGATGTAGGGCCCGGCCTGGCGCTGGTAGCCCGCGAAGTCGAGGCCGCTGCGCCGCTGCGCTTCGACCTCCCCCAGCTCCTGCTGGACGAAGCCACGGGTGAACGTCATGGCGGTGGAGAGCAGATCCATCATCGCGTTGATGCCGAGGCCGAGCCCGTCCACGCAGGCCAGACCGGCCTCGCGGAACCGTCGGGCATGGGGCCCCAGCGACGGCCGGTGCCCGAACCGGGCGATCCAGGGGTGGGCGTGATGGAGCCGTCGCATCTGCCCGGCCAGCCGCGCGACGTCGTCTCGCCAGCTCCCGGACGGGATCCCGGTCAGGTCCAGCTCGCCCAGCACGGCGTCGTACATCAGCTCGGTCAGGTCGTCCTTGTTGCCGACGTGCCGGTAGAGCGCCATCGGGCTGCTGTCCAGCCGTCCCGCGATCTTGCGCATCGAGATCGCGTCGACCCCGTCCTCGTCGGCCAGTGCGATCGCGGCCGTGGTGATGCCCTCGTGGTCGAGCGTGCGCGCCGGCCCACGTCCCTGACTGGAGAGGCGCGCCCAGATGACGGGCGGCGGTTCGTCGGTCACAGCTGCACTCCTCGCGCGGGTTGCGAGCATCCTACGGGACGAATACGGTGTACACGTCTAGTCGTTTACACCGTACTCGTCTACTCGTCGACCACATTCGAGGTGCCGGCATGCCCCCTTCGTCCTCCCGATCCATCGCCGTCATCGGCGGCGGCCTCAGCGGGCTGGTGCTGGCCCGCATCCTGCAGCAGCACGACATCGACTGCACCGTCTACGAACTCGACGCCACCGCCGATGCGCGGAGGCAGGGCGGCCTGCTCGACCTGCACGTCGAGTCCGGCCAGCTGGCCCTGCGCGAAGCGGGACTGTACGAGCAGTTCCGCGGGCTCACCCGACCGCAGGCCGAGGCCATGCGGGTGATGGACAAGGCAGGCACCGTCTTCATCGACCAGGCCGCCCCCGAGAGTTCTGGCGCAGGCGGGCGACCCGAGATCGACCGGACGGAACTGCGTGGCCTGCTGCTGGATTCGCTCGACCCGGGCCGGGTGGTCTGGGACCACAAGTTGCGCAGCGCCGCCCGCCTGGATGACGGGCGGTACGCCCTGGACTTCGCGAACGGCTCGCGCCGGACCGCCGATCTGCTGGTGGGGGCCGACGGCGCCTGGTCCCGCGTCCGGCCCCTGCTCTCCAATGCCTCCCCGACGTACACCGGGGTGAGCTCCGTGGAGTTCCACGTCATCGATGCGCCGACCACGGTGCCCGCCTCGGCGGCGCTGGTCGGCACCGGAAGCCTGTTCGCCCTCTCGGACAACAAGAACCTCGGCGGGCACGGTGGCCGTGACCTGCATCTGGGCGTCATGCTGCGAACCGCCGAGGACTGGCTGGACACGCGTGGCGTCGACTGGTCGTCCGACGCTGCCGCCGCGCGCGCGGTCCTGCTGGCGGAGCTCGCCGACTGGACGCCGGCGCTGACCGACCTGATCCGCCACTGCGACGACGAGATGGTGCCGCGGCGGATCTACGCCCTGCCCACCGACCACTCGTGGCCACACACCCCGGGCGCCACCCTGGTCGGCGACGCCGCCCACCTGATGTCGCCGTTCGCCGGCGAGGGTGCGAACGCGGCGATGCTCGACGGTTGCGAGCTGGCGCTGGCGCTGATCGAGCACGGTGACGACGTCGAGGCCGCGCTGCGCGAGTACGAGACGGCCATGTTCCCGCGCTCGTCCGACGCATCCCGGAGATCCGCCCGCGGACTCGACCTCTGCTTCGCCGACGACTCCCCCCGAGGCCTGGTCGAGTTCTTCGGCCGGGTCGGCGCCGGCGGGGTGAACTAGCTGCGACCTCGCACCGCCTACCGACTTCGCATGGCGTCGCGGGTCCTCGCACAGGCTCCACCGTGTGCGAAGACGGGTAACCGTGTGCGAAGACGGGAGAGCAGGCGGCCGGGTGATCCGGGGCCCGCTCGCAACGGGCCCCGGATCCTCCTGACTACTCGGTGAGGGAAGCGGCCAGCGTGACCTCGGCAACACCCGAGAGCGCACGCGTCACGAGGCAGGCAGCCTTGGCCTTCTCGGCGTAGTCGGCGAACTCCTCGGCCGACATACCGGGCACGGTGCCCTCGGTGGTGAGGGAGATCTTCGTGATGGTCGGTGCGCCGTCGACCGTGTCGAGGGTGACCCGGGCCGACGTGTGGACGCTGGTCGGGTTCTTGCCGTCGCCGTCCAGCATGGCCGAGAGCTGCATCGAGTAGCAGCCCGCATGCGCGGCCGCGATCAGCTCTTCGGGGTTCGTGCCCTGGCCGTCCTGGAAGCGCGACTTGAACGAGAACGGACCGGTGTAGGCGTTGTTGCCGACCACCAGCTCTCCGTCACCGCTCTGAAGTCCGCCGTTCCAGGTGGCCTGTGAGGTCCGCACCGGCATGGGAGGTGTCCTTTCGATCATGGGCTCGGACGGGATCGTAGCGACGTTCGAGGTCGGCGGGGTGTCTTCACGGGGCGAAGTGGCCCTCAGCGATCCGAACGGCTCCCGCCGCGGGTCTGCGTGCGCGCCGCCCGCAGGGGGCCCAGGTCACCCTCGGCCATCGCCTGCCAGAAGCGCAGCGCGGCGAACTCCATCTCCAGGCCGAGTTCGAGTGTGAGCATGCGCGGGGCTGCGGCCGGATCGTCGCCGAAGCGCTCGACCATGCCCTCGTAGATCGCGATCCGGGCCTCGTGCTGGCGGATCTGGTCGTGCGCCAGCGTGGATACGTTGCCGGGGTCGCCTGCTTCGTTGAAGAACAGCTTGAGCTCGGCGATGTCGCGCATCTCGAAGTGCTCCTGCGTCGGAGCCGCCAGCCAGTGCCGCAGCGCGTCCCGACCGGCCTCGGTGAGCGAGTACGTCTTGCGCCGTCGCCCCGCGTCCTCGACGTGCAGCGCCAGCAGGCCCAGCGACGTCAGCCGGTCCGGCTCGGAGTACAGCTGCGCGTGCGGGAAGTTCCAGAAGTAGCCGACGGAGTGGCCGACGCCGCGCTTCAGGTCATAGGGCGTGGACGGGCCGCGCAGCGCGATCATGCCCAGCACGACGTAGGACGTCGGGGACAAGCGGACCTCGGCCACAGATCTCCTCAACCCGAATGATCGACGACCCTACGCGACCGATCAGACCATCCGAAACATACTGTCCCCGGTTGCCGCTCCTCCATCCGTTCAGTACCGTCCGATCCATACGATGGAGGCATCATGGATGTAGCGACGGCGCTGCGCTGGGCCGCAGCACGGCACCCCGACCGGGCCGCGGTGACCGGTTCGGGCAGGCACCTGAGCTATCGGGACTGGGACCTCCGGACCGACCGGCTGGCGGGCGCGCTGGCCCGGGCCGGGGTGCACCGGGGTGCGCGGGTCGGGCTCGCGATGACCGGCGGCGAGCCGCTCGCGAGCCTGCACCTCGCCGCGCAGAAGCTCGCCGCGGCGTCGGTGCCGCTGTCCACCCGGTTCTCCGTGGACGAGCTGCGCTACTGCCTGGCCGACTGCGGCGCGGCGCTGCTGGTGGTCGACGAGCAGAACCAGGAACGTGCGGCGGCAGCCGCACCGGACGGGGTCGCGGTACGCACGGCCGCCGAGCTCGACGCGCTCGCCGCAGCCGCACCGCACGCGCCGGCCGGCCCGGTGACCGGCGCCGACACCAGCGTCGTGCTCTACACGTCCGGGACGACCGGCCGGCCGAAGGGCGTGCCCCGCTCGCATCGTGCCGAGCACGCGGCGGCACTCGCCCACGCGGTGCAGACCCAGCAGCGCCTGGGCGAGGTCGCGCTCGGCGTGATGCCGCTGTTCCACACGATGGGCCTGCGAACGCTGCTGACCAGCATCGTCGTCGGCGGCACCTGGGTCGCCCAGCCGGTGTTCGACGTCGAGGAGTCCCTCGACCTCGTGCTGTCCCAGTCCGTCACCTCCCTCTACCTGGTGCCCACCATCTTCTGGTCGCTGGCGCGCTCCGGGCGCCTCGCCGAGGCTCCCGGGCTCGACCGCCTCGCCTACGCCGGCGCCGCCATGGCGCCCGAACTGGCGGAGCGGCTCGCCGAGCAGGTTGCGCCGTCGTCGTTCGTCAACCACTTCGGCAGCACCGAGATCTACACCTTCACCATCCATCCCGACGTCGCAGGCAAGCCCGGCTGCGCGGGTCGGGCCGGGATGTTCTCCCAGGTGCGGCTCGTGGCACCGGAGGCCGACGCCCCGCCGGATGCCGTGGTCGCGGCGGGCGAGCAGGGCCAGGTGATCGTCTCCACCGCCAGCCCGGAGGCCTTCACCGGCTACTGGCAGCGCCCCGACGCGGACGCGCGTGCGATCCGCGACGGCTGGTACTACACCGGCGACCTGGCCGTTGCCGATCCCGACGGTGATCTCTGGGTCGCCGGTCGGGTGGACGACATGATCAATTCGGGCGGCGAGAACGTCTACCCGGACGAGATCGAGGCCGTGCTGGCGCGCTGTCCCGAGATCGACGACCTGTGTGTCGTGGGCATGCCCGACGAGCGGTGGGGGCACGCGGTCACCGCGTTCGTCGTGCCGGCGGCGGGCACGACACCCGAGACGGCCGCGGCGAAGGCGCTCGCCTACGCGCGCGACGCCCTGCCCTCGCTCAAGCGGCCCAAGCACGTGATCGCCGTCGATGCGGTGCCGCGGTCGGGCGTCGGCAAGACGCTGCGCCGGGTGCTGCAGGCGGGTGACTACGAGACGCGCGGCGAAGCCCGTGCCTGACCCCGCGATCACCGAACCCGAATGGGCACCCGCCCGCATCGAGGACGCCGCGCTCGTGGCCGGCCGGGGCCGCTTCCTCGACGACATCGACCCGCTGCCCGGCACGCTCGTCGCCGCCGTGGTGCGCTCGACCCAGCCGCACGCGCGGCTGGTGGCGGTGGACCTCGAGCGGGCCCGCGCCCATCCCGGGGTCGCCGCCGTGATCGGTCCGGAGGACGTGCGCGCGGCGCTGCGGCCGTTCCCGCTGTCCACGGCCACCCCGATGCCCTACTACCCGACCGGCGTCGACAAGGTGCGCTTCGTCGGGGAGCCGGTCGCGGTCGTCGTCGCCGTCGATCGCTACACCGCGGAGGACGCCGCCGAGCTGGTGACGATCGACTACGAGCCCCTCGACGCGGTCGTGACGCCGCGCGCGGCGCTCGCCGCCGACTCACCGCTGCTGCACGAGGAGGCCGGCACCAACGTCGCCACCGACCGGACCTTCTCGTTCGGTCCGGTCGAGGAGGCCTTCGCCACGGCGGCGCACGTCGTGGAGGGCGAGTACGACTTCCCGCGCTACTCCTCGGTGCCGATGGAGTGCTACGCGGTGATCGCCGCGTGGACCGATGCCCCCGACGGACCGTCGGTGGAGGGATGGGCCAACTTCCACGGCCCGTTCAGCATGCTGCCGGTGATGGCGGGGGCGCTGGGGCTGCCGACCTCGCGGGTGCGGCTGCACGTGCCCGCCGACATCGGCGGCAGCTTCGGGATCAAGGCGGGCATCTACCCGTACGTGGTGCTGATGGCGCTGGCGTCACGCCACGCCGGCACGCCGGTGCGGTGGAGCGAGGACCGGGTCGAGCACCTGCTGGCCAGCTCCACCGGCGCGGACCGCATCATGCGCTGCGCGGCCGCCGTCGACGCCGCGGGCACGATCACCGGGTTGAAGGTCGACCTGGTGGACAACGTGGGCGCCTACCTGCGCCCGCCGGAGCCCTCCACGCTCTACCGCTGCTTCGGCAACATCACCGGGCCCTACCGGATCGGTGCCGTCGAGATCCGGGCCCGCGCCGTGGTCACCACCACGATGCCGACCGGGCTCAACCGGGGGTTCGGCGGCCAGCAGCTCTACTTCGGACTGGAGCGGCTGCTGGACGCCGTTGCCGCCGCCACCGGCCGTGACGTGCTGGCGGTGCGGCAGCAGAACCTGGTGCGGTCCTTCCCCTACGAGACGCCGACGGGTGGCGTCTACGACTCTGGTGACTACGCGGCGGCCGTCGAGCTGGCCGTGAAGAACGCCGATCTCGACGAGCTGCGGGGACGGCAGGCGGCCGCGCGGGCCGACGGGGCGCACTACGGCATCGGCGTGGGTCTCGTGGTGGACCCGTCCGGCACGAACATCGGGTACGTCGGGCTCGCCACCCCCGCCGAGCAGCGCAAACCCGGCCGCGACAAGTCCGGTTCCACCGAGCACGTGCGCATCTCGGTGGACCTGCAGGGGCTGGTCACGGTGCTGCTGGGCAGCGTCCCGCAGGGCCAGGGGCATGCCACGGTGGCCCGGTCGGTCGCCGCGCAGCGGCTCGGGCTGCCGGTCGATCAGGTCCGCGTCGTGGTCGACATGGACACCGCCACCACTCCGTGGACGGTCACCTCCGGCAGCTACTCGTCGCGGTTCGCGCCGCTGGTCACCAGCGCCGTCGTCGTCGCGGCCGACCGGATCGCCGCCACGCTGCGCGCCGCGGCTGAGGTGCTGCTGGACGTGGCGGCCGACGAGCTGGAGCTCGCCGACGGCACCGTGCGCCACCGTGTCGATCCCGAGCGCGCGGTGCTGTTCCGCCACGCGGCCGGGGTGGTGCACTGGGACCCGGGTTCGCTGCCCGACGGTGTCGCGGCGCGGCTGTACGAGGAGGCGGCGTTCAGCCCGCGGGAGACCCGCGCGGCGACGCGGGACGACCGGATCAACTCCTCGCTGTGCTACGGGTTCGTCGCCGAGATCGTCGCGGTGCGCATCGACCCGGACACCCTCGAGATCAGCGTCGACCGGGTCTCGTCGGTCCACGACGCGGGCACGGTGCTCAACCAGCAACTGCTCGACGGGCAGGTGCACGGTGCGCTGACCCACGCGCTGGGCGGGGCGATGTACGAGGAGTTCACCTACGCCGATTCCGGGCAGCCGACCTCGGCGACGTTCCTCGACTACCTGTGCCCGACGAGCGCCGAGGCCTGCTACGAGCTGCGGACCGACCACGTCGTGAGCCCGTCGCCGCTCACCCCGCTCGGGGCCAAGGGCTGCGGCGAGGGCTCGTCGATGAGCTTCCCGGTCGCCTTCGCCAACGCCGTGGCCGACGCGCTCGCACCGGCCGGGGTGTCCATCACGCGCCTGCCGCTGCACGGCGAGGTGCTGCACCAGCTGTTCCAGGAGAAGGAGAACCACTGACATGGCCCTCACCGGCGGCGACGTCCTGCTCGACCACGGCCACGAGGGCCGGGTGGCGTACCTGACCCTGTCCCACGGCCCGTACACGGTGATCACGTGGGAGATGCGCGCGCTCGTCGCGGAGCGCTTCGCCGCGATCGACGCCGACCCGAACGTCCGGGTGGTGGTGATCCGCAGCGACGGCAAGCACTTCACCTCCGGCGGCGACATCGCCGGCTTCATGGAGGTGGACCCGATCGACTTCACCGATCTCGGCCACAACATCACCGCCGCGGCGCGCAGCACCCGACCGGTCATCGCGGCGATCGACGGGTACTGCTTCGGCGTCGGCCTCGAACTGGCGCTGTCGTGCGACATCCGCCTCGCCACGCCGCGCAGCCAGTTCGCGCTGCCCGAGATGAACCTCGGGATGATCCCCGGATCCGGTGGCACGCAACGGCTGTCGCGGCTGATCGGGCTCTCCCGCGCGAAGTTCCACATCCTCTCGGCCACCCGGATCGCGGCCCAGCAGGCGCTGGACTGGGGCCTCGTCGCCGGCCTGCACGAGGACCGTGCCGCGCTGGACTCCGCAACCGACGAGCTCGCCGGCAAGCTCGCCGACTTCTCCCCCGCGGCCCAGCGCACGGCGAAGGAGGTGCTGGACAAGGGCATCGACGGGCCGCTGTACACCGGCATCGACCTGGAGCGGAAGGCGTACGCGATGCTGCGCTCCACCCACGACTTCGCCGAGGGCGTCGCCGCGTTCACCGAGAAGCGCAAGCCGAACTTCACGGGGCGCTGATGAAACCGGCGCCCTTCGCCTACGTCCGACCGGCCCGGGTCGAGGACGTGCTCGCCGAGCTCGCCACCGAGGACACCAAGGTGCTCGCCGGAGGCCAGTCACTCGTGCCCGTGCTCGCCATGCGGCTGGGCCGCCCGGCCACGCTCGTCGACATCACGTCCGTCGCGGAGCTCCAGGCGATCGATCGCGCGGGTGACACGCTGCGGATCGGCGCGGCGGTGCGCCAGCGCGCCGTGGAGCGGTCCGACCACACCCGCTCCGTGCCGCTGATCGGGATGGCGCTGCCCTTCGTCGGGCACCGGGAGCTGCGCAGCCGCGGCACCGTGTGCGGCAGCCTCGCCCACGCCGACCCGGCGGCCGAGCTCCCGGCGATCGCGTGCTGCCTGGCGGCGCGCGTCGAGGTCGCCGGCCAGAACGGGCGCCGATGGGTGGACGCCGACACGTTCTTCCTCGGCGCGATGACGACCGGCACCGGTAGCGACGAGGTGGTCACCGCCGTCGAGTTCCCGGTCGCTCGGCCGGGGCAGGGGTTCGGGTTCGCCGAGATCGCCCGCCGCCACGGGGACTTCGCGCTGGCCGGGGTGGCCACGGCGGTGACGGTCGACGCGGACGACACCGTGACCGCGGCGCGGCTGACCGGGTTCGGCATCTCCGACCGGCCCGTCACCCGCGACGTCACCGACCTGCTGGCCGACGGTCCGACCGGACCGGCCGAGCTGCGGCCCGCGCTCGCGGAGCTGGCCGCCGAGATCGTCGACACGGGCGGGGACGCCCACGGCTCCACCGGCTACCGGCGTCGCCTGTTCGCGGTGCTGGCCGCCCGCGAGCTCGCGACGGCCCGGCGCCGCGCTGCCGCTACCGCAGCCACTGCCGCTGCGGGGACGCCCGAGGCGGCGGCGTGACCGCGCCACGGCCGGAGAAGGTGGCCGCAGGTGACCGCGTCGACGTCGCGCTCACGGTGAACGGCACGCCGGTGACGGTGCGCGTCAGCACCCGGGAGCACCTGGCCGACGTGCTGCGCACCCACCTCGGGCTGACCGGCACCCACCTCGGGTGCGAGCACGGCGTCTGCGGGATGTGCACCGTGCTCGTCGACGGCGACGCGGCCCGCGCCTGCCTGCTGTTCGCGGTGCAGTGCGACGGCGCCGAGATCGTCACCGTCGAGGGGCTGGGCGCGCCCGAGCGGCCACACCCGCTGCAGCGGGCGTTCTCCGCCCACCACGGCCTGCAGTGCGGCTTCTGCACGCCGGGGATGCTCATGAGCAGCTACGACCTGCTCGCCCACGATCCGAGCGCCGCGGACCTGCCCGCCGCGATGTCGGGGGTGATCTGCCGCTGCACCGGCTACCGCGGCATCCTCGCCGCGATCTCCGACGTGGCCGACACGTTCCCCGCCGGGGTACCGGCGCCGGGCAACTGCGGCAGGCGCACGCTCGTCGGCCGGGCCGGACGGTCGCTGCCGGTGGGTACCGCTGACGCCGCACCGGCCGCGGCACCGACGCGCGAGGTGCGAGTACCGGCGGGCGTGCCCTCGGCCACCGTGGACGTGACGAGCGCGCTCGACGCACCGCTCGCCGACGTCTGGGCCGTCCTGTCCGACGTCGAGCGGCTGGTGGCCTGCCTGCCGGGCGCCCGGTTGCTCGAGGTGCTGGGCGAGGACCGCTACCGCGGCCGCGCAACGGTGGCGCTGGGCCCGGTGAAGCTCGGCTTCGACGGGCTCGCGCAGGTCGTCGAGCGCGACGCCGAGCACCACCGCATGCACCTGGTCGCGCAGGGGGCCGACGCGGGCGGCAGCGCCACGCAGGCCGATATCCGGCTGGTGGCGAGCACCGGCCCCGACGGCGCCACGGTGCTGCGGGCCGAGGCCGCGCTGCACCTCTCCGGCCGGATCGCGCAGTTCGGTCGGGCGCTCGCCGGGGATGTGAGCCGCCGGATGTTCGAGCAGTTCGCCGCGGCCGTCGCCGAGTCCGCGAAGACGGGCACCGCGCCCGCGCTGACCGGACCGAACCCGCTGCGGATCGCCCTCGCCGCACTGCTCGACACCCTCAAGCGCGTCGCGCGCCTCCCGCGCTGACGCCACGGATCGTCGGCATGTGCACGCCCGGAGCGGAACAGCGCGCGCGGCGCCGGGGTTGTGCAACACGTCCCGCGCTCGACCGCGACGGTCGTGACACGAGAAGGAGCCGGTATGCCGACGCCCGACGTCCCCCTCGAGAAGCTCGGCTTCCTCACCATCGGACTGTTCGACGGCGATGATCCCGCGCCCGGGCACGAGAGCGTGCTGCAGGTCATCGAGCTCGGTGAGCAGCTCGGATTCGACAGCGTCTACCTGCGCCACCGGCACTTCCAGACCGGCATCTCGTCGCCGGTCGCGATCATGGCAGCGGCCTCGCAACGCACCAGCCGGATCGCGATGGGCACGGCGGTGACGCCCCTGGGTTGGGAGAACCCGCTGCGCATGGCCGAGGATCTCGCCACCGTCGACATCCTCTCCGGCGGCCGCCTGCAACCCGGCTTCTCGGTCGGTCCGCCGATCCACTGGGACGACGTCAAGAACGCGCTCTACCCCGACACCGCCGACGCCGAGGACCTGTCCTTCGAACGTGTTCTCCGGTTGCAGCGCATGATCGCCGGTGCGGACGTCAGCACCTTCGCCGGTACCTCGGGCTTCGAGCAGTTCTCCGCACGCGTGGAGCCGCACTCCCCCGGGCTGGTCGACCGCATCTGGTACGGCTCGGCCAGCAGCCGATCCACGCGATGGGCCGCCGAACAGGGCCTGAACCTCCTCACCAGCAACATCATCAAGCCTGAGCAGTCCGACCTCGAGACCGACGGCCGCTGGAGCTTCGCCGCCATCCAGCAGCGCCAGATCGCGCTGTTCAAACAGCACCACCCCCACGGCGACACCGCACGCGTCTCGCAGGGCCTCGTCGTGATCCCCACCGACACCGCCACCCCCGAACAACGGGCCCGGTACCAGGCCTACGTCGACAAGCGCACCCCGCGAACGCTCGCACCGGGTGGACCTCCCGGCCCGGGCCTGCTCGCGGCGCCCGACATCATCGGGACGTCGCAGGAGATCGCCGAGAAGCTCTACGCCGACGTGGCGTTCCGCGAGGTGCGCGAGGTCGTCTTCGCACTGCCGTTCAGCTTCGACCACGCCGACTACGTCCAGATCCTCACCGACATGGCCACCTCGCTCGGACCGGCGCTCGGGTGGAAGCCCACCACCTGACCCACCATCGTCGAAGCCGTGATCAGACCAGGCCGGAGACGATCCCGCCGTGGACGGGGATGACGGTTCCGGTGACGTAGCCCGCGTCGGCGACGAGCCAGCCGACCGCGACCGCGACGTCGGTGGCGAGCCCCAGCCGCCGCAGCGGGATCGACGCGACCACGTTGCGGGTGGCCTCGTCGACGCCGAGGCCCTCCGCGTCCGCGATCATCTCGAGCTCCGCCGCGCCCATGTCGGTGTGGATCATTCCCGGGGCGACGGCGTTCACGCGGATGTCGCGGGGTCCGAGCTCGGCCGCGAGCAGCCTGGTGAGCCCGACCACGGCATGCTTCGTGACGGTGTAGGCGCCGTATCCGGCCATCCCCGCCAGGCCGGCGGTGGACGCGATGTTCACGATGCAGCCCGGGCCGCGGCGGCCAAGGTGCGGTGCCGCCAACCGGCACATCCGCGCCGCCCCCAGCACGTTCACCTGCCAGGACAGGTTCCACTCCGCGTCGGTGACGGTCAGGAAGTCGCCGACGCCGACGCCGGTGCCGGCGTTGTTCACCAGGATGTCCAGCCCACCGAACCGCGCGACGGCGGAGTCGACGGCGACGGCGGCCTGCTCGGCGTCGGTCACGTCGAGCGAGACGGCGAGGCCGCGGGCGCCCTGCTCGCGGACGAGCCCGGCGACCGCCTCCAGCGCCTCGGGTGAGTCGCCCAGCCCGACCGTGCCGAAACGCAGGTCGCCACGATCGCGGGCGAGGTCGGTGACGACGACGTCGGCGCCTGCCGCGGCGAGCCGCACCGCGACGGCGCACCCGATCCCGCGGGGCCGGCCGGCGCCGGTGACCAGTGCGACCCGGCCCGCCAGCGGACGGGGGGCGGTCATGCGGGTTCCGGTGCGGTCGCTGTCTCCGGCGCGGTCGCGGCTTCCGACATCGCGGGCTCGCCGCGGACGTGGCTCTCCGCCGCCAGCCCCGCGTAGATCTCCGGGCGGTTGCCGCGCAGCCAGAGCGCGTAGCCCAGGCCCCCGGCGGCGGCGATGACGATCAGCCACGGGAGCCCGTTGACGATGGCCGAGTCGGTGCCGGTGACCAGCGAGAAGTTGGCGACGATCAGGACCACGGCGACGACGAGCCCGACCAGCCCGATGCCGGGGGCGACCAGCGTGCGCCACCAGTGCCGGTCGGCGCGCCCGCGGAAGAAGCCGATGACCGACGCGGCCGCGGCCGCCTGGATGACGATGATGCCGACGACCCCGAGCCCGCCCATGCTCGTGGCGAGGTTGAGGTACGGGTCCAGCCCGGCGAGGGCGTAGATCGCCGGGACGACCACGTTCACCGCGGTGACCACCAGCGACGCGCGGGCCGGGGACCCGTGCACCGCGTGCGTGCGCCCCACCGCGCGCGGCAGCACGCGTTCGCGGCCCAGCGCGTAGATGTAGCGGCTCGCCGCGTTCTGCACGGCCACGAGCGAGGCGAACAGGCTGGTGCACATCAGTACCGACATGATCGTCGTCATGACGGTGCCGACGTACTGGTCGTTGAGGGTGAAGAAGTAGTTCCCGAGCTGCTGCCCGGCCACGTCCCGCACCTGGTCGGCCCCCACGGCGCCGACGCCGATCCAGCTGGTGAGCCCGTAGAAGACGGTGATGACGGCCAGCGCCCAGTAGGTGGCCATCGGGATGGTCCGCGCCGGGTTGCGCGACTCCTCACCGTAGAGCGCGGCGGACTCGAACCCGATGAACGCGCTGAACGCGAACACCGACGCCACGGCCAGACCGGTCAGCGCCGTGCTGGGCGTGATCGAGGCGAGCGGGAGCGCGGCGGCGCCGCGGTGGCCGACCACCGCGACGTCGAGCACGAGCAGGACGCCGATCTCGCCGACCATCAGCAGGCCGAGCACCCGGGCGCTGAGATCGACCCGGCGGTAGGTGAGCACGGCGGCACCGGCCACGCCGAGCGCGCTGTAGAGCTCCCACGGCAGGGTCACCCCGAGCTGTTGGGCGAGGACGAGCTGAGTGAAGTAGCCGAAGCCGCCGACGAGCTGGAGCCCGACCGCGGTGTAGGCCACCAGCGCCACCAGTGCCCCGGCAACACCTTGGGGGCGGCCCAGTCCGCGGGAGATGAAGGTGTAGAAGCCGCCCGTATTGGTGATCCGCCGCGACATCGCGGCGTAGCCCACCCCGAAGCAGAGCAGCACCAGCCCCGCGATCACGAAGGCCGCGGGGGCGCCTGCGCCGTTGCCGATCGCGTACTGCAGCGGGACCAGCCCGACGATGGCGGCCATCGGCGCGGCCGCAGCCACCACGAGGAAGACGATCCTGGGGGTGGTCAACCCACCGCCCGACGTGCTCGATCCGGTCATGGTGGCGCCCTTCAGACGGGGAGCAGTGACGTGGCGAGACGTTCGAGGAGCTCCGTGCTGTACCCGGCGGTCATGCCGGCATCGATGGCGAGTGCCTGCCCGCTGATCTGCGGGCAGTCGTCGGCGGCGAGGAAGTGCACCAGCGCGGCGATGTGCTCGGGCGAGCTCAGCGTGCCCAGCGGCGACGCGGCTTTCGACAGCGCCGCCTCCAGCGCACCGTTGACCTGCGCGTGCAGCATCGGCGTGTCCACCGAGCTCGGGCACACGCAGTTGACGCGGATGCCCAGCGGGCCGTACTCGACCGCCGCCACCCGTGCGAGGGCGAGCACCGCGGCCTTCGAGGCGGCGTAGGCGCCGTAGCCGGGCAGGCCGAGCGTGGCGGCCAGCGACGCGATCGTGACGATCGACCCGCCCGCGGTCATCACCGAGGGCGCGTGCTTGAAGCCGAACAGCACCCCGCTCATGTTGATCCGCAGCAGCCGGTCGAGTTCGCGCGCGTCGAGCTGCGGGAGCGACGCCTCGGTCATCACCCCGGCGGCCTGCACCAGTACGTGCACCGGGCCGTCGACCGCGGCGGACGCGAGCAGCTCCCGCACCGCGTCCTCGTCGGTGACGTCGGTCCGGTGGAACCTCGCGCCGAGCGCCGCCGCGGGCCCGGCGGCGTCGGCGATGTCGGCCAGCACCACGCGGGCACCGGCATCGGCGAGCCGGGTGGCGGTGGCCAGCCCGATGCCCGACGCGGCGCCGGTGACGACCGCCGTCCTGCCGGTCAGGTCGAAGTACCGCACGGCCGTCAGCCCGCCTTCTCGAGGGGGTCCCGGCGCAGCGCGTCGAAGGTGGTCTCGGTGAGCGCTTCGAGGCCGAAGCGCTCCCGCACGGCCGCCAGCGCGTGCTGGAAGGTGTGGGTCTCGACGTAGCTGGCGTGGCGCGGGGAGTCGATGTAGTGCATCCCGCCGCGCAGGTCGGGTGCGTCGGTGCGCTTGAGCTCCGACAGCTGCTGCTTGCGCGCGCCGGTCGCCACCACGTCGAAGGCGATCAGCTGCGCCATCTCGTCGAAGCGGTGGTAGGCGGCGTCGGCGAACTCGATGAACCCCAGCACGTAGAGGTTGTCGATCTCGCGGTTGAACATGTTGAGGTACAGCTCCGGGTGGCCATGGCGCCACTCGAACAGCGACGGGTCGACGTAGGCGATGTCGTAGTCGTAGCCGGTGGCGAACAGGACCAGGTCGACCTGTTCCGTGCTCCCGTCGGTGAACTCGACCGTGTCGCCGCGCAACCGCGCCACGTCGGGCTTCCCGGCGATGTCGCCGTGGGTCAAGTGGTGGACGATCGCGTCGTTGACGATCGGGTGCGACTCCAGCGCCGCGTGGTCGGCCTTGGGCAGGCCGAACCGGCTCAGATCGCCGACGAGTGCGTCGATCAGAGCGCTGGGGTCCTCGGGCACCGTGACGCCTTCCGGTGGCCGGCCACCCTCGTTGATGAAGACGTCGAGCGGCACCCCGAAGATGTGCTTCGGGATCACCCGGTAGCCCCGGCGCACCGACCAGAACGCCGCGTCCGCGTTGCGGGCGGCGTCGCACGCGATGTCGACGCCGGAGTTCCCGCCGCCGACGACCAGCACCCGCTTGCCGTCGAACTCCCGCGCGTGGCGGAAGGTCGAGGAGTGCCGGTACTCGCCGGTGAACGTGTCCAGACCCGGGTAGTCGGGCATTCGCGGGTGCCAGGTGACGCCGTTGGCACACACGAGGTGGGTGAAGGTCTCCGACCGGCCGTCGGTGTCGGTCACGACCCAGCCGCCGTCGACCTGCTCGGCGCGCTGCACGCCGGTGCCCAGCCGCACCACGTCGTAGAGGCCGAAGGTGGCGGCGAACTCCCGGATGAAGTCGCGCAGCAGCTTGTAGCCGGGGTAGTCGGGGAAGGACTCCGGCATCGGGAAACCGTAGAAACCGGACGTGTAGCGCGACGAGATGAAATGTGCGGACTCGTAGATCGGGCTCCCGGGATTCTCCGGATCCCAGATACCGCCGACGTCGGTGTGCCGCTCGTAGACGACGACCTCGGCGCCGGCCTGCAGCGCCGCCCGGGCCATGACCAGGCCGGACGGACCCGCCCCGACAACACACACCCGACTGTCCGATGGGGACTTCTCGCTCACGATTCCTCCGGTGGGCACAGCTGATTCGGATTTCCGCGCTCCCCGAAAGGCCACAACACACCGCGTCCGGGGGCCCTTCGAAGTGGGCCGAGTATGAAGTCGGGCGATCGCCCCAGTCAAGCGCCCTAGGGCGATCGCCCCAGATTGCCTCCGCGGCACCACTCGAACAGCGCAGCGCCTCGCCGCAGCCGACCGGGGACGCTGCTACCGTCATCAGGGCGATCGCCCCACTCTGGGCCGATCAGGGTCCGCCACCCGATCTGGAGCCGCCCATGACACGCCTCGCCGTCGACGACCGCCGTCGCCTCCTCGTCGAGGCGGCGGCCCGGGTCGTGGCCCGCGACGGGATCGCCGAGGCGTCCACCCGGGCCATCACGACCGAGGCCGGGATGACCCGCGGGACGTTCCACTACTGCTTCCGCAGCAAGGACGAGCTGTTCGAGGAGCTCGTCCGGATGCTCGTGAAGGACATGATCGACGCGGCACTCAACGTCTGGGACGACGGTGCCGACCTCGCCACGAACCTGCGCGCGGGCATCGACGCGATCTTCCGGACCGGGATCGCGGATCCCGACGGTGAGCTGTTCAGCTACGAGCTCACCGTCTACGCGTTGCGCCGGACCGACACGGCGGTCGCGCGCAACCAGTACGACGACTACAGCCGGCAGGCCACCGAGTACCTGACCTTCGTCGCGGACCGGGCCGGCATCCGGTGGACGCTGCCGATGGACCAGCTCGCGCGGATGGTCGCGGTGATGGTGGACGGCTCGGTGCTCAACTGGCTGGCCGACCGCAACTCCGAACTGGCCGCCGCCACCCTCGGGGACTTCGCCGGAATGCTCACGGGTCTCGCGGTACCGGCATCCCGATCAGCTTGATCAGCGATTGCGGCACCTGAGCTGCATCGGCGCACCTCCGGTACCGCACGCGGCGATCATGGCCGGTGCCCGGCTCAGGCGTGCGAGTAGGCACCGCCGTCGAGGTCCTCGATGAGGGTGGGCCCGGTGGGCGTCCAGCCGAGCAGCTCCTGCGTCCACGCGCTCGAAGCCGGGATGTCCATGCCGAAGAAGCCGCCGATCCAGCCGAAGTGGGCCGGTGCGTCCGCGGCCGGGACGGAGGCGGCAGGCACCCCGACCACCCGTCCGATCGCCTCGGCGATCCGGCGCGTCGCCACGCCCTCCTCCCCGATCGCATGCAGGCGCGAACCCGCCGGCGCCGCCTCCAGGCCGAGCCGGACCATGCGGGCGGCGTCGGTGCGGTGCACCGCGGGCCACCGGTTCGCACCGTCATCGATGTAGCCCGCCACCCCCTTCTCGCGGGCGATGCCGGCGAGGTGGGCGACGAAGCCGTGGTCGCCGGTGCCATGGACGGTCGGGGCGAAGCGCAGGCTGATCACGTGCACCCCGCGCGCGGCGTAGCTCAGCGCGAGGTTCTCGCTGCCACCGCGCGGTGAGTCGATCCCGTGGAACGGGGCGGCGTCGTCCTCCCGGAGGGGGCGACCGCCGCCGAACCCGCCCACCCCGGACGCGAGCAGGAACGCGCGGCCCGAGCCCTCGAGCGTCTCCCCGATCGCGGCCACCGCGGCCCGTTCGGCGGTGTTCGAGACGGCGGGGTCGGCGAAGTCGTGCTTGTTCGCGAGGTGGATGACCGCATCCGCGTCCGCCGCTCCCTCGCGGATGCCCTCGACGTCGTCGAGGTCGCCCCGGCGGACCTGGGCACCCTTGGCCCCCAGCGCGGCGGCGGACGCGTCGGAGCGGGCGAGCCCGACCACGTGATGGCCGGCGGCAAGCAGTTCGTCGACCGTGGCGGAGCCGATCCAGCCGGACGCTCCTGTCACGAAAACGCGCATGAGCAGCTCTTCCTCTCGTCGCCGGTGACCCGGCACCCCCTGATGTCAGAGGCTGACATGAACGTAGCACGGAATGTCAGCGACTGCCATCAGTATGCTCACGGCATGGTGCGATGGGAGCCGGGCGCGGGGGAACGCCTGCGGGTGGCGGCGCTGGAGCTCTACGTCCGGCAGGGCTTCGAGCAGACCACCGTCGAGGAGATCGCGCGCAGCGTCGGTTTGACCGAGCGCACGTTCTTCCGGTACTTCGCCGACAAGCGCGAGGTCCTGTTCGACCCGCAGAACCTGTTGCAGGAGGCCTTCCTCGCCGGCGTGAACGCGGCCCCGCCGACCGCGGCACCGCTGGAGATGATCGCGTCGGCGCTGGCGACATCGGCCGCCTTCTTCCCCGACGACCGGCGGAACTGGTCACGGCAACGGCAGTCGGTCATCGCTGCGAACCCCGCGCTCAAGGAGCGGGAGCTGCTCAAGCTCGCGACGCTCGCCGCCGCGATCGCCGAGGCGCTCCGCGCACGGGGCGTCGCCGCCCAGGCCGCCACCCTCGCGGCCGAGTCCGGCACCACCGTGTTCGGCGTGGCCTTCACCCAGTGGATCGCCGACGGCGAGCAGCGCTCCCTCGCCGCCATCGAACACGAGGTGCTGGGCGAGCTGGCCGCGCTGACGACCGGCCTGGCGACCGCACTAGACCGTGGCCCGGCCTGAGGCGAGCCCGACGTCGCACACCGTGACCCGTCTTCGCAGGGGTAAGAACGTGTGCGAGGACCGGCGACGGCATGCGAGGTCGGAATGACGCCGCGATCCGGGGATCACCCGCGGCTTGCAGCGCCAATCGGGTCTTGCCCACTCCCCCGGCCCGATCAGGCTCACCGGCCGGCCGGCCGCGAGCCGGTCGCGGATCTCCGTGCGCTGCTGGCGCCGTCCGATGAAGCTCGTTGCGGTGAACGGAACGTTGCCGCCGCGCCGTCTCGCCTTCGACACGACACCTCCACGGGACTGCTGAGCGATCGGCGGGCCCGCACATGATGAGTTCGAACGCGACAAGGGTCAACGTCGACCGGCCGGGCCCCACCCCCGGCAGCGCTGGGCGTGTTGCGGTCACGCCGGTCGTGGCTGTTGGCTGTCTCGACGACCGCCGGACACCCCGCGGGTGCCACGAGACACCGGGCATGATCTGCTCGTCCGCGGAGGAGGTTGCGATCTTCATGGGTGAGGGCCCGGTCCCCGCGGGCTCGGAGCAGGACGATCTGCTCGGCGCCGGGTGGGAGACGCATCGGCGCGCTGTCTTCGGCGTGGCCTACCGGCTGCTGGGGAGCGTGGCCGATGCCGAGGACGTGACCCAGGACGTGTGGCTGCGGGCGGCCGGCGCGGAACTGCGGGGGGTCGACGACCTGCGGGCCTGGTTGATCACGGTCGCCGCCCGCCGGTCCTACGACATCCTCAAGAGCGCTCGCTCGCGCCGGGAGACCTACGTCGGGCCGTGGTTACCGGAACCCCTGCTCACGGGGCCGGACGCGGCCGAACCGGTCCTCGTCGACGAGTCCGTCAGCTCCGCACTGCTGCTGGTCATGGAGGAGCTGGGCCCGTCGGAGCGGGTGGCCTTCGTCCTGCACGACGTCTTCGGGTTCGACTTCGGCCGGATCGCCGAGGTGCTGGACGTCTCGATGCCCAACGCCCGCCAGCTGGCCTCGCGCGCACGTCGCCGCGTGGCGAAGGCGAAGCAGTCCGCTCCGCGCGCGCCGAGAGCGGAGCGGGAACGGGTGCTGAGGATCTTCCGCGCCGCCTACGAGGCCGGGGATCTGGACGGCCTGGTCCGGCTGCTGCACCCGGACGCGGTGTACGTCACCGACGGCGGCGGCAAGGTCTTCGCCGCCCGCAAGCTCATCCGGGGCGGTCGGCGCGTCGCCGAGGTGATGGTGCGGGTGGGACGGCAGTGGCGGCCGGACAGCATCGATCTCGTCGAGGTCGGCGGCGAGCTCGCCATGGTGTTCCACCGGGAGGGGCGCGCGTACTCCGTCGACACGGTCCAGATCACCGGCGGCCTGATCACCGCCTACCGCAGGGTCATCAACCCGGACAAACTCGCTCACGTCCAGCTGTCACGTTCCGAGGGGGTAGCTCGTCTCCCTGGCGAGAACGCAGAGCGAGACGGAACGAAGGAACCATGACGAACACCCAGCGCGTCAACATCGGCAAGCTGCACCCGGCGCCGTACAAGACCCTCATCGCGATGTCCACCGAGGTGGAGGAGCTCGCGGCGGCGGCGGGGCTCGACCCGCTGCTCGTCGAGCTGCTCAAGATCCGCACCTCCCAGCTCAACGGCTGCGCATTCTGCCTGCGCATGCACACCCGGGACGCCCTCAAGGAGGGCGAGAACCCCGACCGGATCGCCGTGCTACCCGCCTGGGCGGAGACCGGCTACTTCTCCGCGACCGAACGCGCCGCCCTCCGGCTGACCGAGGCGATCACCTGCGTGCCGGACGGGCATGTCAGCGATGACGACTACGACGCCGCGGCGGCCGCGCTCAGCGCCGACCAGGTCTCGGCGGTCGCTTGGCTCGCCACGGTGATGAACGCCTTCAACCGGGTCGCGATCACCAGCAGGTACCGGGTCGACGGCTGACCTCGTTGATCGCGCCCGAGTGTGGCGCGCGAACGGCACTCTCGTGCAGCCGGGGTGTACGAAAGTGCCGTTCGCTCGCGCTAGCGCCACGGCGACCAGACGAAGCGGAACACGAGCACCGCGTGCGGTAGTGCCGCGTCCTCCCGGTTCAGGGCAGGTGCGGTGAGGATGTCGGGGCCGACGCGGGACTCGGGCACCTGGAACCGCACCGCCGCCTCGGGCGCGAGCATGCCGAGTGCGGCAGCTTCCGCTTCGGTCAGGAGCAGCGGCCGGCGCGTGGTCGTGGCCCAGGTCTCGAGGTAGCCCCACAGGGCGGGGCCGGCGGCGGCGACCGCGCTGTTCCCGATCGGGAGCAACCCACGATCCGTGGCGAGCACCGCGACGTCGGCCACCCAGCCCGCCCGTTCGCCTGCCGCATCGGCGGTCCACATCCGGATCACCGCGACGTCCGGGTGCAGCACCCACGTCTTCGCGGCCGCGGCGTCGAGCCCCTGGCGCAGTGCCGCCAGCAGGATCTCGACCGGATCCTGCTCCACCCCGACGAGGACGGCGTTGTCGCCGGCGAGGTACAGCCCGTCGGCGAGCGCGCGCTCCCGCGCGACGCCACGGCCGTCGTAGGCGAGCCGCGGACCCCGTGCCCGCCAGCTCTCCCAGAACGTGGCGTACGACGCGAGCAACCCGTTCCAGGACGGATCGCTCGCCGCCACGAGCGCGTCCAGGACGACCGGGTCGTCGACCGGCGGCCCGGCGGGTCCCAGCTCGGCGCGGACGACGTCGAGAGCGAGCGCTCGCACCTCGTCCGTCGCCTCGGGAACCCGGCCGGGATCGGCGCGCAACCCCTCCAGCAGCAGGAGGATCGAGCCGGTCGCGCGCGGGACCGAGCTCGCCCACTCGACCCGCTCCGCCAGCGCGATCCATGCCGCGCGCGCCCCGGCGTCGGCCGGCACCAGCGCATCCACGGCGTCGCGCAGGACGTCGGTGCCGGGCCGCAGGTGCCACCGCAGCAGCAGCCCGACCGCCGGCTCGCTGCCCAGCAGGTGCAGCGCGGCGACGCGGCCGGAGCGGGGCAGGTGCGCGACGTCGCCGAGCGCCAGGAAGTCGACGATGGCCCGCAGGTCGGCCAGCCGGACCGCGAGCTCCCGGTCGGGGGCCGCGGCGAGCAGGATCTCTACCTCGCCCAGCTGCGCGTCGACGTCGGGGAGCCACGACGAGGTGAGCAGCAGCTCGACCCGCTCCGTCGCGGTGTCGAGCAGCTGCCGGGCGCGGTCGGGATCCGAGAGATCACGCACCACGGCACGGGCGACCGTGGCCCGCCGGGGTTCCTGCAGCTCGGCCCACCATGGCAGCAGCTGCTGCAGTGTCGTGGCGCGGTTCGACGGTGGGATCCACCGGAGCAGCGGCAACGCCTCCCGCCAGAACTGCGCGGCGGGCAACGGGCTGCGCAGCAGCGCGTTGAGCGTGCGGATCGCGACGGACCGGCGTTGGACCTGGTGGTGGCGCAGCATTCTGCGGGCCCATGGCAACAGCAGCAGTGCAGCCATGCCGGCGCCGACGGCGAGCACCGGCCAGGCGTCGAGCAGGCCGGCGAAGGGCAGCAGCGCGAGAGCGGAGAGGGCGCCGCGGCCCGACGTGCGCTCGTGGGCGTCGAGCGCTTCTTGAATGCGCCGCACGGCCTCCTGCGCATCGGCAAAGGCGAGTGCCTTCTCGGCTTCGTCGGCGGAGATCTCGGGAGGGGTCGACGTGTCGATCGGCGATGTTCCCAGTGCGGGACGCAGGTGCGGTGGTGCGAAGAGCGCCAGCAAGCGCAGCTGCTCCTTCCGGTCGATGCCGCGCGCGATCGAGGCCCAGGTGACACGGCGGACGGCCAGCTCGAACAACTCGACCTGACCGGCCCGCAGCCCCTTCCGCACGACCGAACGCCGAAGTTCCAGGAAGTCCCTCTCGATGCGGTTGTCGCCGAGGTCCATCCGGGCAGCGGCTGCCCGCACCCGCTTCTCCCACGACCGCCACTTGCGGGCCCTTTGCGGGGGTGCCGATGCCTGCCACGCGATGATCTCCTCGACTGCCCGCGCGTGCTCGATGCGGAGATCCTCCTCGTCGAACGCGAGCTCCAACGGCTTCTCGAGGGCGAAGAGGCGGAACTCCTTCGCGTAGTCGAGCACCAGCTGCTGCCAGCCAGGGAGCTCGGCGAAGCGGGCGGCGATCTCCTCGCGCACCAGGTCGTACTCTGTGATCAGCATGTCGAGCGCCTCGGGGTTGGACTTCGCCAGTCCTTCCAGCTCTGTCCGCGCCCGAGCGGTCAACCACCCCGTCCCGGCGGTGGCCGCTACGTCCAGCCCGTCCCACTGACCGTCGACAAGCCGTTCGGTCAGGGTCGCGATCACGTGCGCTTGCGGCCGGGTGAGGCCGTAGACCTGCTCGAGCCGCGCCGCCGCGTATCCGTGCTGCACCCCGAGCCCGCCGACCGAGAAGATGTGGAGCACACCATCACGCACCTCGTGGGCCGCGCCGGGACGGGTACCGAGCACCGGATCCTTGAGCACATCCCTGCTCAGGTCGTCGAGCGTGAGCACGCGAACCGATCCGGTGGCACTGCGCAGCATCGCGATCGTGGCCAGCACCAGCTCGCGCAGTACAGCGTGCTCCGCCGCGAACGTGACCGGAGTCGGCGTCGCCTCCAGCCAGGATTCCAGGTGGTCGGCGAACTCGTGCCTCTCCTCCTCGGTTCTGGGAGACCCGACGAGGAGCCGACCCACGCCCACGCCGTGGTCGATGCCCCCGTGCGGCGTGTGCAGCCCGACGAGCCCGTCGCGCCACCGGTCCGGCACCGCCATGGCCTCGTCGACAACGGGCGTCTCCTCGGCCGACGGCGGTCGGTGGTCGCTGAGGATCCAGTTCCACACGCCGTCGGTCGGCAGCAGCGCAGGACGCAGGTGCGGTGATGCGGAGGACACCAGCCTCCGGGCGGCCTCCCCGCGGTCGATCCGGTAGTTCCGCCGGCGATCGATCACGGCCCACGTCACGTTGCGTGCGGCCAGTTCGAGCAGCTCGGTCGGGTCGGCCCGAATGCCCAGCCGCACCGCCGAATTCCGGAGCTGCAGGAAGTTCGACGCGATCTCCTCAAGGGATCGCGTCCTGGTAGCGACCAATCGCAGCTGTACTTCCTCCTGCGAACTCGACTCGGGGATGGTCCGGGACCAGACCGACACCTGCCACTCCACCAGCTCCTCGACGGCCCGCCGGTACGCGGCGATGAGCTGATCGTCGTTGAACGGACTCCTGCCGGCCCGCTCGGCGGCGAACCGGTTGAACTCCGCCGCGTACTCGAGCACCAACCGTCGCCAGCCGGGGAGGCTGTCGAAGCGATCGGCGATCTCCACCCGTACCTGGGCGTACTCGTCTCTGAGCACCGTGAGCGCCCCGGGGTTGTGCCACGCGAGCCACGTGAGCTCCTGCTGCGCACGGCGGGTCAGCCACCCGCGACGGGACCCGTCGACCAGCCGCTCCGCGAGCGTCGCGATCACGTGCGCCTGTCGCGCGGTGAAGCCGGCAGCCGGCGCGAGCACCGCCTCCACGTACTCGTGCAGCACCCCGACGTGGTCGACCGCATGGATGTGGAGCAGCCCATCACGCCAGACGTGGCCCGCGATCGGAGCGAGGCCGAGCACTGGATCGACCAACGCCTCCGTGCTGGCGACGTCGAGCAGGTGCACGCGAACCGGCGCGGTGCCGTCACGCAGCATCACGGCCGTGGCCTGCCCCATCCCGCGCAGCACGGACCGCTCGCCTCCGAAGGCATCACCGAGCAGCGTCGCATCCAGCGCGTCGATGATGTCGTCGGCGAGCTTGTCCCGCTCCGCCATGGTCCGGAGCGCGCCGTCCAACGACTCGCCCACGATCTCGCCGTCGAGGCTGCCGCCGTGCGGCTTCTGCAACCCGCTGTGCGAGGCAGCACCGCTCTCGTCCCTGGCGCTGCTCGGCGACGGCGAGTTGCCCACCTGCTCGGCAGCGCCCCGGCCGGGTGGGGGCAGCTCAGCGGCATCGATGGCGTCCTGCAGCTCCCGTGCCACGGCCATCGCGGCGTCGAAGGAAAGCGCCACGTCGGTCGCCTGCTGCGTCCGTTCGTTACCGATCCTGTCGCGGATCGAGCCCCAGGTGACGTTGCGGACGGCCTCCTCGAACAGCTCGCCCCGGTTCACCGGCAGGCCCTTCTCCACAGCCGAACGCCGGCGTTCCAGGAAGTGGTTCTCGATCCTGTTGTCGTTGAGGTCCATCTGTGATGCGGCTGACCGCACCCGCTTCTCCCACGAACGCAACTTGCGGGCGCTGCGCGGACGGGCCGAGGCCTGTGACGCGACGAAGTCCTCGACGGCCTGCGCGTGCTCGACGCGAACATCCTCCTCGTTGAACACGATCCGCATGGGCTGCTCGACGGCGAACCGGACGAACTCCTCTGCGTAGTCGAGCATCAGCTGCTGCCAGCCGGGCAGGTCCGCGAACCGGGCGGTGATCTGCCCGCGCACCAGGTCGTACTCGGTGATCAGCATGTCGAGTGCCTCGGGGTTGAACCGCAGGCGCTCCTTCGGTGCTTCGGGGTCGTACCGCGCGAGCGCTTCCAGCTCCTGCCGCGCGCGGGCGGTCAACCACCCCAGCCGCCGCTCGACATGCCCCCACCTTTCGCGATCGGTCGCGTCGACGAGCCGCTCAGCCACCGTGGCGATGTCGTCGGCGTGCTCCGGCGTGAACCCGTGGACCTGCTTGAGCAGGGCCGCCACGTACTGGTGCAGCACCCCGATCTCGTCGACCGCGAAGATGTGGAGCACACCATCACGCACCACATGGCCCGCATCGGGACGCAGACCGAGCACCGGATCCTTGAGCGCGTCCCTGCTGATCTCGTCGAGCGCATGGACCCGAACCGAGCCGGTGTCGGCACGCATCATCGCGATCATGGCCAGCACCAGCTCGCGCAACATGGCGTGCTCCGCCGCGAACGCGACCGGAGCCGGTGTTCCCTTCAGCCAGCTCTCCAGGTGCTCGGCGAACTGGTGCCGCTGCTCCGCCGTTCTCGGAGACCCGACGAGCAGCCGGCCAACACCCTCACCCTGGTCGACACCCCCGTGTGGCTTGCGCAGCCCGACCATTCCGTCGTTCCACCGGGTCGGCACTACCTTCACGGCGTCGACATCCGGTGTTTCCTCGGCCGACGGCGGTCGGTAGTCGCTGAGGATCCAGTTCCACACACCCTCCGTCGGCGTCAGCGCCGGCAGCAGGTGACGTGGTGCCGCATCCACCAGCCTGCGTGCCGCCTCCCGACGGTCGAACTCGTAACTTGTCTCGCGATCGACCAAGGCCCAGGTGACGTTGCGGGCGGCCAGCTCGAGCAGCTCGGCCGCGCCGGCCCGAAGGCCCAGCTGCGTGACAGACCTCTGAAGCTGCCAGAAGTTCGACTCGATCAGCTGAAACGACCACGACCGTGGAGCGACGTCCCGCAACCGCTGCTCTTCCCAGGGAACCCAGTCGGGCTGACTTCGGGACCGGACCGACACCCGCCACTCGACCAGCTCCGAGACGGCACGCTCGTAGGCCGCGTAGGCCTCATCGGCCTTGAACGGACTCTTCCTGGCGTCCTCTCTGGCGAACCGGTTGAACTCCTCCGCGTAGTGCAGTACCAGCTGCTGCCAGCCGGGCAGGTCTGCGAAGCGTTCAGCGATCTCCACTTGGACCTGGCCGTAGTCGGCTATCAGCATGTCGTGCGACCCGGGGTTGAACCATGCGAGCCACTCCAGCTCCTCCTGCGCTCGGACGGTCAACCACCCGCGCTGAGACCCGTCGACCAGCCGCTCCGCCAGCGTCGCGATCACATGCACCTGCTGCGGGGCGAACCCAGCGGCCGGCGCGAGCACGGCCTCCACGTACTCGTGCAGCACACCGATCGCGTCGAGCGCGTAGATGTGGAGCACCCCGTCGCGCTCGACGTGCCCTGCGTCGGGTCGCAGGCCGAGCCCCGATTCCGCCAGCGTGTACACGCTGTCGTCCACGAGCAGGTGCAGGCGGACCGGCGCGGGCTCATCCCGCAGCATCGCGATGGTGGCCACCACCATCTCGCGCAACGCCGAACGCTGGTCTGCGAAGGCACCGGCGAAAAGCATCGAATCCAGCGCCGCGAGGAGGTAGTCGGCGAGCTCGTTCCGCTCCACCATGGTCATGAGCGGCCCGTCCATGGACTCGCTCACGGTCTCGCCGCCGATGCCGCCGATGCCGCCGTGCGGCTTGCGCAACCCACTGCGGGGTGCTCCCTGGAGCAACGCGAGGACCGAGCGGTGAGCCGCGTCGCGGGTCCGCAGCCGCGCCGCGACGAACTCGGCGGCCAGCCCGGCCGCGTGGTCGTCGTGATGCTCCATCGACCTCGTCGCAGCGAGGTGGAAGTCCCGCTCGTGGCCCATCAGCCGGGTCCACCAGCCGCGATCCAACCGCCCGGCCGCGATGTGGCCCTCGATCTCGGCCAGCATCCGGTCGGTCACGACGACCGCGCCGCCCGCGTACTCCGCCCAGCCGTAGGCGATGAGCCGGTCGGCCAGCTCCCCGATCCCCGCTGTGGCAAGGCGCTCGGCCACCACGGCGTGCGGGACGACCAGCAGCGCCGGCTGTCCCGGCCGCCGGACCAGCCGCCCCTGCGCGGCGATGGCGGGGAGCTCCCCGCGCAGCACCCTCTCCACGGGGGCAGTGAGCTTGTCGATCGCGACGGCACCGCTGTGGCCGAACCGGCCCATCTCGCCGGCGACCAGGTCGGCCCACCACGCGTCGGTCAGCCGGCCCGCAGCGATGCGGACCTCGAGCTCGGCGGCCCGGTCGTCGAACACCATCACGACGCCGCCGGGCGCCAGCCGCGGGTGCCGCCAGCCGAACGCCAACACGTTCTTCGTGCCCTCGGGCCGAGCGGCAGCGGG
The DNA here is from genome assembly GCF_042653605.1 of Pseudonocardia sp. GCM10023141. Classification (NCBI taxonomy): domain Bacteria; kingdom Bacillati; phylum Actinomycetota; class Actinomycetes; order Pseudonocardiales; family Pseudonocardiaceae; genus Pseudonocardia; species Pseudonocardia sp. GCM10023141. The sequence continues at coordinate 144,510 of NZ_JBHSIR010000009.1, forward strand.
GACGATACGCACCTCGATGCCGGACGGTCCGCGCGCCAGGTTGGGGAACCGGGCCCGATCGAGTGGACGAGAGGCGATGTAGAGGCGGGTGCCGACCTCGCGGAGCGCTGCCCGAGCGCTGCTCCCGAAGCCGTCCACGGCGAGCTCGCCGACCGGGAACACGATGCCGTATCGCAGGAAGACCGCGCGGCCCAGTGCCAGCGCGGCGAGGTTGCGCGCCGCGCCGTCGGCGCGATAGCGGTTCACCCGCAGGTAGTGGCCGCTGTTGACGTCGATCGCGACCGGATGGCCGGCAGCGTCGAACGTGGCCTGGCCGGCGGCCAGTACGGGACGGCCGGCGGCGAGCACCGAGTGGTGGACGTTGGTGGTGCCGACGTTCTGCCGGGCGACCCAGAGCGTGCCGTCCTCGCGCACCACCCAGTTCACGTTCCGGTGCTCGGCCAGCACCTGGGTCGCCTCGACCGTGCCCAGGAGAGCCGGCGTCACGCCGACGTCCTCGGCACGTCGGCTCTCGTTCGCCAGGTACTTCGGGTACCAGTTGCGGTAGAGCCGGCCCGACACGAACGCCGACAGGTCCGGCAGCGGCGCCAGCGCCTGCACCTGCATCTCGGTGAGGTGCGGGTGCCTGATGTGGAACAGCTCGTGCGCATGCAGCAACTGCTGATCGGTCGCGGGCAGTGCCCGGACCCCGGAGTCGGCGTACTCCCAGCCGTTGGAGTGGGCCCAGGCGACAAGGTCCGGCGGGCCGCCCGCGGCGCGGACGAGGTCGGTGAGGCCGTCGATGAAGCGGACACCACGCGCCCCGTGCTCGGTGTACACGGACCGCTCGAGCCCGCCGGTGGCCACGCTCAGACCCGGGTGCTCGACACCGAACTCCCGCGCCACCAGCGCCGTCGCGAGGACGTGCGTCATGACCGTCGACGTTCCGACCGGTGGGGTTCCGTGGGAGGCGAGAGCCGGGCCACCGCCGGCCTGCGCCCCGGGCGTGACCGTGATCGCGGCAGCCGTGCGGTCCTCGGCCCATCCGCGCGAGCCGGAGTCGGCGATGAGCTGCCCGACCGCCACGTCGGCGTCCTCGCGGCCGGCCGCCGTGATCGACCTGCCGACGTCGCCCACCTTCCGCCAGAGGCCATCGGTGAGGACGAGCACCGAACCGGGGCCGCTGGGCCGGAACACCTTGATCCTCGGAGCCGGCCTGCTGTCGAAGGCGAGCCAGGCGGACATGCCGCGGGGACCCACGTCGTCCTTCGTGAGTCGGGCGACACCGGTCTCGCCCGCAGCGGCCCACAGGATGCGGGTGTCCCCGACCGACACGTGCGTGAGTTCGAAGACCCCACCCGCGGGCCGCAGGAGCGCGATGGCGATCGTCGTGCCGGGCGGGAACGCGACGCCGGGCTCCGCGAGCGTCGCCACCGCGTCAAGAGCCTCCCGGTAGGCGCGCCGGACGGTGCTCTCCGCGGTGCCGCCGTCGCGAAGCACCTCCGCGGCTGCCTCGACGGCCGCGCGGGCGGCCGCGCCGCCGTGCGGGTGGCCCGACATCCCGTCCGCGACCACGGCGAAGGTGCCGCCCTGCGAGTCCGATCCGACGTGCGCGGCATCCTGACCGGTGCCCCGGGCCGTGCCGGGGATCGTCGCGGCGGAAGCACCGACCGGGCTCCCGGGGAGGCTCGACTGCTCCCAGCCACCCTGGTCGGGGATCGTCGATCCGGGTACCTGGGTCGCACCGCGGTTGCTCGGCGTCCACACCACGTTCTCGGCGCGGATCCGGTGGTGCAGCCTCTCGATGAGCTCGCCGGACCTGTCGATGGCGTTCCAGCCACCGAAGGTCCGCCAGAGCCCGCCGTCCGACGCCGTCTCGCTGGCCGCCTGCTGTCGCTCGATGAGCGCCTCGACCTCGCCGACGTCGAGCGGGTGCCCCTTGTCGAGCCTGCTGAGCAGGCTCTTCGCGTCCTTCAACACGCGTGCGAGCTCGGTCGCAGCCGAACCGTGCAGCTGGTCCACACCCGGGATCCGCGCGAGCATGCGGTCGACCGGCGCGAGCAGCCGGTAGCGCACGTGGGCGTAGACGCCCGCCGCGATGAGTACGCGTTCGGCCTCGTCACGGCTGCGGCGCAGGTTGTCGAACCGCTGGTCGAGGTTCTCGCGGGCGATCTGCTGCGCGGTCGGCGGGCCGCGCGGGCCACCGGCACCGCCGCGGCCGACACGACCGGGGTTGCGCACGGTGAACTCGTAGTAGCGGAGGGCGTCGGCCGCCTCCCGGATGTGGAGATCCAGGATCGCCTGCTGCTCCGCGGCGACCTTCGCCAGCATCCGTCCATCCACCGTGTACGGCTGGACCCGCGAGCCACGGGCGAGCAGGCCACCGTCCATCGTGCGCCGGAACCGCCGGTTGTCGAGCGCGTCGCTGAACCTGTCCAGCTCGTAACGGATCCCGTCCTGGTGGTGGCGCAGCGCCGCGATCGAGTCGACCAGCACGTCGCGCAGGACGTGGCCGGCATCGACGAGCTCGGCGGCGGAACCACCGCCGAGCAGCGGCGTGAGCCCGCGCGCGCCCGGCACCAGCAGGGGCCGCACCCGCAGGGCGTGCCGCACGATCGGGTCGGTCTCCCGCCACAGGGCACGCAGCACGGCATCCACCTCGTACCCGGACTTCTTCGACCCGGTGATCAGGCCTGCCTTGCGCAGCTCGGTCAGCACCCCCTGCCAGTGCGCGGTGGTCAACGTTCCCGAACCACTCAGGTCGGCGGCGCGCACCGCGCCGTGGGCACCCGCGAGCTCGAGCAGGGCATGCAGCCGGGCACCCGATCCGAGCTCCGGCGCCTGCATCGTGCGTAGCCGCAGCAGCCGCCAGCGCCAGTCGGCGTGGACCTTCGCATGCCGGGCGTGGTGGATGGTCGATTCGACCAGCAGCACACCGGTGGAATGCATGATCTTCATCGTCACAGCGGTCATGCGGAGCTCTGCGTCCCCCACGGATCGCTGCACGCCGTCGCGCGTGACGCTCTCCAGCCGCTGCGCCAGCAGGTGGACGGCAGCGTTCAGGTAGGAGGGATCGGTGTCTCGCACCGACTCGCGCGCCTCACGCATCCACAGCTCGCGTTGCGCGCGGACGACCTGGCCGAACGCCTCGTCGTCGAGCCCGTAGTGCCGCCGGAGCGCGCTGAGCAGCAGGTGCCAGTCCTGCTGGAAGGCCCGGCGCAGCTCGTCGCGCTCGGCGATCTTCTCGATCAGTCGCGAACCCCAGCCGGAACGCTCGTCGACACCCGAACCCAGCAGTGTCGTGAACCCGTCGGTCGACCCCAGGCGGTCGAAGATGTCGCGGAGGAACTCCAGCTTCAACGCCGCGGCCGGGTGCCCGTGCCCGTCCAGGCGCCGCAGCGCAACGATCAACACGGCGACCGCGTGCGCCGACACCACGGTGTGGTTCGCGGCGCGGGCCCTCGCCCGCCCCTGCACGTCGGTCCGGGCGCCGCTGACCGGTGCCGAGCCGGCTGACGGAACCGTCCAGTCCGGGAGCTCGTCGACGAGTTCGAGGTCGAGGGCCTCGGCCAGCTTCGTCGCGATGTCGTCGCGCTCCTGGGTGGACAGGAGCTTGACCTGCTGCACGCCGGGCAGCCCCAGCAGGGCGAAGAGCTCGTCGAGCGCCTCCTGCACGTCGCGCAGCGCGCCGTGCAGGTGCCGGTCCGGGACCCGCCCGTGCCACGTCGGTCGGGCCCGGGGCGTGCTGCGCGTGTTCCGCGACATGAGGCCGCTGTAGGTACGGGTACGCGCCTCCGCCACGTCGCGCTTCGGGTTCGTCAGTAGCAGGACGACGAACGCTCCGGCGACCTTGATCCCCTTGAACCACACCGGTTCGTCCGCGTGCCACGGCCGGACGATGAAGTAGCCCAGCACGGCGTTGATGACCGGGTCGAACTTGAGGATCTCCGAGCGGGGGTCGAAGCCGGCCGTGATGATCAGGTTCACCGTCCGGCGGATCGCCTTGCCCAGCGTGCGCAGCTTGCCCACCGGAGCGGCGATCGCGGTCGGGTTGTGCGCGAGCTGCCACGTCGCGGTCGCCGCGACGATGCGGTTGACGCCGAACCCGCCGATCGCCGCCGTCTCCCCGAGCAGCACGAGCGCGTAGAGGTAGCTGCCGACGTTCGTCGGCACGGTGGTGACCTCGATCAGTACCCGGGCCACGACGAAGGTCACCCCGGCCCACAGCCCGGCTCCGATCGCCAGGTACGCCTTGTTGTGCCCCGCGACCTTGCGTTGCACGGCCACGGCGACGCCGGAGGCGATGATGGTCAGCGCCATCGAGACCCCGGTGATGCCCACCGGACCGGCCGGCAGCAGCCCGTGCGCGGTACCCACGAGCAGCAGGTTGTGGATCGCCGAGACGACACCGGCACCGACCACGGAGTACACAGCCTCCCGCATCGGGCGCCGTTCCTGGCCGCCCTGCTTGTGGGCGGCACCGCGGCGGTGCACGGAGCGGAAGGCGAGCGCGACCGACACGGTGATCGCGCCGGACACCACGACCAGTCCACCGACCACCGGATGGGCCAGCAGCACGGCGAGCACCACGGGATGGGACGTGACGGCCACACCGAGCCCGACGCCGAGGAAGGCGGCGGTCCACCGCGGCGGGGCACGCACCGAACGGTTGACCACGTGCGCGACGACGGCGCCGACGACCGCGCCACCCGCCACGATCCCACCCTCGACGACACCCCCGGCAGCCGCCGCAGCCGGACCGATCAGCAGCCCGACGGTGAGGCCGACGAAACCTGACGGCAGTACCCGGCCGACCGTGGTGCGGCGCTCGTGCAACCAGGCCCGCAGGTGGGCGATCGGGAGGCTGCCGACCCGCCCGATCCAGTCGGTGAGCTCGCCGCGCCAGCCCGTCCCCCGGACCGCCAGCTTCTCCTGCTCCAGCTCGTCCCGTTCCGCATCGAGCATCCGCTCGGCGGTCTTGATCTCCTTCTTGCTCTGGCCCGCCTCCCGGCGAGAGGCGAGCTCCCGTTCCCGATCGTTGCGGCTCGCGGCGCGCTGCTGCACGGTTCGCAGGTCGCGCACGAGCGGGATGCGCCGCAGCAGGCTGAGCGCGGCGGCGGCGATGATCCCGCCACCCGCGGCGATGCCGCCGCCCCACAACAGGTCGGGTCCCCACCGGCGACCGGATCCCGGGTCCGCATGCTGGTCGGGGGCCGGGCTCGGCGTCGCCGTCGGCCGTCCCGGTGTCGGGGTGGTCGTCGCGGTCGGTGTCGGGGTCGCGGTCGGGGTCGCGGTCGGGGTCGCGGTCGGGGTCGCGGTCGGGGTCGGAGTGGCGGTCGGCTGCGTCGGGGTGACCGGCGTGGTCGGCGTGGTCGGCTTGGCCGTCGGCTTCGTCGTCGGCTGTGCAGCGGCTCCGGGGATCCGCAGCACCTGGCCGATCGCGATCTTGTTCGGGTCACGGACCGTCGCACGGTTGCTGTCGGCCAGCCACTTCCAGCCGCCGTCCGGGTCGAAGCGAAGAGCGATGACCGACAGCGACTCGCCGCGCCGCACCCGCCACGTCTCGTTCCACGACGTCGGAAGGTTCAGCTGCGCCCGAACACCCAGCTGGTCCCAGCTCGTCCCCTTCGGCCACACGCGCGGGTTCGCCGCGACGAGCGCCTCGGGGGTGACGCCCAGCGCCTGGGCCAGGCCGATGAGCGTGTCGCGGCGCCTGACCACGATGGTCTCGACCGCGGGGCGTCCGGCTGTGGGTGCGGTGGTCGATGTGGGGGCGGCTGCCGAGCCCTGCGGGGTGAAGAGGATCTGGATCCCGGTGGTCGCCCCGATCGCGAGGAACAGGGCCGACGTGACCGCACCGAGCACCTTCGCGGTGTTCCGCGGTGCGTGAGCCGGAGGCGGCCCGCGGTTGCGCACGGACGTGCCGATCCGACGGAGCGTGGCCACCACGGCGGCGGCGACCCCGATCGCGACGAACGTGACCGCCGGGGCGGCTCCGCCCAGCAGCGCGACGGCACCGCCGATGAGTGTCATCGCCAGTGTCGCGCCGTGTGCGGATCGGGTCGATCCAGGCTGCTCCAGGCCCCCAGCGGGAGCCGAGCGACCGAACCGTTCCGCGCCCGTGCCCGCGGCCGCACCGATCACGGCGACCAGCGCGGTGGCGGTACCGAAGAGGCTCGCGGCGACAACCACGGACGACAGGCTCGCCGCCGTGGTGAGGAGTGCGCCGCGCCGCGGTGGGGCGCGAGCCTGACTGCCATCGCGACCCGATCGCAGCGCCACGGTGATCAACGTCGAGACCGCGGCACCCGCCACGAGCTGGATCTCACCGACCGCGAGCCCGGCGAGCCCGAGGCCGCCGCCCCCGAAGATCGATGCGGCGACAGCGGCACCCCCGACGAGCAGGGTGCGACCGTGCGGGCTCAGCCGCGGGGCGTCGCGTGCGAGCGGTGGGCTCGTGGCGCGCACCGGACCGTTCGGGAAGCGGGCCCGGACCATCGCGTCGAGCATGAGCAGCGCGGCACCGTGGTGGGCACCGGGGATGAGGACCGGGCCGACGGCAGCCTGGGCGGCCAGGATCGGCGCGTACGCGGGATCGACGGCGAGCGGGAGCCCGTCGGCGACGACGGCGAGCCGGTCGAGCCCCGCAGCAGCGCGCAGGGCGTCCAGCATCTCGACGGTGATCGGCTGATCCGACGCCGGGGCCGGCAGCCCGGCCGCCAGTGCCAGCGCGGTCGCCAGCTCGCGGTGACCCCATGCGGGCCGCTGGACGAGGTCGTTGCGCACTGCCCGTTCGGCACCGAGCGACACTGCGGTCGATGCACTGACCTGGTCGAGCGCGCGCAGACCGGAGATCTGGGTCGAGGTCAGTCCGGCGGCACGCAGCTCGTCGGTGTGCGCCGCGGCGAGCTGGCCGATCGAGAAGATCCCGGCCTCCACCAGGTGGCGGTAGACGGGCTCGCGCCGCCTGGACGGTAGCTGCTCGATGAGTTCCTCGACGCGGTCGTCTCGACCCCACAGGAGCGACTTCTCCAGGGGATGCAGCGTGTCCTCGGTGGCCCGCAGCTGATCGCGGACCTCCTGCCACGGGCGCGGGGTGGCGCCGTCCGAGGTGGCGATCAGTTCGTCGCGCCGCGCCCGCTCGATCAGTACGCCTCGGCCCGCGGGCTCCCGGGTGCCCAGCACCGCGTTGTTGCGGGTCTCCCGGGTCAGCTTCTTGATGACCACACCGGGCCGCCGGGCGTCCATGCCGAGGAACCAGCCGACCTCACGCGGCTCGATCGTCAACAGCGCGGCGATCTCGTCGGTCGTCATTCCCCTGGCGTAGCCCAGCAGTGCGTGGAGCTCCCGGGAGCTGAATGCCGACAGGCGCAGTCGCTGCTCCGGATCCGCACTGACGGGTGTTCCGCCGTTGTACCGCGATACCAGCATCCGCAGGGCCACGGTCAGTGTCGCGGCCAGCTCGGTGCCGGTCATCCCGAGGCGGTCGGCCAGCTCGGCGGACTGCTCGGTCGCCCGCTGCGTCTGCATGACGAGATCGCGGAACACCGCCATGTCGGCGGGGGTCATCTGGCGCTGGCGGAGCACGGCCGGGTGGTCGCTGCCAACCGTGAACTCGGGCAGCTCGGTACCCGCGCCGAGCACGTTCGGGATGCGGTCCGCGCCGGACGCGGTGGTGCTACGAGTGCTCTTCTGGGTCAGCCGCGCGGCGAGTGCGACGTCGCCGTCGTGGCGGGCGAGATCGAACAACGCGTTCGTCTCCGGTCCGTCGAGACGCCCGGCCTGGACGGCGGTGTCCTGCTCGGTCACGTACTCGTAGGGGGCGCGCTCCAGCAGCACCCGGTCCTCGAGCGAGCGGTGGATCCGCGTGACGCTGTGCTCCCCCTGCCGGCCCCCGCGGCCACGCAGCTGGTCCTCGATCCGGAGGTTGCGCGAGGCGCCGACACCGATCACGTGGAGGCCGCGCCGCTTGCGGTTGAGGATCTTCTTCTCGGCGGCGACCTGCTTGCCCGCCTGCCTCCACGCCTCGGCGTACTCGGGGGTGTCGGCTCCCTTGCCGGGATGCTCGCGGCGCATGATCTCGGCGGCGACGAACTCGACGCTGCCGCCGAGCTTGATGTCGATGCCACGTCCGGCCATGTCGGTGGCCACCGTCACCGCACCGCGCCGACCGGCCTGGGCGATGATCTCGAGTTCCTTCGACGCGTGCTCGGCCCTGGCGGTGAGCACGTTCGGCTCCATCCCGTGCTCGCGCAGCATCTGCGCCACGAGCACGGTCTCGGCCACCGTGTCGGTTCGGATCAGCAGCGGAGCGCCGTTGCCGCCGCGATGGGTTCGGACCGCGTCGCGGACCGCTGCGTCGAACTTCGCCACTGCGGTGGCATGGGTGACGGGTCGGTGGTCGACCCGGCGCCACCTGAACGAGAGCGGGACGTGGCCGACGTCCTTGCCGTAGGCGTCCTTGAACAGCTTCCGACCGGCCGCGCGGCCGGTCGTGCCGGTCATGCCGGCCCAGTCCCCCTTGCCCGTCAACAACTGCTCGACGGTCATCGAGGCGAGGGTCCGCCTCGGGGCGCCGACCTGCGCGGGGTCGAGCTCCTTGAGCTCCACGGCCTCGTGGAGCCCGCCACTCCAGCGCCGGCCCGGCAGCCGCCGGTTCTCGGTGGAGAGCAGGAGGATGCGACCGTTCTCGACGAGGTAGTCGACGTCGCGCGTCAGGCGGTCGGCTCGGAGCGCGTTCTCCACCCGCCGCTGCAGCCCGGCTTTCGCCTCCACCGGGAGGTCCTTGAAAGCAGCCAGATCCGAGAGGAACGCAACGCCCTCGGGTGTGAGTTGCAGGGTGTGGGGGTCGTAGTGACCCTTCGGGGTGGACCCGGTACTCGCCTGGAGGTTCTTCGAGCGCACCAGTGACCGGGCCAGCTGCAGATCGCGGACCGGGGTCATCTCGCCCGGGACCGCCTCGCTCAGTACGAAAGGCATGCCGCCGTCGTCGATCAGCACCATGTCGACCTCGTCGATCAACCGGAACCGGCGCTGGCCCGGCCTGCCGGCATCCACCCAGGCGCCGTCGAGCTCCCTCAGGGTGTCGAAGGCGAACTCGCTGACCTCGCCGATGACGATGTCCGCCCGGTACAGCTCCGCCTTCTCGGCCGGGGTGAGGTCGGGCCGCAGCTCCTTGACCGTCAGCCCCAGCGGCTCCGCGATGCGGGTGACCTCCGCCGCGGCCTGACCGACCAACGTCTTGTTCGTGGTGAGCCACTGCACGGCACCGCCGCCCACACCGCCCCGGTGTTCCAGCTGGGCGCGGGCGACCTCCGCGAGCGCACCGGTCAGGGTCTTGCCCTCGCCGGTGAGCATCTCGATGACCTTGCCGTCGCGGGCGAGCGCGGTCGAGCCCATGACCTGCTGCTTCGTGGGCTCCTTCGATCCCTCCCCGCGGCTGGAGATCTCGCAGGCGATGGCGACGCACTCCACCGCCGCATCCTCGTGCGAGCGCTGTCCCTCGTCGACCTGGCGCTGGATCTCGCCCGCCCGCGTGCCGAGCTCCTCGTTCGACCGGCCGTCGTACCCGCGGCGGAACTCCTTCACGGCCGCCGCGTCGGGCCCGTACTGCTTCGTGAACGCCGCCCGCTCCCGGTTGACGTCGTGCCGCTGGTCCAACCAGGACCGCACCGGGTCCGGCGCCGTCGCGGACGTGGTCGAGCCCGCGGGCGGATCGGTACCGCTCGACCTGCCTGCGTGCGGCTCCTCGAGCTTCTCGCCACCGGCCGCCTTGCCGGTGCCCGCTCCGTCGCCGGGCATCGTCTCGGGAGCAGTGTTCGGGTCGACCCCGTACCCGTCAACCCCGGGCCCGTCGGCAGTCGACTTCTCCCCTGCGGTCGCGATGCCGTGCCCGGGCTCGAGCACCTGCTCCTGCTCGACGGCGGGCATCCGATCCGCCGGTCGATCGGCGCGAGTCAGCCGGCTCGCCGCCGCGACGGTCGCGAGCAGGCCCGGTCGGGTGCTGAACTGCTGGAGGGTGTGGTGTGCCCGGTCGGCCGACCGCACGCGCAGCGCGGTGGCCATCTCCGAGCCGAACACCGTCGCCGCCATCGTCGGCTTGCCCAGCACGTCGTCGCCGTGCGCGAGGTCCAGCTCCCGCTGGTGGGCGGCGGTGATCTCCTTCGGACCGGCGGTGTGGTCGAGGCCGAGACGGCTGAACGCGGCCGAGGTCTGCACCGTCCTGACGAGGCCGTGGCTCCCGACCGTCCTGGTCCCCCAGGCGGCCTTGCCCAGCCCCGTGCTCAGGGCGGGCACCTTCCCTGCGGTCAACCGGGCGGCCGGGCCGAGCACCGTTCGGGACACGGCCGCCGATGCTCCACGACCCACCAGGCCCCATGCCCGGTACGGCGCGGCCAGTACCTGCCCCGGTGCGTTCAGGACGGTGGCAGCGGTGTTCCAGCGCTCGGCACGGCGGTCCAGCTTCACCGCGGTGAACGCGAGCCTGCTCAGCTCACCGCCCGTCGCCGTTCGGGTCGCGACCCTCGCCGCCGTCGCGCCTGCCGCGGCGCCGCGCGAGATCCCCCTGGCGATGATCCCGGCCCCGCCCAGCACGAGGGTCGGCCACACGAGATCGCCCGACAGCGTCGTCAAGGGCGCATCGCTGTACCCGGTGATGCCCTTCGCCGGATCGCCGTGCAGGAGCACCGTGGCGTCACCGTGCAGGACGAGCGGCTTCCACCGCGCGAGCATCTGGGAGCCCGCGGTGCCCATCTCCGCCATGAACGGGAAGCGGCGGGCGAACCAGCCCTTCGTCGACTCGCCCGGGAGATCCGACGTGCTCCGGGGATGGAGGATGCCTTCGCCGAGGTGCTTCACATCGGTGCCGGCGGTCTTCGCGAGATGGATCGCGCCGTCGGGAGCCGACGTCACGAGCTTCATCGCGTCGTCCTCGAGCCTGCTCGCGAAGTCACGGTCGTTGCGATCCGCGTAGCGGTCCTGCCCCGGAGCGTCGTACTTCAGGTACTCGTACGCGCCGTAGGTCTTCTTCCCGACCTGGTGCCAGAAGTTGCCGAACTTCCCCGGGCGCGCGTCGTCGAACGCGTTGTCGAACGTGTTCAGCTCGGCCTCGTTGCCGTCCTCCCGCAGGTAGTGGGTGACGCCGTCCCACCACGTCGGCTTGTCCCTGCCCTCGGCGAACAGGGCCTCGAACGCCTTGTCCCGCTTGACCCGGTCGAGCTCCGGTGTCGCCTCGCTGATCTCGATCCCCGTGAGGAACGTCGTGACCTCGTCGCTGGTGTCGAGCAGCGGCCGCTCCCAGCCCTCCGCGGTGTTGTAGGCGGCGATGTTGGCCTTGGTGTCCGCGCCGAGCGTGTCCCAGTAGGCCTTCTGCTGGTTCGGCAGCGGGGTGCCCAGCACGTGCAGGTCCTGTTGCCACGTCTGCAGCCGCCTCGCCGAGGTCTGCGCGTAGACGACATCGGGCCGGCCCGTGGACGGCAGGCTCAGGTCGCCCAGCTTGTTGCCCGCCGAGCGCGGCCCCGTGGCGATGGCGTCGTAGCGCACCCCGGCCGTGCCGCTGTAGCCGCGCAGCGCCATCGCGAAGGGGTCCCTGTCGCCCGCCTTGCTCGACCTCGCGATGCGGGAGGCGAGCTCGTCGATCCCCGCGGCCCGGCCGATGGCCGCGTTCGCGTTCGCGAGCTGGGTGTGGAGCGCCGGGTCGTCGGCGTACCTGCTGAAGGCGAGGTCGAGCGACCGGCGCTTTGCCTGCTGCGCGGCGGCACCCGGGGCGGGCTCGGGCAGGTTGGCCTTGATCCGGGTCTGAACGGCCTTGATCCCCGCCGCCTGCTCCGTGACCCCCGCGAGCTCGGTGTTGTAGCTCTTCACCTCGGCGTTGTAGGCGGCCCACTCGGCCGGTGTGACGACCTTCTTCCGGTCCAGCCCCGCCTTCTTCCCGCTCAGCGCCGTGCTCCAGTTCCCCAACGCTGCGGCCCGCTCGCCCAGTGCTGCCTCGCGCGGGATCAGGCTGAGGTCCGCGACGTCGGCGGCGGCGGCCTTGATCTGGTCCGGACGCTGGGACCGGGCCACCTTGTTCTGGTACGGCTCCAGGTCCACACCCTGGGGCAGGTTCGTGCTGCAGAGCGCGGCGACGGTGCAGCTCGACGGGCGCCCGACGGCCGTGACCGGGTCGAGACGGTGGACCCGCGCGAGCTTGCTGTCATAGGGCTCGAGGTCCACACCCTGCGGCTGGGTCGCGCTGCAGAGCGCCGGCACGGTGCAGCTCGACAGGCGCCCCGCGGCCTGGTTCACCTGACGGACCTTGACCGGGTCGTCGTCGGGCAGCTCGACCCCCATGATGTCGGCCGTGATGCCGCGGGCCCGGTCGAACTTGCTGTCGTAGGGCTCGAGGTCCACACCCTGGGGCAGGGTCGTGCTGCAGAGCGCGGCCACGGTGCAGGTGGACGGGCGACGCCCGGCGATGTCCTGCACGAGCCGCGGATCCGCGGCGAGCTTGGCGTTGATGTCGGACACCGTCGGCGGCTGGTAGGTGATCCGGTCGATGCCGTCGACGAACCGGTGGGTGGCCGCCAGCTCGGCGCCGAGCGCACCCGCCTGTTCGAGCACCTTGAGCTGTGGCGCCAGCGCGGCACGTTCCTTGTCGGTGAGCCCGCCGACCTCGGCTCGCTGGACGGCCCTCGCCGCCGCAGCAGCCTTGTCGTCGCCCTTGGCCAGCTGTCCGATCAGCGTCGCCTGCTTGCTCTGCGCGCCACCGCTGCGCAGGACCAGCGCGTCCTTCTCGAAGGCGGTCAGCGACCGCAGGTTCGTGTCGTACCGCTGCTGGTCGGCGGGCGACAGCGTCGCGTACTGCTCCTTCGTGAGCGGGGGCAGCGGCGAGCCCGCCTCGAGGCCGAGGGTCTTCGTGATCTCCTTGTCGAGGGCGTTGCCCAGGTTGGGGCGCCGGTAGCTCCCGTCCGCGGCGAGCATCCACGACGCGTCGGGGTCGCCCTGCCACCGCAGCTCCGGCGCCGAGCTGAGGCACTTGTTGTGCCCGTCCCGGCACCCGAACCCGGTGTGCTCGCCCTTGGCGTCGGGGTAGAGCAGGAAACCCTCACCGATGAGGATGTCCGCGCCGTGCTCCTTGTTGCCGACGCTGAGTGACGCGCAGCCCTGGCCGCGGCAGACCGAGCCGCCACCGGGACCGTAGGACTGCCCGAACTCGCACTGCGCGGTGCACTGCTGGGCGTTGCCGAACGGGTCGAACCAGTGCAGTTCGCCGTCGCTGCGGTTGGTGATGTGGACGCGTCCGTTCGGAGCGGCGCCCTTGCCGGTGGCGAGCTCCTCCTGGATCCGGCAGTCCGCGCACTCCGGGGTCTGGTGCTGCGCGCGCGGCCGCGAGATCCCGCACTGGCCGGTGCAGTCGAGCGTGCCGCCCTTGCCCGTGGCGTCCGGCGTCGTGACGTCGATGCCGTGGTCGCCGCCGACCTTCTTCGTCACCTGCAGGAGGACGGTGTTGATCGTCTCGGGACTGCCGGGAACGGCCGGACGGACCGATGTGATGACCGTGCTCTTGCTCTTCTGGCTGACCCGGTAGCCCTCGATCAGGTCCACGTAGCCGGTCTGGCCACCGGCGATCGAGTACCGGCCCGGACCGCTGACAGCGCTGCGGGTCATGATCTTCGCGCGGTTCTTGTCCGGGAAGACGCCGTTGCCGTCGGCTTGCACGACGTCACCCTCGGCGGAGGTGAAGGTCCCCTTGCCGTTGAAGTCGAAGATGCCGGCGTGGCCCTTGCCGTCGCGACCGAGGATGGTGCCGCCCGTGCCGGTGACGGTGACCTCGTCGAATCCGGGGGCACCCGGCAGCGCGTTCTTCGGGAGCGTGATCCGCTGGCCGTTGAACCGGTACTCGCCGTCCTGGCGACCGGTCTTGATCACGCCGTAGACCGGGGATCCGTGGCGATCGGTGAGCCGGATCTGGTTGGTGGTGTTCGCGTCGATGACGTCGAGGTCGGTCCGCGCGCCGGTGCGCCCGTCGATGATCGTGCCCCGGCCCCTTGCCGTGGCGGCGCCGTTGCCGTCGATGTCGCGGCCGACGCCGGCGTGTGACTCGCTCGTGGACACGTCGCGTCGCTTGTCGCCCTTGTCGACGACGTTGGAGGTGACGAACCGGTTCTTGGGGTCCTTGGCCTTCGGGTCGTAGCTGCCCTGCGGCCCGGTCCTGGTCCCGTAGGAGCACCTGGTGGCGCAGGGGATGATCTTGCCGGCCGGCTTGCCCGACTCCTTGATCTGGACCCCGCCGATGCTCCCCCGCGGAATCGGCTTGTTCCCGAGGATGAAGTTGCCCTGGGCGTCGATGTAGCCGGCCTGAGACCCGCTGTCCTCGGGCTTCATGTCCTTGACCGCGATCGGCTTGCCGTTGCGGTCAAGGCCCGCCGCGCGCTTGCGCGCCGCGTCCTGCGCCTTCAGCGACGGCGCGGTCACGACGTAGGTGTTGGATCCACTCTGGCGGAAGTTCTTGCAGTTGCCGCTGCAGGTGGCGCCGCCACCGCCGCCGGGCCCGGCCTTGGCCCATGCCTGCACGCCGCAACCGCTGTTGCCGCCGCCGGAACAGGTGCCCTCGCCGTGCGCCTTCCACGCCTTGCCGGGCTGGTTCCACGTCGGCTTCGTCGTCGCGCGGTCGTTCGCCTCGGCATGCGCCTTGTAGCTGGAACGGCAGTTGCGGGCGCCCGAGCAGGAGGCCGACGCGTTGGCCCAACCGGGGCCGGCCTGCGCCTGCGCCGTGACGGCGACCCCGCCGGCACCCTGCCGGCCACCACCGGAGCCCTTCGCGGAGGCGTGGGCCCAGTTGACGCCGTGCCGCGCCCCTGCCGAGGCCTTCGCCTGGTAGGAGTAGCGGCAGCTCGCCGAACCCGAGCAGGACGCCGAGGCGTTGGCGAAGCCGGGACCCGCCTGCGCCTGCGCCGTGACCAGGACACCACCGGTGCCCTGCTGGCCCTTCCCCGCGCCGGACGCCCGCGCGGAGGCCTTGTTGGAGCCGTACCGGTCCGACGCCGACGCCTTCGCCGAGTAGCTGCGGCGGCAGTTGCCGGTGCCCTCGCACGACGTCGAGGCGGCCGCGAAGCCACGGCCGGCCATGGCCCGCGCCGATACGCCGACCCCGCCGCCACCGTGGGTGCCGCTGCCCCAGCCGACCGACTGCGCCGACGCCCGGTTGCCCGCCTTCTTCACGGACTGTCCGGCGCGGGCCAGGTAGGTGAAGCCGCACGTGCTGCCCTTCGTGCCCTGGCAGGCCGCCGACGCGACGGCCTGACCGGGCGCGGCCTTCGCCACGGCGCTGGTCAGGACGTTGCCGCCGCCGAAGCGGCCGCTGCCGAAGCCGTTGGCGTTGGCCTTCGCACCGGCGCCGCGCGCCTTCGCACCCTGCGTGCTGCGCCCGCCGAAGCCGTACGTGCAGTTCGCGGTCTTGCTGCCGGCGCACATCGCACCGGCGAGTGCCTGGGTGTCGTTCGTCTCGGCGATCGCCATCGTCGTGCACCCGCCGGCGCCGGTGCCGCCGCTGTCGCGGCAGGCGGCCCGACCGTAGGCGCCGTTGCCGCGGAACGCGTCGCTGACGCGGCTGGTGGCGGCGAACGTGTACCGGCACGACGGCGAGCCCTGGCAGCCCGCCGACGCCTCCGCGCCCTGCGGCGACGCACCGACGTGCCCGTCGACCTGGCAGGTCTGCTTGCCCGTCGCCGTGCAGGACGACCCGGCGACGGCGCCGTGCATCCCCTTGATCGGCGACGTCGGTGTGCAGACACCGGAGCACTGCAGCCACGCCGGCTCGGCCTGCGCCTTGCCCTTCGCGGGCTTCTTGGCGGCAGCTGCTGCTTCCTTGGCCATCTGGGCGAGTGCGCCGCGCTGCGGGGCGGCCGTGGCACGGCCGGTGGTGCCGGCGTGGCAGCCGGCGCCGGTGCAGGCGGCGGTCCCATCGGCAACGTGGTCGGCGGCGAACGAGCCGCTCGAGGCGTCGCAGGCACCGGCGGCGGCACACGTCGCCGTCGCGTTCAGCTTCGCCCCGCCGCCGGGCACGACGACCCCGGGGCGCCCGATGGTCGTCGGGTTGTCGGTGCCGACCGACGCGGTTGCTGCCTTCGTCGTGCACTTCGGGGTGCGCTCGCTCGCGCAGCCTGCGGACGCGAAGCCCGACGTTGCCGCGAACCGCTGGCCGGTGTCGGGGGTGACGCTCGCGGACACCCCGGTCACCACACCGGACTGGCAGGCACCCCGGTCCTGCGTGCAGCCGGTGGAGGCGACGGTGCGGGTGGTGGCGACCGGATCGGTCCGCGTCGCCTTCGCGGGCCGCTTCGAACCGGCCCGCACCGCGTTCATCGCCGCGGTCGCGCCGCCGTCGGGGCCGGCCGCCGACGTGGAGTCGCCGGTGACGGTGCCGGTGCAGCCGTCCGGGCAGTCGAGCGCCGAGCTGGTCTGAGCCGTGCCCGCGACGCCGGGGATCGGCCGGGGCTTCTTCCCCTTGGCGGGCGGCGCCGTCATGCCGGTGTCGCTGGTGGTGCTCGCGACGGCGTCGGAGCCGACGCCGCAACCGGTCTCGGCGCGACAGGTGCCGCTCGCGTGCGAGCTGGTCTTCGCCGCGTCCCGGGCGCCGCTCGTGAAGGCGTCGCTCGCGGTGGTCGCGGTGCAGTCCGGGCCGCCGCACTCGGCGAACACACCGGACTGGCTCATCGTCGCCGGGATGGCCGACGGAGGCTTCGTGTTGTTGCGCTGGAGGAGGTAGTTCACACCGGCGCCTGCGCCCGAGCTCGACTGCGTCTGAACTCGGCACGGGTCGGTGGCCGTGCAGGTACCGCGGGTGGTGCTGGTGGCGGCCGATGGGGGTCCGCGCGACCCGGTGCTGCCCTTCTGCGCGTTGACCAGCGCGGGGGCGTGGCTTCCGGTGGTCCGGGAGTACGCACCGCCGGTGCAGCCGTCCGGGCAGTCGGCGATCGCGGAGGAGTCGGAGAAGCTCGACGGACCGGGCACCGGCGCCGGGACGACGATCGGCTTCGAGTCGTCGGAAGCGGGGGGCTGGGGGGCGGACGGCTGGTCGTCACCCCCCGCGGAGACGGCGGGCCGCGGGTCGGGCAGCAGCGCGGCGACATCGGCGCCGCCGCTCGCGACCGAGCGGGTGGTGCCCTGGCAGCCGCCGCCCTGCACCGTGCAGCCCGCGGAGCCGCCGGAGCCCTTGCGGGTGACGTTGTCCGAACCGGACGCGGCAGTGGTGACCCGGCCGGTGCAACCGTTCGGGCAGTCGATCTTCGCGGTGGCGTCGGCGACGCTCGACGGGGCCGGGCCGCGAGGCTTCGCCGCGACCGGGGTCTTCGGGTCACCGGTGAGCATGCGGGCCGCGGTGCCGCTGGTGTTCGCCACGGACCGGGCCTCCCCGCCGCAGCTGCCGCCTTCGAGGGTGCAGGTGACCGTGCTCGTGGTGCCCTTGGCCAGCTTGGTGCCGGCGTAGGCGGAGGTGCCGCTGCTGGCCGTGCCGGTGCATCCCTGCGGGCAGTCCAGCGCGGCGGTGGCGCGGGCCTGTGCCGAGCCGCCCTTGGCGGTGGTGGCCGAGCCGCCCGCGTCCGCGGTGCAACCCCCACCGGCAACGGTGCAGCTCGCGCTGCCGCGGGTGCCGCGTGCCAGCGGCGACACCGCGAGGTCGACGGTCTTCGTCTCGGTGTTCGCGATGCCCCCACAGGTGCCGGTGCAGCGGACCTTCGCCGCCACGGTCGACGCGCTCTGCGCGCTCGCGGTGGTGTCGGCGTCGGTCGTGCAGCCGCCGCCGGCACCGTGGACGGTGCAGCGGGCGGTACCGCTGCTGCCGCGGGCCTTCACATCGCCGGTGAGGGAGCCGGAGGTCACCGCGGAGGCGCCGCCGGTGCAGGCCTCGACAGCGCAGTCGACGTGGGCGCCGCCGCGGCTCGTCGCCACCGCCACCCGCGTGCCCGCCGCCGTGCCGGGACGAGTGGTGATCTCCGAACGGGCCTCGGTGCCGCAGCCGCCCGCGGCCGCGTTGCAGCGCGTCGTCGTGGTGGAGGCGCGCACCGGGAGCGGCTTGCCGGCGGCACTGACGCCGCGCACCGCACCCCGTGCAGCAGAGCCCGCGCTGCCCTTGCAGGTGGTGGCGTCCTCGGCACAGTCGACGTTCGCGGCGGCGGTGCTGACCAGCACGCCGGCCTCGTAGCGGCTCTTGCCGCCGGCATCGCAGGTGCCGTCATCGACCGCGCACCACGCGGTGCCACTGCTCACAGCGCGATCGGCACTGCGGACCGTGCAGAAGCCGTCCTCGGCCTGGCAGTTGGTCTCGGCGCCCGCGGCGTCGGCCAGCCCGTCGAGCTCGCAGCGCCCGGTGCACGACGCGGTCGTCGCAGCCGGCGCGACCTTCACGGAGTTGCGCTGCCCGGCCGTGGTGCCGCGACAGGTGCCGGCAGCGGTCTTGCAGACCACCACAGCGTTCCTGTCGGTGGCTTGGGCGTTCATCCCGCAGTCGGCTCGACCGGGGGCGCACTTCGCCCCCGCGGACACCTTGCCGTACCCCGCGACGCTGCTGCAGCCCTGCGCGGGCCCGGTCAGCACGCACGACGCGGTGCCCTTCGTGGCACCGGCGGCGGTGGTGGCCGTGCAGCCGGTCGAGATCCCGACCAGCGCGACGCACCGGTCGCGCTTCGTGCCGTTGCCGAGCGTGGTGACCGAGCCGCACTCGACGAAGGCACCGTTCTTGCCGCAACCCGCGGTCGAGCCGTTGCCGGCGACCTTGTCGGGGAGCGTGTTCGGCGACGTGCGACCCATCAGGGTCAGCAGCTCGTCGCTGGCCTGGTAGACGGCGGCCTTGCGCTGTGCCAGCGCCGCAGCGTGCGCGCGGTAGGTGGCGGGAGCCAGCTTCCCGGCAGCCACCTGCTGCTGCTCCGCCTTCAACGCGGCCTCGCCCTTGGCGATCGAGTTCTGCCCCCCGACCACATCGACGACCAGCTTCACCTGGTGCTTCGAGAGCCCCGCCGAATCCGCCGCGACCTGCCCGGCCAGCTTCGCGTTCGCCGCGACGTGCTGCGCGTAGACCTTCTTGTCGCCCTTGCCCGCGGCGATCTGCTTCTTCTCCGCCGCCAACGCCTCATTGCTGTGGACCAACGCGATCCGCCCCTGCAACGCCTTGTCGAACTGCGTCGCCGGCGGGCCACGCTGCTGCACCCGGTTCGACGGCGGTGTGGCATGGGTGGCGCAGTCCCGGCCGCCCGCAGCGGTGGAACACGTCGCGACCGGCTCCTTCACGCCGGGGCGCAGCGCGTCGAACGGGCCGCCGCGCTTGCCCAGCTCCTTCCTCAGCTGGGCGACAGCTGCCGCAGCCGTCGGGTCGGTCGCCTGCTTGCGCGCCGCCGCGATCCAGGCCGCCGCCTGCTTCGCCAGCTCCTGGCGCTTCATCTCCGACGAGGTGCGGATCTGCGCGATCAGCCGGGCCGCATCCTTCTGCAGCTCTGCCGCCACCAGTTGCGCCGTGATGGCCTTCGGGTTGATCGCGGGCAACGTGTGGGGCTTCTCCACAGGCTTGGTCGCACCCGGCTTCGGCACTGCCTTCGGATTGATCGCCGGCAACGTGTGAGGCTTGTCCGCCGGCTTGGGGGCTGCGGGCTTCTTCACGACCGGCTTTGCGGCCGCCGGCTTCGTCGCGACCGGCTTCGTCGCAACCGGCTTCGTCGCAACGGGCTTCGTCGCGACCGGCTTCGTCGCGACCGGCTTCGTCGCAACCGGCTTCGTCGCAACCGGCTTCGTCGCGACCGGCTTCGTCGCAACCGGCTTCGTCGCAACCGGCTTCGTCGCGACCGGCTTCGTCGCAACCGGCTTCGTCGCAACCGGCTTCGTCGCAACCGGCTTCGTCGCAACCGGCTTCGTCGCAACCGGCTTCGTCGCAACCGGCTTCGTCGCGACCGGCTTCTTGGGATCGGGCTTCGGCGCGGCGGGCTTCGCAGCCAACGGCTTGCTCGCCGTCGGCTTTGCCGGCGCCGGCTTCGCCGCTGGTTTTGCCGCCGGCTTCGGTTCTGCTTTCTTCGTCGCATCGGGCTTCGGTGCGGGCTTCGGGGTGGGCTTTCCCGAAGGCGTCTCTTTTCCGCCCTTCGGGGCGCCCTGCGAAACGGTGGTCACCGGCACCGCGGCCGAAGCCGGAGTGGCCAGGACCGCCGCACCGAACCACAGCACCACGACCCCCACCGCGGTGCCGAGCAGCCACCGCGCGAGCAGCAGCGCCCGATCCAGAGCGGACGACCGCAGCCGCACAGCACGCACGGCGAGGCCCGGGGCCTCGTCATGGTGCAGGTGTGCGTGCATGCGGAAGACGTCCCGTCAGAGGTCGCGACAAGGCTCAGGAGAGGGCACGTCGCGCACGAGGCTGCGACCCGCGAGCCGGACGGTGGTCTACACGCCCAGCCAGGTGGCCGAGCGACCGTTGCGAGCGACAGCAACGATCGAACCGGACCGTGATCGAAGCTACGGCAGCCCGCCGGGCCGTGTCAACCAGAACTGGATCTTGCCGACACCGGGGTCACACGACCGGCAGGCCGCCCGCCGGCTGCGGCTGCTCGACCATCTGCGCGGCGCGTGGCAGCGGCGGCCGAGCTCGGTCCGATTTCGGCCAGGAATCCGACAATGCTCCGAGCGGCATCTCCGTCCGGATCCAGATCGGTGTTGTAGACGCCGAAGCTCATTCCCCGACATCGTGGCGCCTGCAGCGCCATCTTCACGATGACGGCCAGCTCGGCCCAACTCAGACCCCCCGGCATCGCCGGATCGTTCGCCGACGCACAGGCGGGGAACTGATCGCCGCGAAGGACGTCGAGATCGATGTGCAGCCACCATGCGGGACTGTGGCGCGAAAGTTGCTCGGTGGCGCGGAGAGCGATCTCGTGCGGATGTGCGTGCATTGATTCGGCGGGGTGCAGGCTCACGCGCCCGGCGATCGACGGGGCTCCGATCGCCGCACGGAAACCGTCATCGCGCTGGCCGAGCAGGACGATCGCGTCCGGATCGAGCGCAGGCAGTCGGCGACCCAACGGTTCTGGCGAACCGTCACCGGTCAGGCCGAGCAGGAGCGCGACCTCCATGTCCGAGCAGCACGGCGCAGTCGGCGCCGTAGCGCACCGGGAACCGACTCTCGCCCACCACATCCCGAACGCGCGCGTGCACAGCCGCTGCCATCGCCAGCAGGGCGCGCTCGTTGAGGAACCCGCCGGGGCCCCACGTCGCACTGGGCGTCGAGGTGGTGCTGTCCGGGCCCACGATCCCCTGTGGGACAGCCTCCGCAAGGCCGGCGTCGCGAAGCGCGGTGGCGGCCTCCGCCTGCCCGCGAGCGCGCCCCGAACCGTCGAAGGCGACACCGATGAGGTCGAGCGCGGCCTCGGGAGTGACGTCGTGCTCGGTCATGTGCCTGCTCGTCCTCGGTGGTCACCCTGGCGGAGTTGCAGGAAGGCCACAGCCACCTTCCCGCAAGACTCTTGCGGGAAGGTGGCCTTCCTGCCATTCAGAGTCGGGGTGTGCCCGGCGCTCCGGCCAGCGCGACGCCGAGCAGGATCAGCGGGACGCCGAAGCCGGCGATCGCGGGGAAGTTCGGCTCCCCGAAGATCGCGAAGGCGGGGATCAGGATGACGAACGGGTAGAGCCCGCACGCCAACGGCGTGAACCGCCCCCACCCAGGCCAGCGGCCGGCGCGCAGCACCGCGACGCCGGTGAGCAACAGTCCCAGCGAGCCGAGCACCTCGATGCGGAACAGCGGTGAGTCCGACTGCGTGGCGTCCAGGGCGGCGAGGGCGTGTGCCACGGCGAAACCCGCCATCCCCACAACCGCCGCCACCGAGCCGCACCGGGCGAGCACGCCGGCTCCGGCCAGTGCGGAGCGGGCCAGCCCGAGCAGCCCGATGACGATGAGCACCAGGCCACCCGTGGCCAGGGCCATCCAGGGGTCGAACCCGCTGGTCACCGTCGGGAACAGCGGGGCGGTGAGGCCGAGCACGAGGAACACCAGGCCACCCGCCGCGCCGCAGATGCCGGCGGCGAAGACGAAGCGGTGCGGTGCGCTGGTCCCGATGGCGGTCATGACGTCTCCCGGGTGGTGGGGTCGGCGAGGAACAGGTCGGTGGCCTCGAACGCGACGTGGATCTGCTGGTCGCCGAACCGGTGGCCGAGCCGCTGGCACGCCGGGTACAGGCACTCGGCGACGAACCGGTCGTGCTGTACCTGGGACTGCCACACCTCGACGGTGTGCAGGCCCGCGTCGGTGCTCCCGACCGCGCGAGCGAGCAGGCCGTCCGGTGGGTCGTCACCGAGCACGGTGGCGACGGCGGTCAGCAGGCCGGTGGCGCTGCCGGGGTACTGGGTGATCGTGGTGTAGGGCATGGTCTGACGGTAGGAATCCCGAGGCGGCGAGCCATCGCGGAAAGTACTGCCACGACTACGGACGTCGGGCTGCCCAGCCGGCGATCTGGCTGCGGTTGGCGAACCCGAGCTTGGTGAGGATGTGCTGCACGTGGCTCTCGGCCGTCCGCTCGGAGACGAAGAGCTCGGCGGCGATCTCGCGGTTGGTCAGCCCGCGGGCCACGCAGGCCGCGACCTGGTCCTCGCGGCGGGTCAGTGGCGACGATCCGGCGCGGGCGCCGAGCTGCGTCGCCAGCCCGGCGAGCCGCTCGCGGAACGGCACCATGCCGAGGACCTCGGCTTCGGGCAGGCAGCGGGCCACCAGCAGGCGGGCCCGCGGCTTGTCAGCGGGGCGACCCCGACGGGCCAGCACGCTCGCGAGCTCACATCCGGCCTCCACGGCGAAGCCCGCGGCGCCGATGGCGGCACAGATGCCGGCTGCGGCGTCGAGGTCGGCCACGGCGGCGTCGAGATCGCCGAGATGGGCCGCGGCGCGGCCGAGGTGCAGCTCGATCGGCCCTCCGTAGTTGGTCACGTCCTTGCCGGAGATCGCGTGCTGGCCACGGTGCTCGCTGAGCAGGGTGCGCAGGGCCGCGACGGCGTCGTCCGCGCCCACCCGGATCCCGACGTTCACCCCGAACCCGAGCAGCGCCAGCTGGTGGTAGGGCGGTATCTGCCACGTGGGGACGGGACCGAGCGCGCGGAACTTCGCGGCAGCCTCCTCGATGAACCCGGCGTCGACGAGCACCGCGGCCGGGCCCAGCAGGTCCATGATCCGGAACGCGTGGCCGGGCACGGTCGAGCTCGGTCCCGGGCGCAGGCAGGCCTGGACGTGCTCCGCATCGAGGTCGGTGCCGATGTGATGGTCCACGCCCAGGCGCAACGACATGTGGATGGGCCTCGCGGACGGGTGCCCGACCGGGGCGATCGTGGCGGCTGCGGCGGCGAGGTGCCGGTTCGCGGCGGGGAAGTCGCCGCGGGCCTGGGCCAGGGTGGCGCGGTAGAGCTGCAGCCACCACCGGGCGACGGGGTCGCCCAACGTGTCGACGCACCACACCAGCTGCTCCAGCTCGGCGGCGACTCCGGCCAGGTCACCGCGAGCGAAGGCCACATCGATGACCCAGCGGTGGCCGACCAGCTCGATCGACGGATCCCGCTGCTCGCGGCCGATGTGCAGCAGCCTGTCGGCCAGCGTCGCGCGCTCCTCGACGGCGTCGGGTCCGCAGCGCACGAGCGCCCGCACATGGAGTGCAGCCACGAGCGCTGCGGGGTCGGCACAGCGCTCGGCCACATCGAGGGCTTCCGCGCTCGCCGTGGATGCGCCGGGGAGATCGTCGACGTACATGCCGGTCTCGGCGAACCGGGACAGCACCCGCGCACGCAGCGCCGTCGTGCTGCCGTCCAGGGCCGCCAGCGCGTCGAGGCACAGGACGCGCTGAGCGCGTTCCCAGCTCAACACCATCACGCAGGGGATGACCAGCGCCGCCTCAGCGAGCAGGTCGACGGCGCCGAGGCTGCTGGCCAGTGCGGCTGCCTCGTCGGCGGCGGCGCGCGCCTGGTCCAGTTCCGAGGAACGCTGCAGGTCGTGGGCCAGCGCGAGCAGCAGGCGGCAGCGGTGAAGATCGTCGAGCTCGTGGGCGCCGGTGTCGAGTGCGAGCCGGTGCAGCCGGGCCCCTTCCTCGAAGGCGAGCCGGTGCCCGGCGTCCACCGCGGCCCGTTCGGCCCATCCGGCCGCGACCAGCCGTTGTCCCGCCACGGCGGCCACCGACCAGTGCCAGGCCAGGTCGGACAGGTGCGGCGCGAGCCGATCGCCATGGAGCTCCGCGAGCGCCTCCGCCACGGCCCGGTGCTGTCGCGTCCGCTCGTCGCCCGGCAGCGCCGACTCGATCGCGTCCCGCACCAGCACGTGGACGAAACGCAGCTCGCCCGCCGCAGGCGCGGCTTCGACCAGCCCGGCCGCGATCGCCTCGTCCATCGGGGCGAGGCAGCTCATGATCGGCTGGCCGATCGCGGCCGCGACCACGGCGACGGAGAACTCGCGACCCACCACCGATGCCACCCGGACCTGGTGGCGGGCCCGCGGCGACAGCCGACCCAGCCGGGCCACGATCGCCTCGCGGACGCCGACCGGCACGGGCCGGGCGTCCGGCACGAGCGCCACCTCCGCCACGAAGAACGGGTTGCCGCCGGTCAACGCGTGCACGCCCGCCGCTGCCTCGGGCGACACCGGCGAACCCGTGATCGCCGCGAGCTGGCGCGCGACCCCGTCGCCGCTGAGCCCGTGGAGCTCGATGTGTGAGGTCGCCGGCTCGCGCACCAGCTCGGTGACGACCGATGCGTACGTGGGGTCGGTGCTGCGACAGGTGATCAGGAGCAGCAACCGGCTCGGTTCCAGATCGCGGACCAGGTGGCGCAGCAGCAGGACGGACGGCTCGTCGGCACGGTGCACGTCGTCGAGCACCACGACCAGGCCGCGGTGCTGCGACGCTGCGCGGACGAACCGCGCCACCGCGGCGAAGAGCCGGAAGCGTTGCCCGGCGTCGGCGTGGCGGGCCCGCGTCGGCACCACGCCCGGAAACGCCTCGGGCGCGATCAGGGCGAGGTCGGCGGCGATCTCGGGAATCCTCGGTGCGGCCTGATCCAGGGCGGCGATCGCCCGCACCACCTGCCGCCACGGCCAGAACGGCGACGCGCCGTCCACCTCGGCAGCCCGGCCCCACACCATGGGCAGATCCCGGCGTGCGGCGAACGCCCCGAGCTCCTCCGCGAGCCGTGTCTTGCCGATCCCGGGCTCCCCCGAGCACAGCACCACCCCCGGCGTCCCAGCCTCGGCGGACTCGGCCGCCGTGACCAGTGCCGCGAACTCCCGTTCCCGACCGACCAGCTCCACCCGCCGCATCGAGCCCCCTCGAACGTCCCCGAGATCACCACATCAGACAGTGGCAGAACGGGCGCGAGTAGTCCGCTACCCGTGTCGGACCGCCGCGCGGCTGCCACACTCCGCCCATGGTCGATGTCTGGTCGCAGATCGCGGCAGAACGGCGGGAGCTGGCCGACTTCCTCGAGACGCTCGCACCCGCAGACTGGGACGTCCCGTCGCTGTGCCCGGGCTGGGCCGTGCGCGACGTGGTGGCACACATCGTCTGGGGCCCGGGCCAGCCCTGGTCGCAGGCCATGCTCGAGATGCTCAAGGGTGGATTCCGGATCAACCACGTGACCGCGGCGACGGCGCGGCGCTGGGGCCGCCGCCCGACCGCCGAGATGATCACGGGCCTGCGCGAACGCGAGCACGACCGCAGCCACTCCCCCATCATCACCGACACCCACGTCCTCGCCGACATCGTCTGCCACAACCTGGACATCCGACGCCCCCTGGCCCGATCACGCGCCATGTCGCCACCGGCCTTCCGGGCGACCGCGGACCTGATGGCCTCGACCGGCCCACCGCTCGACATCGTGTTCGCCCGCAGCCCCCGCAGGACCGTCCGGGACCTGCGGCTCGTCGCCGACGACCTGGACTGGACACACGGCAGCGGAGCGGAGGTACGCGGCACCGCCGAGGCACTGCTGATGGTGATCACCGGACGGCCCGTGGCTCACGACGAGCTGACCGGCCCCGGTGCGGCACAGCTGCGCGCCCGGATCGGTCGCTGACGGGCGGCGCTGACGGGCGGCGGCGGCCGGTCGTTCAGCAGCGCCGAGGTGCCCCGCCGCGCTCGGGCGGATCAGGCAGCCACAAGGTTCCAGGTGGCCGCTCGCAGACGCCTCCAGACAGCCACAAGGTTCCATGAGGCCGCCCACGCACGCCCCAAGACAGCCACAAGGATCCATGTGCACCTGGCTCGGGCGGACGCCACCCGTCAACCGTGCGGTGTCCTCGATCCGCTGTCGTCGAGGTCGCTCAGCAGCCACCGTTCCGGCTCGGCCCCCGAACGCAGGACGCTGATCTGCCCGGTGCGCTCCAGCACGGCCAACCGCACCTGCTCACGATGCGAGATCCCCGCCAGCCGCAGTTGCTGCCGCAGGTCGTTCTCACTCACCCGCGAACGCCGCAAGGCGTCATCGCAGAGCCGGCCATCGCGCATCAACACCGTCGGGCGCCGCGACAGCACCCGCCCCCACGCCGGAATCCGTCCCAGCACCGCCAACAAGCGCTGCATACCGAACAGGACGGTCAGCGCGATCACCCCGGTGACCAGGGTGGGCACCTCCAGCAGTGCCGTCCGGCCCACCACCGCGCCGAGCGCGATCACGCACGCCACATCCGTGCCCGACATCGCCGCCAGGCCGCGCTGACCACTGACCCGGACCAGAACGAGCAGGGCGAGCGAGATCCCCACCGTGGCGACGGCGACGTGGAGAGCGGTCGCAGGGTCCGTGATGAGCTGGTCCCAACCGGTCATCGGTTGATTCTGCTGGCCCCTCCGTCGAGGATCGCCCCCCGAGTGGCACGGGTCTCACGAGGTGATCGATGCCGCGCGACCCTCGTCATCCAGTGCGGCGCGAAGCTCGGCCACGAGGTCCGCGGGCTCCTCGATGCCGACCGACAGCCGGACCAGCCCCTCCCCGATGCCCAGCGCCGCGAGCTCTGCCGGCGGCAGCGAACGGTGCGTGGTCGTGGCCGGATGGACCAGGGTCGTGGCGACGTCGGCGAGGCTCGGTGAGAGCGGGATGGCCGTCCCGAGCCGGCAGATCAACTCGTCCACGGCCGGACATGTGATCGAGCGCATCGGCGCGATCGCCGGACCCGAGGCTGTCTACGTCGCAGGCGTCGGCCAGCACCAGATGTGGGCGGCGCAGTTCGTCCGGTACGAGAATCCCCGTACCTGGCTCAACTCCGGCGGCCTGGGCACGATGGGCTACGCGGTGCCGGCCGCGATGGGCGCCAAGGTCGGCCATCCCGACGCCGTGGTGTGGGCGATCGACGGCGACGGCTGCTGCCAGATGACCAACCAGGAGCTCGCCACGTGCGCGCTCGAGGGCATCCCCATCAAGGTCGCGATCATCAACAACGGCAATCTCGGCATGATCCGCCAGTGGCAGGCCCTCTTCTACGCGGAGCGCTACGCCCACAGCGAGCTCGGCACCCACGAGCACCGCATCCCCGACTTCAAGATGCTGGCCGAAGCCACGGGCTGCGTGGGGCTGCGCGCCGAGTCCGAAGACGATGTCGAGCGGGTGATCCGGCAGGCCATGGAGATCAACGACCTGCCGGTCGTGATCGACTTCATCGTCGCGGCCGACGCCCAGGTGTGGCCGATGGTCGCCGCGGGGACGAGCAACGACGAGATCATGGCGGCCCACGACATCCGGCCGCTGTTCGAGGGCGCCGAGGGCCGGTGGTGCCCGCTCAGACGACGATGCGCAGGGGGTGCTCCAGCAGCCCGGTGAGGGCCTTGAGGAAGCCGGCGCCGGTGGCCCCGTCCACCGCACGGTGGTCGCACGAGAGCGTGATGCGCAGGATCGAGCGCACGACGAGCTCCCCGTCTCGCGGTCGCACCTCCTCGGTGGCCGCACCGACGGCGAGGATCGCGGCCTCCGGCGGGTTGATCACGGCTGCGAACTGCTCGACCCCGAACATGCCCAGGTTGGAGACGGTGAACGTGCCGCCGCTCATCTCGTCCGGGCGGAGCTTGCCGGCGCGGGCCCGGCCGGAGAGCTCGCGGCTCTCGGTCGCGATCCGGGAGAGGCTCTTGCGGTCGGCGTCGTGCACGACCGGCACCAGCAGCCCGCCGGGCACCGCGACGGCCACACCGACGTTGACCTTGCGGTGGTGGTGCACCGCGTCACCCGCGAAGGACACGTTCACCGCGGGCTCGACGCGCAGCGCCGTGGCCACGGCCTTCACCACGAGGTCGTTCATGCTCACCCGGGGCCCGTCGGAGGCGGCCAGATCGGCGTTGAGCGTTGCGCGGAACGCGACGAGGTCGGTCACGTCGACGGCGCTGGTCAGGTAGAAGTGCGGCGCGTCCCGCTTGCTCTGCGTCAGGCGCGCGGCGGCGACGCGCTGCATCCCCGTCAGCGGAACCGCCACGAAGTCTCCATCGGAGGACGGTGGCGCCACCGGGACGGGTGGGGCCGGGACAGGCGGGACGGGCGGGGCAGCCGCCGGAACCGGGTCGGGACTTGCGCTGGGCTGGGCCGACTCGATGTCGACCCTGATGATGCGCCCGTTCGGACCGGACCCGGTCACCGTCGCGAGATCGACGCCACGCTCGCGGGCGATGCGACGAGCCAGCGGCGACGCCGGCGGTCGAGTCGCGGGGGCCGGCGCCCCGGCCGGGGCGGGTTCGACGACGGCGACGGTTGTGCTGGCGACGGTGGTGGGAACCGGCTCCGGCGCCGCCGCCGGCACGTCCGGGGACGCGGCGCTCCCGACGGCGCCACCGCTGCCGTCGCCGATCACGCCGATGGGTGTGCCGATCGGCACCCGCTCCCCCTCGCCGACGAGGATGGCGTCCAGCACGCCGTCGTCGTAGGCCTCCAGCTCCATGATCGCCTTGTCGGTCTCGACCTCGACCAGGACGTCCCCGGCGGCGACGGGGTCGCCCACCTGCTTGCGCCAGGTCGCGATGATGCCCTCCTCCATGGTGTCGGAGAGGCGGGGCATGGAGATGTCGGGCATCGGGGTCCTCGGTGTCGTGAGGTGCGATCGGGGCAGGCGATCGGGGTGGGGTCAGCGGCGGCGGCCGACCGCGGCGAGGGTCTCGCGCACCGCGGTCAGCAGGGAGTCGGCCGAGGGCAGCGCGGCGTTCTCCAGTGGCTTGGCGTAGGGCAGCGGCACCTCGGCGGCCGCCACCCGCCGCACCGGCGCGTCGAGGTGGTCGAACGCTCCGTCGGAGATGGTCGCCGCGATCTCGGCGCCGATGCCGTAGGTGAGCCAGTCGTCCTCCGCCACCACGGCGCAGCCGGTCCGGCGCACCGACGCGACGATGGTGTCGCGGTCGAGGGGGCGCAGGCTGCGCAGGTCCACCACCTCGGCGGAGATCCCTTCGGCGGCCAGCTCCTGCGCCACGTCCATGGCCACGGCGGCCATCCGCGAGTACCCGATGATCGTGATGTCGGTGCCGGGACGCGTCACGGCGGCCTTGCCGATCTCGGCGGGCGGCAGGTCGTCGGGCACCTCGCCGCGGACGTTGTAGAGGGCCAGGTTCTCCAGGAACAGGACCGGATCGTCGTCGCGGATCGCCGCCCGCAGCAGCGCTTTCGCGTCGGCGGGGGTGCTCGGCGCCACGACCTTGAGGCCGGGCACGAACGCGTAGTAGAGCTCGATGTTCTGCGAGTGGGTGGCACCGAGTTGCTGGCCACCGCCACCCGGGGTCCGGATGACCATCGGCACGCTCGTCTGGCCGCCGAACATCCCGTAGATCTTCGCCGCGTGGTTGACGATCTGGTCGATCGCGACCAGCGAGAAGTTGATCGTCATGAGCTCCACGACCGGGCGCAGGCCCAGCATCGCGGCCCCGATCGCGGCCCCGACGAACCCCTCCTCCGCGATGGGGGTGTCTCGCACCCGCTTCTCCCCGAACTCCTGGAGCAGCCCTGCGGTGATCTTGTAGGACCCCTCGAAGACCCCGATCTCCTCCCCGATCAGGAAGACGTCGTCGTCGCGGATCAGCTCCTCGCGCAGGGTGCTGCGCAGGGCCTCGCGGTAGCTCATGACAGTCACGGGATGTCCTCTGAGATCAGGCTGGTGTGAGTGGGGGGTCGCCGAGGCTCGTCAGAACAGGGGGTCGGCCGGCAGGCGACGCGCCTCGCCCGCGACCGGCGTGGCGTAGGTGTGGTCGAACAGCGTCGACACGTCCGGGTGGGGGCTGTCGTCGGCGAACGCGACGGCCGCATCCGCCTCGGCACGGGCCGCGTTCTCGATCGCGGTGAGCTCGCCGTCATCGGCGACGCCGGCCGCGAGCAGCGCGGCCCGGAACCCGGCCACCGGGTCCGCCGCTCGCGCCGCCTCCACATCGGCCGCGGTCCGGTACCGCGCCGGGTCGACGACGGAGTGCCCCTTGAGCCGGCCGCTGACCGTCTCCAGCAACGCCGGCCTGCCTTGCGTCCGTGCCCGTTCGACGAGTCGGACCGCCGCATCGCGGACGGCGAGGACATCCGTGCCGTCCACCCGTTCGCCGTGCATGCGGTAGGCCGAGCCGCGTTTGTACAGCTCCGGCTCCGCCGACGACTTCTCGACCGTGGTGCCCATGCCCAGCCCGTTGTTGACCACGACGTAGACGATGGGCAGGTTCCAGAGCGCCGCGATGTTGAGCGACTCGTGGAAGGCGCCGATGTTGGTGGTGCCGTCGCCCATCTGGCACATCACGACCTCGTCGCCGCCGCGGTAGTCGATGGCCAGTGCCGCACCGGTCGCGAGCGGCACCTGGCCGCCGACGATCCCGTACCCGCCGAGCAGCCGCTTGCCGGCGTCGAACATGTGCATCGACCCACCCCACCCCTTGGACGTGCCGGTGGTGCGGCCGTACAGCTCGGCCATCACGCGCCCGGGTTCGATCCCCTTGGCGATGGCGTAGCCGTGCTCGCGGTAGTTCGTGAACAGGTAGTCGTCGGGCCGCAGTGCCGCCATCAGCCCGACGACGGTGGCTTCCTCACCGAGGTTCAGGTGGCAGTAGCCACCGATCTTCGCCTGGGTGTAGCCCTGCGCGGCGCGTTCCTCGAAGCGCCTGATCAGGGCCATCTGGCGGAAGTAGCCCAGCAGGGTGGCCGGATCCCCAGCCGCGATACCCCCAGCGCCGATGTCCCCGACGCCGATGTCCCCAGCGCCGGGATCCGAGACAGCGACGTCGTTCGCCGCGGTGACCCGCTCGGCCCGTCGTGCAGTGCGCGTCGCCACGGCTGCTCCTTCGCATCTCGCTTCCGCGAGCGGGCAATCGGTGCGCCCGCCACAGTGGCGATGGTCGTCGGCAGCAGACCTCGACACCATGATGGTGCGCCCAAGACCGGAGCCTCCGGATTGGGCAATCTGCCCAATCCCGGTTCAGGGCGACGGGGTGTCGGCCGGCAGGTCGAGCGCGGACAGCGCCAGGGAGAGCTCGACGAAGGCCTGCCGCCCGGTCAGGTCGCGGCCGACCAGTGTGGTGATCCGGTGCAGCCGGTTGAGCACGGTGTTGCGGTGGCAGTACAGCCGCTCGGCCGCCACGCCGGCCGACCGGTCGGCCTCCAACCAGCGAGTGAGCGTCTCCAGCAGCAGCGCGGCATCCTTGGTCGGCAGGGCCAGCACCGGTCCGAGCCAGTCGTGCACGAGGCGGCTGCGCAGCGCGGGCGACATCAGCAGCAGCGACTGCTCGTAGCGATCCTCGATGCGCACCAGCTCCGTGACGCCCGTGGGCATCGTGCCCAAGGCGACAGCAGCCAGCCGGTGGGCCACCCCGACGTCGGCGAGACCGCGTGACGTGGTCGCGACGGCCGCCCTCCCCCGCACGACGCCCCGCAGCCGGTCGAGCACGAACCGCGGATCGTGGCCCTCGAGCGGGACGAGGCCGACGAGGCTGTCGACGCGGGCGTGCCACAGCGAGCGGACACCCAGCGCGGCGAGCGCGGTCTGCGGGTTGTGCAGGGCCGCCGATCCGCCTGCGTCGACCTCGGCGACCGCCACCAGGTAGCTGCCACCGATCGTGAGCTGCAGCTGATCGGCGATCCGCTGCCCGAACCCGCCGTCCGTCGCGTGGCCCGCCAGCACCTCCTCCATCAGCGCGTGCCGGTGCTGGTCGTCGCGGCGGAGCTGCTCGGACTGGGCGCGCCGGTAGGACGTGGACAGTGCCGAGGACAGCCCGTCGACCACCGTCCACATGGCCGTCGCCGCCGCACCGACCGCGCGCGGCTCCACCTGGGCCGCGGCCGCGCGTTCCAGCAGCGCCTCCCAGACGATGCGGCCACCGAGGCGGAACGTCCGCAGCATCGCCTCCAGCGGAACCCCCTGATCGGCTCGTTGCCGTCCGATCTGCTCGGCGACGTCGTCGCTCTCGTCCATGTCCCGGGCCCCGCCGAGGAGCTCCAGCACCCTGGCCAGGTACCGGCGGCAGCCGTCCTGCAGGTCGGCGCGCGGCACCGGGCGGTAGTCGGTCCACTCCGGATTGTCGGTGAAGATCGCCGCCATCAGGCGGGCGGTCAGCGTCTCGACATCGGCCAGCCATGCCGTGGCCAACGGCCGGGTCATGCTCGTGGCGGCCGAGGCACCGGCGGCTTCCATGACTGGCGACCGTACGCGCAGCGCGACCCACCGGTCATCGGGCGGTGCCGGCACCTCCCGTCAGCTCGACACCGGACGGGTCACATCGCCGAACGGTCACGGGGAACGCTCGAGCCGTGCCCGGCGGCGCGCAGCGATCGCCGCAGGGACTCCGCCTGCCGGTCCTGCACACCCAGCCAGGCCGACGTCGCATGCCGTCGCCGGTCGTTGCACACGTTCCAGCCCCTGCGAGCACGGGCAACGGTGTGCGAAGTCGCGAACGCACGCTCCCCTAGAGACTCGCGACCGCACCGGCGAGAACGCGCTCCAGCCGCTCCGGCTCCGCACCCGAGCGGGCGAGCACGCTCACCCCCCTGACGGCCGCGAGGAGCAGCTCGGCGAGCTGCTGGGGTGTCGTGGTGGCGTAGCCCTTGCGCCAGAAGATCTCCACCGCGGCATCCACGGCGGCGTCGCCGTCGAACTGGAGCGGTCGTCCCGTCATGGAGCCCATGAGTAGGCTCCTTGACCCCAGTTCGAATATCGGCGCCGGGCCGCATCAGCCGAGCTCCTGGGCCAGCGCGACGATGATGCCCTCGGGCCCCCGGACGTAGCAGAACCGATAGCTGTTCTCGATCTGCTCGAGCCCGCCGACGAGCTCGGCACCGTGGGCACGCAGGCGGCCGAGTACCTCGTCGATGTCGTCGACGGAGAACAGGATGCGGCGGATGCCCAGGGTGTTCGCCGGCGCGTTCGGTGCGGCGCCCACCGCGGCGGGGGTGTGGAACCGCATCAGCTCGAGCCGGCTGTGGCCGTCCGGGGTCCGCACCATCGCGACGTCGAGCCGGATCTCGTCGAATCCGGAGATGCGGGCCGCCCACTGCCCGTCAACCGTCGTCTCGCCCTCGAGCTCCATGCCGAGTTCGACGAAGAACGCGACGGCGGCCTCGAGGTCCTCGACGACGACACCGACGTTCTCCATGCGCTTGATCGTCATGCTGGTCTCCTTCGTGTGGTGCGGCCGCGGTGGCCGCATCTGCACGGGGAACGGAGCCGGCCGGTCGTTCTCGACATCGTCGACCCCGCGTCAGGCTCCCGCACGGTTGTCGAGCACGGGCGCGGTGTACGTGCGCAGGACGCTGCTGCTGCCGTCACCGAGGTCGGCGCCGTAGACGTGCAGGGTGATCGTGGTGGCGGCGCCGGTGTTGACCACCTTGTGGATGTCTCCGGGCGGGGCGAACCCGTGCACCGCGCCGGTGGGATTGGTCGCGTGCCCGACGACGGTGAGGTGGTCACCGTGATCGCGGTAGCGGGTCTCCTCCTCGGCACCCTGCAGGACACCGAGCACGCACCAGGCCCGGTGGTCGTGGATCGAGGACGCCTGGCCGGGACGCCACACGACCGCCTGGATCGAGAACGCGGGCTCGGCGTGCAGGAGGATCCGGAATGCGGCGGCCGGCTCGCCCGCACGCTCCCGGCTCGTGAGGAGGTCGGTTGCGGGCAGGTCGGCGCGCAGAGACGCGGCGACCGCACTGGCCGCGGCGGCCGGCTCCATCGCGGGGTCGAACGCGGCGCGGACCGTGGCGATCAGCTGGTCGAGGCCGGTACGGGTGAGGGTCTGCGTGGTCATGCTCCCAGCGTGGGCCGTCACGAAAGATAGGTCCAATGCCTGATTTCTGGCGGTTCCATCGATACGGTTGATGAATGCTGGACATGCAGCGGCTCCGGGTCCTCAGCGCGGTCGCCAGGACGGGTTCGGTCACCGCGGCCGCCCGGTACCTGCACTACGCGCAGCCCTCGATCAGCCACCACCTCGCCCGGCTGGAGGCCGAGACCGGGGCCCAGCTCGTGCAGCGCGTCGGGCGCGGGATCCGGCTCACCGCGGCCGGGCAACTGCTCGCCGGTCGGGCCGAGGAGATCCTCGGCCGGTTGGAGACCGCACAGCTGGAGCTGGCCGCCCACGTCGGGCTCAGCGCCGGCACGGTCCGCGTCGCGTCGTTCGCGTCCGGGCTGCTGGAGCTGATGCCGCCGGTGATCGAACGGCTCGCCGCCGAGCACCCCGGCCTCGACCTGCACCTCACCGACACCCACCCGCCGGAGGCGCTGGAGCTGCTGCGCACCGGCGAGGCCGACATCGCGCTGATGTTCCGCTACGACGACACCCCACCCGACGAGGGCGTGCGGCTGACCCACCTGCGCGACGACGCCACCTGCCTGATCACGCCGGCCGGGGCAGGCGGCACGCTCGCCGACCATCGCGACGCGCGCTGGATCGCCGGGTGCGCGCGGTTCCAGGCCAACCTCGTGGACCTGTGCGCCACGGCCGGTTTCGCGCCCCGGATCATCTGCTCGACCGACGACATCGCCACGATCCAGGCGCTGGTCGCGAGCGGGCTCGGGGTGGCGGTGCTGCCCCGGCTCGCGCTGGCCTCGCAGCGCCATCCCGGCATCGAGGCCACCGAGATCCCCGGTGCGATGCGCCGGATCTACGCGGCCACCTACGGCGAGCCGCCCGACCCACCCCCGACGGCGGCGGTGCTGAACGCGCTGGTGGCCGCAGCGCGCGAACGCGGCCGGGTCATCGACGCCGGCCCCTGAGCGCGCAGGCCACTAGATCGGGTCGAGGATCCGCCGGAGGAACTGCCTGGTACGCGCCTGCGACGGCTCGCCCAGCACCTGCGCCGGTGGCCCGGACTCCAGCACCACACCGGCCTCGATGAACAGCACCTGATCGGCAACCTGCTGCGCGAACCGGATCTCGTGGGTGACGATCACCATCGTCCAGCCCTCCGCGGCCAGGTCCTTGATCACCCGGAGCACGTCCCCGACGAGCTCCGGGTCGAGCGCCGAGGTCGGCTCGTCGAAGAGCATCAGCTTGGGCCGCAGGGCCAGCGCACGGGCGATGCCGACGCGCTGCTGCTGGCCGCCGGAGAGCTGGTAGGGGTACTGGTCGGCCTTCTCGCCCAGCCCCACCTGCTCCAGCAGTTGCTGCGCGTCCTTGATCGCCTCGGCCTTCGGCCGCTTCTGCACGATCACCGGGCCCTCGATGACGTTCTGCAGCACCGTCTTGTGGGGGAACAGGTTGTGCGCCTGGAACACCATCCCGCTCTGCGCGCGGAAGCGGGCCAGCGTCGCACGGTCGATCGACTTGCCGAAGTCGACGGAGACGTCACCGATGCCGATCACGCCCGCGTCGGCCCGATCCAGGGCGTTGAGCGTGCGCAGCACCGTGGTCTTGCCCGAGCCCGACGGCCCGATCACCACGGTGACCGAGCCGGCAGGCACGTCGAACGTGATGTCGCGCAGCACCTCGAGCTCGCCGAACGCCTTGCGCACACCCCGCACCGTCAGCAGGTCGGTCATCTGGCCACGTACCTCTCGAGTCGGGCTTCGAGCCGGTTCTGCAACGACGACAGGATCAGGCAGATCACCCAGTAGTAGACGGCCGCCACCCCGTAGAGCGCGAAGAAGTCGAACGTCGGAGCCGCCGCCAGCTGAGCCACCCGTAGCAGCTCGGTGACCAGGATCGTCGAGGCCAGCGACGTGTCCTTGACCAGCGATATCAGCGTGTTCGACAGCGGCGGCACGGCCGTGCGCGCCGCCTGCGGCAGGATCACCCGCTGCAGGGTGGTGGCGTAGCCCATCCCGATGGTCTCCGACGCCTCCCACTGGCCCTTCGGGATGCTCAGGATCGCCGCCCTGATCACCTCGGCCGCGTAGCCGCCGACGTTGAGGCTGAACGCGAACACCGCCGCCGGGAACGGGTCGATCACGAGCCCGATCTGCGGCAGCGCGTAGAACACGATGAACAGCTGCACCAGCAGCGGCGTGCCGCGGATGAGGGAGATGTAGACGCGCGCCACCGCCGAGAGCGGTCGGATCTTCGACAGCCGGGCCAGCGCCACGAG
This sequence comes from Pseudonocardia sp. GCM10023141, assembly GCF_042653605.1. NCBI lineage: Bacteria > Bacillati > Actinomycetota > Actinomycetes > Pseudonocardiales > Pseudonocardiaceae > Pseudonocardia > Pseudonocardia sp. GCM10023141. The sequence continues at coordinate 180,963 of NZ_JBHSIR010000009.1, forward strand.
GAGCGCGATCACCAGTCCCAGCACGAAGCTGATGGCCGTGAGCGGGATGGTCTGGGTGAGCGTGGCCTTCAGCATCGGCCACAGGTTGCGCGCGATCAGCTCCCAGGTGGACGAGTCCACCTACTTTCCGCTCACGTCGGAACCGAAGTACTTCTCCGAGATCGTCTTCAGCGTGCCGTCGGCCCGCAGCTGGTCCAGCGCCGTGTTGATCTGGGCGGTCAACGCGCTGCCCTTGAGGAGCGCGAACGCCTGCTCGCTGGTGTCGCCGGTGGTGCCGGCGACCTTGATGCCCTTGTCGTTGGTGGTCTTCTGGTACTCACCCACGGCGAGGGTGTCGTTCACCAGCGCGTCGACCCGGCTCTGCTTGAGCAGCTGCACGGCCTGCACGAAGCCCTCGACGGCCTCCACCTTGGCGCCGGCGTTGCGGGCGACGTCGGCCCAGTTGCTCGTCGACGACTGGGCGGTGGTCTTGCCCTTGAGCCCGGCGAGGTTCGTGATGTCGGTATTGTCGGCGCGGGTGACGATCACGCCCTCCGACACGGTGTAGGGCTTCGAGAGGTCGTACTTGGCCTTGCGCACATCGTTGATCGTCACCTGGTTGGCGATCAGGTCGAACCGCTTGGCCTCCAGGCCCGCGAAGATCGAGTCGAAGGGCGTCTGCGTGAACTCGACGGTCTTGCCCAGCTTCGCGCCGACGGCCTGGACGACCTCGATGTCGTAGCCGGTGAGCTTGCCGTCGGCGCCCTGGAAGCTGAACGGGCTGTAGGTGCCCTCGGTGCCGACCCGCAGCGTGGAGGAGTCGGCGCCGCTGCTGCAGCCGACGATCGACATGGCGGCCAGCAGCGCGGCGGCTGCGGTGAGGAACGTACGGCGCACGGATCTCTCCTTCGAGTAGCGGTCGGAAGGCACGCTGAGGAGCGCGGACCGCGGAATTCAACCGGTCGGGCCGGGGTGGTTCGGTGTCCGGACGACGCAACGTCGCCGACGTCGTGGCGTCGCGACGTCACGGACAGAGCGCGGCCTGGGTGCGACACAGGTCGACGTGCCGGCGGGACCACGGCGTCGGCGGCGTCGCCGGTCCGACATGCCCAGCTCGCACGTTCGCTCCCACCGAGGTCGATTCAGGAGCCTCTGAGCGTAGTGACTCATCTGCGCAGAGCCCGACGCGGCCCTGGCGTGTCTCACCGCGCGCCCGATCCGGTCCGCGAACGAGCACGAACGACCGTTCCGGCCGGCCCGGGCCGGCTCGCCGGTGGTGCGCTATCTGGCGGCCACCAGTGCACGCAATGGCAGCCCGACGGGGGTGGCGCACCCTACAGTCGAGGCACGCGGCCGGCAGGCGGCCCGCGAGGCCAGGGAGGTGGCGGATGAGCCCGTACCGCCCGTCCTCGTCCGGTCGACCGGTGCCCCACCTCGTCGATGCGGCCGAGACCATGGACCGCGACCGCTTCGCCACGCTCGTCGCCCCGACCTTCTCGGCGGTCCGGGTTCGGCCGCTGACCGACGGGACGTTCCGCAGCTCCCTGCGCAGCGCGGTGGCCGGGGACGTGCGGGTCTCGGTGCTGAGCGGCAGCCCGTGCGTCGTGACCCGCGGTCCCGATCTCGTCCACGCCGGTGATCCCGCGTTCCTCAGCGTCTCGATGCAGCGGATCGGGCGGTCCGCCGTCGCGCAGGACGGGCGGCGCTGCCTGCTCGGTCCCGGCGACCTGGTCAACTACGTCACGTCGAGGCCCTACGAGGTCACGTTCTGGGAACCCTACGAGGCGGTGCTCGTCACGGTCCCGCTCGCCGCGCTGGGAGCGCACGCCGACACCCTCGCCCTGCGGACCGCGATCGCCGTCGGCACGGATCGCGGCCCCCGCGACGTCGTCGGGACGCTGTTCGACGCGCTCGCCACGAAGATCACCGACTGCTCGGCAGGCGACGCGAGCAGCAGCAAGGAGTACCTCGCGGACGCGATCGTGTCGCTGGTCATCGCCGAGCTCGTCGACATCGCCCCGCTGGGCGCTGGTGAGGATCTCGCCGACCGCATGCTCGCCCACTGCCTGTCGCACCTGTCCGATCCGGGGCTCACCGTCGAGTCGGTCGGGCGGGCGCTCGGCGTGTCGGTGCGGTACCTGCACAAGGTTCTGGCCCCCACCGGGATGACGCTGTCGGCGTGGATCCGCAGGCAGCGTCTGGAACGGATCGGCCGCGACCTCGCCGACGAGTCGCTGCGCGGGCGCACTGTCGGCGCCATCGCCGCACGCTGGGGGATCTCCGACGCCGGGCACCTGAGCCGGGCACTGAAGGCCGAGTTCGGCATGACCGCGAGCGAGATCCGCCGCTCGGGGCACTGGGAGCGCGGCGGTCCCCGCCCGCTGCCGGGGCGGCCCCATCTCCTCGGAACCGGTGGCGCGCAGACCGTGCCGCTGCGGTCCGCCGCCACCGGCTGACCCACCCCGTCGCGTCCGTTCGGGCGCGGCATTCACCTCCCACGTCTGTCCACTGTGCACAGAAGGAGCTGTCGTGACCATGAGCACCGCGAAGGTCGTGATCGTCACCGGCGCATCGCGCGGCATCGGGGCCGGCGTCGTCGAGGGGTACCGCAAGCAGGGCTTCTCCGTCGTTGCCACCTCGCGTTCCAGCACCGCCTCCGACGACCCGCAGGTGCACACCGTCGCGGGCGACCTCACCGACCCGCGGACGGCCGAGCGGGTGGTCGAGGCGGCGCTGGAACGCTTCGGTCGGATCGACACGCTCGTCAACAACGCCGGGATGTTCCTCGCCAAGCCGTTCACCCAGTGCACGGACGAGGACTTCGCGGCGATGGTCGGGCTCAACCTGGCCGGCTTCTTCGCCATCACCCGGCCGGTGGTCGCGACGATGCTCGAGCAGGGCTCCGGCCACGTCGTGACGATCACGACCTCGCTGGTCGACCACGCGCTCAGTGCGGTGCCGTCGGTACTCGCCTCGCTGACCAAGGGCGGTCTCGACGCCGCAACGCGGTCACTCGCCATCGAGTGCGCAGGCAGCGGCGTGCGGGTGAACGCCGTGTCCCCCGGAATCATCAAGACCCCCATGCACCCCGTCGAGGCCCACGAAGCCCTCGCCGGACTGCACCCGATGGGGCGCATGGGCGAGATCGACGAGATCGTGCACGCGGTGCTCTACCTCGAGGCCGCCACCTTCGTGACGGGCGAGACCCTGCACGTCGACGGTGGCCAGGGCGCGGGCCACTGATGTCGGCGACGGAGGCGCTCCACTCCCGACAGACCCTGCGGGCACAGGCCCGCGAGTTCGCCGGGGACGTGCTCAGCCGGGTCCGTGAGGTGACCGATCCGCTGCCGACCGCGATCGAGCGGTACCGGGCCACGCGGCCCTTCTACGAGCAGATGGTCGAGGCGGGGTTCCTGCGCAGGCTCGTCCCGCAGGCGTTGGGCGGGGACGGCACCGGTGCGTCGGCCACCGCCGCGCTCGCGGAGGAGCTGGTCGCGGGCGATCCCAGCGTCGCGCTCAACCTGTTCTCCACCGGCCTCGGGCTCACGCCGCTGCTGCGGGCGGGAAACCCGGCCCAGCACGCCGCGTTCCTCCCGCCGTTCCTCGCCATGAGCGGCACGCCGATCGCGTCGCTGGCACTCACCGAACCCGGTGGCACCGCGAACCTCGACGAGCCCGACACCTCGACCGGCGAACGCCTTGGCCTGCAGACCACCGCCCGGCGGCACGGGGACGGCTGGCTCGTCGACGGGGAGAAGCAGTGGGTGTCGCACGCGGCCGGATGGGACGGAACGGGACCGGACCTGATGATCGTGGTCTGCCGCGCGGGCGACGACCCGGACCCCCGCAACTCCCTGGCCGCGCTGATCCTCCCGGCACCGATCGAGGGGTTGACGATCACCGACGTGCTCGACCCGCTCGGTCACCGCGCGCACCTGCTGCCGCGCTTCACCCTCACCGCCTCCCCGGTTCCGGACGCGAACGTGCTGGGCGAGGTCGGCGACGGCCTCCGCATCGTCAACACGGCCTTCGGTGGTGCGCTGATCGGCGCCTGCGCGGCAGGGGTCATGCGCTCGGCCTTCGACGTCGCGCTGCGGTTCGCCCGCACCGACCGCCGCGGTGGACGCGTGCCGGTCATCGAGCACCAGGGCGTGGGGTTCCTGCTCGCCGACGTGAAGACCCGGATCGAGGCGGTCCGGGCACTGACGCAGCGAGCCTGCGCCGCACTGGACGCCGGGTCGCCGGGCGCCGAGGAGCTGTCCGTGCACGCCAAGATCTTCGGGTCGGAGACGGCGGTGCAGTCGCTGATCGACCTCATGCGCGTCGTCGGTGTCGAGTCCTACGGCCACCACCTCCCGCTCGCGGGCCTGGTCCAGGACGTGCTCGCCTACCCGCTCTTCAGTGGCGGGAACATCGGCTTCCGCAGGCGACGGCTCCAGGCGCTGCTCGCCGATCCCGGCTACGACCCGTGGTGCACGATGGCCGACCTCTGACCCGAACCGTCGTCGACGGTCAGTGCCAGTCCAGGCAGACCGCGGTCGCGTCGTCGGAGAGGTCGCCGCCCCGGAACTCCTGCACCTCGCCGGTGAGGTGGCGGACGAACTCCGCGGGCGGCAGCCGCCGCCGCTCCAGCAGGAGCTCGACGACCCGCTCGAGCCCGAACGCAGGCGATCCGCGCTCGTGGGCCTCGGCGATGCCGTCGGTGAGCAGCAGCAGCCGGTCACCGTGGCGCAGGCCCAGTCGCTGCAGGCGGTAGGCCGGGCCGGTCTTGAGGCCCAGCGGAGGTTCCGGGGACAGCTCCACCTCCTCGACGACGCCGCCGCGCAGCAGCAGCGGTGCCGGGTGGCCCGCGTTGATCACGACAGCCTCGCCGCTGACCACGTCGATCTCCATGAGCTGCCCGGTCACGAAGCTCGCACCCGGGAACTGCTCGGTGAGGTGCTGGTTCGCCGCCTCCGCCTGCGCCAGCACCCCCTCGCCGCTGCGCCGGGCGTTGCGCATGGCCGTGACCGCCAGGCTGCCCAGCAGCGCCGCGCGCAGGCCGTGCCCGACCGCGTCCGTGATGGAGATCGTCAGGCGGGTCGAGCTGACCGCGTAGTCGAAGGTGTCGCCGCCGATGTCGTAGGCCGGTTCCAGCGCGCCGGCGATCGAGAAGGCCGGCAGCTCGTAGGCCAGCACCGGCAGCAGCTCCCACTGGATCTCCGCGGCCAGGCCCAGATCCTTGCGCCGCCGCAGCATCTCGAAGCGGTCGGTGTAGCGGCGAGCACTGGCCAGCACGTGGGCCAGCACCCGCGACGCGTCCGTCAACAGATCCTCGACCGTCCCCCCGACGGGGTGATCCAGACCGACCATCAGCACCCCGAGGCGCTCGGCACGGATCGTCACCGGCACGAACAGCACCGCATCGCTGCCCTCGGCACCGGTGCTGCCGACGACCCGCTGCTCGCGGTAGCAGAGCCCGGCCGGGCCCTCGGCCACGACGTGGCGCTCCCCCGGTCCCGATCCGCTCTCCGGTACCGGCTCCAGGATCGTCTGGCTGTAGTCGACCAGCAACAACCTGCTCCACCGGGCGCCCACCCGCCGGCGCAGCCACGCGTCGCACACCTCGACCAGCTCGTACGGCGCAGCCAGGTCGAGCTCGCCCAACAGCTCGCCCAACAGCTCGCGGACGGGCTGGGGCGCCGCCGGACCGTCCACGCCATCCACGATCAGTCACCTCTCGACGAGCCACCGATCCACGGATCACAGATCCCACTGGTCACCGAGGCGCGGGCGACGCCACAGTGCATCACAGCTCGCCCCGGTCCGCCGACCCCGACCACCCCGACGCGCTCGGCGGAGGGAATGCTCCCAGGGGGTTGGCGCGGTCAGGCCCTGACCTGACCACCGAGATGGCGCGGTGGGGCCCGATCCGACGGCGCCAACCAAATCGCCACGGCGCCGACGTCCAGACGTTGGCGCGGTGGCTGCGCGGTTGGCGCGGTGACGCCCCGACCCGACCACCGAGACGGCGCGGCGGGGCCCGACCCAACGGCGCCAACCAGTTGGCCACGGCGCCGACGTCCAAACGTTGGCGCCGTGGCTACGCGGTTGGCGCGGTCACGCCCCGACCCGACCCCGAGGTCACCGCAGCGAGGTCACCGCCACCGCTCCCCGAATCGGTCGGAGATCAGCCTCGGTCGAGGACAGGAGTCCCGTGACGATCGCATCGGCTGCCGGCGCCGGAACCCCTGCCGCGGCACAGTCACGAGCGAACTTGTCGATCACCCGCTCGGCGGGCCACGGCCGGCGCGAACCCCCGTCGACATCGTCGATCCGGACGGTCCGGGTGGTGCGAGGTGATCGGCGACTTCGGATTGATCATGAGCGGCGGCTCGGGCGACGAGCTCGACCGGTCACAGCGACTACTGCCAGCTCGTCGGGGAGGACCGCCTCGCCACGCGACCCGGTGTGGGCGGTGCCCGGTGCGACGACGTCCGCTCGGACATGACGCTGCTTCGCCATGCCGGCGGCGGCGGGGTGTTCAGCGTCGGCTCGATCTGCTTCACCGGGTCGATCTCGCACGACGCCTACGACAACAACGTCGCCCGGCTGCTCGGCAACGCGCTGCGCGGGCTGCTCGCCGTGCCGGCCGAGGTCCCGGACGAGAGAGGACACGCCCGGAGCAGGTGAGCGTGAACACCGGGAGGCCCGCTCATCCGCGTCGCCGGGTGTCCTGCGCGGTGAGCTCCGCGGCGAAGCGGTCGTCGTCCCAGCCCTGCTCGACGGCCGTCCAGAGCAGGTCGGCCTGGGACGGCGGTGCGAGCCCGTCGATCGGTGGGTCCCGGTCGAGGTCGGTCGGGAAGGCATATCCCTCGGCCGTAGCGGCCACCACGTTGCGCAGCGCGCTCTTCGACGCGCCGGCGTCCTTCGCCCGGCGCAGTGCGGGCAGCACCGCCCGGCTGATCCGCGACCGGTCCACGGTCTCCATCGCCCGCCCGAACGCCGAGGAGACCTGCAGCAGGTTCGCCATCCGCCGGATGTCGGCCGAGCGGTTGGTGCCGGCCCCGTGGAGCAGTGCCGGGTTGAAGAACACCGCGTCGCCCTGGGCCAGTGGCAGCTGGACGTGGTGGTCGGCGAAGTAGGCGCGGAACTCGGCCCGGTCCGCGACGAGGTAGCCGTGCGCGTACTTCTGGGAATGCGGCAGGTACAGCGTCGGGCCGCTCTCCAGCGGCATATCGCAGTGGGCCACCGCGCCCTGCAGCGTCAATGCCGGGGTGAGAGCGTGCTGGTGCGCCGGATACCGCGCGGCCGCGGGGCCGGTCATGAAACCCAGGTGGTAGTCGCGGTGCGGGGTCTGCGCCCGGCCCCCGGGATTGACGACGTTGACCTGCGAGGTCACCTGGTAGCCGGGACCGAGCCACGCCTCGCAGACCAGCGCCAGCACGTCGTTGGCGTAGTAACCGGCGAACGTCTCGGGTGCGGCGATCGCGAGCTTCTCCAGCGCGTTCCACACCCGGTCGTTGCTGCCGGCCGCAGCGAAGTGGTCCCCGGCCGGACCACCCGCGACCCGCTGCGCCTCGATGAGCGCGAAGAACTCCGCGGTGGCCCGGTCGATCACAGCGGGCTCGAAAGCGCCCGTGACCACGACGATCCCGGGTCCGTCGAGCAACGCGCGCACCACCTCGCTCTGGATCGTGCGCCGATCGGTGTCGCGCAGGGTGTGCGCCGCGTAGACGGCCACGTTCTCCACGATGTCCGCGTGCGGGAACGCCGCCGCATCGGTGTCCTGCTCGACGACGGCGCGCAGGTCATCCACCCGGCACTCGGCCGGATCGAGCCAGATCGAGGGTCGGAGGTCGAGTGCGGGCTCCATCGCGGACTCCTCGGTGATTGGACCGGTCCAATACCGCAGGATTCCCGGTGCGCGGACCGAAGTCAAGCCCGGTCCGGATCCGGCGAGCCCGAGGAGAGCTCGTCCCGTGCGTCAGGGTGTGCGGCGCGCCGCCCAGACGGCGATCTGGCTGCGGCTGGTGAACCCGAGCTTGCTCAGGATGTGCTGCACGTGGCTCTCGACGGTGCGCTCGGAGATGTGCGTGGTAGCCGCCACCTGCCGGTTCGTCAGGCCGCCCGCCACGAGGTCGGCGATCTCGCGCTCCCGCCGACTCAGCACGCCCCCCGCACGCAGCGTGGCTCCCAGCGCCGCGACCTGTGCCTGCAGCGGCGCCATGCCCAGCCGGGCGGCGATCGCGCCCGCGTCGTTCAGCATCGCGACGGCCTCGTCGACGTCGCCCGCCCGGCCACGAGCCCGCAGTGCCGCTGCCAGGCGGAACCGCGCCATGCCTGCGAACGGGACGAGCCCGCACGCGTCGTTGACCGTGATCGCCACCCGCAGGTGCCGGACCGCGACGTCGGGTTTACCGGCACCGAGAGCCGCGATGCCGAGGTAGAGCTGCACCGAGCCCCCGGTGGTGATCGCGCCCGCGCCGCCGACGGAGTGCAGGTGGGCGTGGGGCAGGAGCAACCGGTGCACCATCTCGGCGGCAACCGGATCACCCAGGTCGGTGGCCAGCGCCGACCGCGAGGTCTCGAGCACCAGCGCCATGAACGCCGGAGCCCGTGGCGTTCCCGGCGGCGGCAGGGCCGCGTACCACCGCTCGGCGTCGTCGCGCCGCCCGAGCGCGAGGTGCCACAACCCCAGCGAGGCGCGCAGGAGGAAGACCCACGGGAGATCCTGCGCGGCGTAGGTCTCGAGCCAGTCGATGCTCTCCCCCGCGTCTCCGGTGAACGCCGCGAAGTGGTGCCGGACCACCCGCGCGGTCATGAGCGCGCCCTCGTGCCGCCCGTCCGTGGCGATGCCCAGCGCCTCGTCGTTGAACCGGGCGGCGTCGACGTACTGCCCGCGGCCCATCGCCAGCGCCGCGCGCCCCCGCAACAGGTGCAGCCGCGCGAGCGGCAGCCGCAGCCGGGCGACGACCGGCGCGAGCAGGTCGAGCTCGGCCTCGGCTTCATCGACCCGACCGGCCTGCAGGACGGCGTCGAACCGCCACAGGTGGCCCCACATCGTCGTGTCCGGATCGCCCGTGTCGACCCCGAGCGCGAGCATGCGGCCACCGACAACCAGCCGCTCGGCGTTGCCCTCGGCTCCGGCGCTGGCCAGCTGCCGAGCTCTCAGCGCACTGGCCAGCGCGACCGCGTCGCCGACCCGTTCGGCCATGGCCAGTGCCCGGGCGCTGGTCTCGTCCAGTCCGACGTTGCCTGCGGTGGCGAGCATGGTGTGGGAGAGCTGGGCGAGCAGCTGCGCCCGCTGCGCGCTGTCGGCATCGGGGGTGCCCCGCAGGGCCTCCTCACACCAGTCCCGGCACAGGTGCAGCCAGGCCAGGTCCGACACACCCGGCATCACGAGCGCCGCGCGACCCACGAGCGCCGGGTCACCGATGCGGCGGGCCAGCGCGACGGCCTCGGTGCCCAGCTCGATCGCGGACTCGATGTTGTTCGCCACGGCCTGCGCGTGGGCGGCGACGACGAGCAGGTCGGCCCGCGCGACCGGCGGCAGCACGGTGCGTCCGGCGTCGACCGCGCGGACGAACAGCCGGGCGGCGTCCTCGTGGGCGAGCGCGGTCATCGCGTTCTCGGCCGCCTGCCGGGCCCAGCCGACCGCGGCGGCGGCGTCACCGAGCGGGAGCGCGGCGAGTGCGTGGTGGGCGAGCTCGGGGAGGACGTCAGGATCGTCTGCGGACGCCCTGAGCGAGTCCGCGGCCCGCTGGTGGATCCGGGCGCGCTGACCCGGAGCGAGGTCGTCGAGCACGGTCTCGCGGACCAGGTCGTGTGCGAACCGCAGCCCGGTGCGCCCGAGTGGCCGGTCGAGCACCCCGTCGTCGTGTGCCGGTTGCAAGAGGTCGAGCACGGTGTCGACGGGCAGCTCGGCGGCCGCGGTGAGCACCGCCAGGTCGAGCTCGCGCCCGAGCACCGCGGCGACGGCCAGCACGTCACGGCAACCGTCCGGCAGCCGGGCCAACCTGCGGCGGACCACGTCGCGAACCGCACCGGGCACCCGCACCGTCGCGGCGTCGGCGCCCAGCACCCGCCCCAGTTCCCCGACGAAGAACGGGTTGCCGCGGGTCCTGCGGGCGACAGCGGCCACGACCTGCGGGGAGGGTCGCGCGCCGATCCGTTCGGCCAGCGCCGAGGCGACAGCTCCATCATCGAGTCCCGCGAGTTCGAGACCGATGGTGCCGGGCGACCGCGCGAGGTCGGACACCACCTCCGCGAGCAACGGGTTGTCGCCGAGCGCGACGTCGCGGTAGGTCACGACCAGCAGCAGGCGGGCGGCGCGGACCTCGCGGCCCAGATGGGCAAGCAGTGCCAGTGACGCGGGGTCGGCCCACTGCGCGTCGTCGATCACCAGCACGAGCCCGCCCGCCGCGGCCGCCTCGGTGAAGAACCGTGCCGCGGCGTCGAACAGGACGAACCGCTGCTCCGGACCGGCGGGCTCCGCAGGGGCCGGGCCCAGCTCCGGCGCGATCCGGGCCAGCTCCCCCGCCACGGCCGCCATCCGCGCGACCTCACCCGGTGCCGCCGCAGCCAGCCAGGATCGCAGGATCCGGCGCCACGGCCAGTACGCCGGCGCACCCGCGTCCTCACTGCAGCCACCCCACCACGCCGGGACGGCCCTGGCGCCGGCCAGGCGGCACAGCTCGGCCACGAGCCGAGTCTTGCCGATCCCGGCCTCGCCCGACACGAGCACGATCCGCGGCCGCGCCGCCAGCGCGTCCTCGAGCTGGTCGGCGACCTCCTCCAGCTCGGTCGCCCGACCGACGAACCTGGGCTCCACGGCGCGAACATAGCGCAGCACCCGATCTCCCCGAGCCTGCCGGCTTCCTCAGGAGGCGCGCAGCGCGACGCCGTCGCAGGCAGCCAGATCACAGGCGACCGCGGCCTGCCGCAACAGATCGAGTGCGCGCCTGCGTGCCGGGCCGATACTGCCGATCGGCATTCCCAGTGCCCGCGCGACAGCGGCATAGCAGGGTGTCGGGTTGGCCATCAGCATCCGCAGCAGCTGCTGGTCACGAGGTCGCAACGAGGCGAGCGCGCGCCACAGGGCGGCGTTGCGCTCGTCGGTCAGCAACCGGACGGCGTGCGGATCCGGGTCCGGGTCTGCGACGTCGAGCGCCTCCACGTCGATGTCGGAACGCAACCGCCGGGCGACGCGCAGCTGCCGGAGGCACTCCCGTCGCAGTGTGGTCGCCAACCAGGCCCCGAGCGACTCCGGTGCGGTGATCCGGTCGAGGTTCTCGACCAGCCGCAACCACGTGGCCTGCACGGCGTCCCCGGCGTCGGAGGTGCTCAGCCGGTAGCTCCGCGCGATCGACCACAACATCCGCTCGTGCTGCTCGACGATCGTCGACCAGGCCTGCGCATCCCCGGTCGCTGCCGCCTGCAACAGGTTCGCCGGTCCCGTTCCGCGCCGGTCCCGATCATCGACGACGTCCGCGGACCAGGCGGATGCGCCCGAGGTGGCGGAGCTCGCTGTTGGCGTCACAGCTGATATTTCTACGAGCCCCCGGGCGTCCGAACATCGGGGAGACCACGGACTCCGGGTACGGAGCCCGCCCCGTCCGAGCGGCGCGTGGACGTTTGAGGATCCCTCCTGCCCGGATCGCGTCGAGACGATCACCGGTGGCGGACACCGGCGCGGACGGCAGGGCCGTGACGGCGCACGTGATCGTCGATCTCGCCGGCGTCGGACATTTCGGTGAGGGCGGCCTCGACGTGCTGCACCACCCCCATCACATGGCCGGCGAGACCGGGGTGACGCTGCACGTGACCGGCCTGACCGCCCGTGCCGGTCTGTTGCCGGTGTGGATGGCCACCCAGATTCCGCAGTTCAGCGCCTTCGCCACCCTCGAGGACGCGCTCGCCTCCTTCGGGCCCGACGTCAGCCGCGGGCGACGACCTGCGGCGCCGGCGGCACGGCGGACAGCAGACCAACCAGATCGGCACGCCGGTCCCGGACAGCGGCCTGGTTCACGTAGCCCTTGTCGGTGATCTCACCGGCGTCGAGCTCGGCGGGTTCACAGAGCACGAGCAGCCGCTCCACGATCTGCGACGATCCACCGCCACCCGCGGCGAGCCGACCCATCGTGGCCACCAGTTCTGCCCGCAGCTCCGCATCCGGGACACCGTCGGCACCTACCCGGCCGGCGTGATCGGGATGCAGCCACACCATCGCGGTCACCCGCTCGCCGTCCTGCCCGCAGATCACCGCATCGGTGAGCAACCCCTCCGATGCCGACAGCAGCGCCGGGCGCAGCGTTCCCACGCTGACGAAGGTGCCCGTCGCGAGTTTGAAGTCCTCCGCGATCCGGCCCCGGAACAGCAGGCCCGCCGCCGGGTCGGCCGGATCGACCGGTGCGACGGCGTCGCCGGTGCGGAAGAAGCCGTGCTCGTCGAACGCGGCCGCGGTCAGGTCGGGCCGCCGATGGTAGCCGGGTGTGACGTTCGCGCCCCGCACCCGCACCTCGGTCTTGCGCCCCACCGGGACCAGCGCGAGCTCGACACCGGGTAGCGGCACCCCGAGCACATCGCTGCGGGTGATCGCGAAGTGCGCGGCGGTGGCCGCAGGCGCCGTCTCGGTGAGCCCCCACGCGGTGGTCATCTGCATCCCGGCCCCGTGCTCGGCGGCCAGCTTCGTCATCCGGTCCCACAGCTGCTGGGGCAGCGCAGCAGCGGCGAAGAACCCCAGCCGGAGGCGGTCGAGGAAGGCCCGGGCCGTGTCGGGGTCGCGTTCCAGGTGGGGAAGCAGGGCGGCGTAGCCCGCCGGCACGTTGAAGTAGACGCTCGGGTGGACATCGGCGAGGTTGCGCACCGTCCGCTCGACCAGCGCCGGTGCCGGGCGCCCGTCGTCGATCCACAGCTCGCCGCCACGCGTGAGCACCACACCGAGGCAGAAGTTGCCACCGAAGGTGTGGCTCCAGGGCAGCCAGTCCAGCAGCACCGGAGGTTCCTCGGCGAGGAACGGCCACGCCTGCAGCAGCTGCTGCTGGTTGGCCGAGAGCATCCCGTGGGTCGTGAGCACACCCTTCGGGCTACCGGTCGACCCGGACGTGAAGAGGATCTTCGCGACGTCGCCGCGGAGCAGCGCGCCGCAGCGCCGGTCGACCTCGCCGGTCGGCTCTGCGACGAGATCGGCGAGCGCGAGCGAGCCGGGGAGCTCACCATCGCGGCACAGCAGGACCCGGTCGCCGCGCACGGCATCGACGGCGCGGGCGAACGACGGGTCCTCCGCCACGATCAGCCCCGGTTCGGTGAGCTCGGCCATCGCGCGCAACTTCGCGTGGTCGGTGCTCTGCAGGGAGTACGCGACGCTGGTGGAGACGACCGGCGCCGCCACGGTCATCCCGGCCAGCATCACGGCGAGGTGCAACCGGCTGTTGCCCGAGAGCACCATGATCGGCCGGTCGGCGAGCCCGCGATCGATCAGACCCTGGGCCAGGCCGTCGACCAGTGCGCGCATCTCGCCCCAGGTGGACCGGGCCCACGACTCCCCCACGCGCTCCGCGACCAGCAACCGGTCGGGATGGGCCGTGGCGTGGGCTCGGAAGGACTCCACGACGCTGACCGGGTGCGCGGCGAGCGGCTCGGCCGAGCGCAGCAGCAGCCTGCCGTCGGGCAGCTGCTCCGACTCGATGCGCGGCACCGCGAACGACGACGTCGCCATCAGTCCGTGACCTCCAGCACCAGCGCGGCACCGGTGTCACCCGCTGCGCACCCGGTGAACAGGCCGATCCCCCCGCCCCGCAGCCGCAGCGTCTCGATGAGCTCGGCGATCGAGCGCAGGCCCGTCGGGCCCTGCGGATGGCCGAACACGAGGCTGCACCCGTACACGTTCATGTCCTCGGCCTTGATCCCCGTCTCGCGGGCGAAGTAGAGGTCGTTGACGGCGAACGGATTGTGGGTGGTGACCGCCCGGACATCGCCGATCGACCGGCCCGCCGCGGCCAGCGCGGCCAGCGCCGCAGGCACCGGGGCCTGCGGCATGCGGCTCTTGCCCACCCGGGCGACACCGCTGCCCAGTATCCGCACGATGCCGTGGCCGGAGATCTCCCTGGCCCGCTCCGCGGTGGTGACCACAGCACCGGCGCACCCGTCGGCCGGATGGGTCTGCGTTGCGAACGTGTGCAGCGCGCCCGGCGCGGCCGGCGGCAGTGCCGCGATGGCGGCGGGCTGCTTGGGCCGGATCCCCTCGTCGGCGTCGAGGCACAGCGAGACCTTGCGCTGCGCGATCTCCACCGGCACCTGGTAGCGACGCTGGAACGCGCGGTCCGCGGCCAACGCGGACCCGTACTGCTCCCAGCGCAACGCGGTGAGCTCGTCGAGCTCCTCGCGGGTGGCACCCATCTCCGCGGCCACGGCCTCGGCGGCGGCGAGCATGCCCGCCCCGGCCCACGGGTCGCGGGCGAAGCTGTCCAGCACCCAGTGCGAGGTGATCGGCGCACCACCCGCGGCACTCGGCGCCGGCCAGGACAGCGTGGGGCCGTTGGAGATGCGGTCGGTCGCCACCACCAGCTGCGGGCCCGCCCCGCCTGCTACCGCCCCGGCCGCCACGTTGATCGCCGCGACGCTGGTGGCGCAGGCCTGCGCGATCATCGGCCCCGTCAGCGTCGGCGCACCGAGCCGTGCGGCCAGGGTCGGGGCACCGTAGAAGACGTCCCGCTGCGGCACGGTCGTCCCGAGGACCACACCGTCGAACTGCTCGACGTCCAGCGCGCGATCGGCCAGCGCCCGCGACGTCACCGCGGCGGCGAGGTCGAGGCTGTCGACCTCGGCGAGGCTCCCCTGCCACCTCGCGAACGGCGACGACCACGCGGAGCCGAGCGGGATGGCGATGTCGTCGTACTGCATCGGGCGACTCCACAAGCCGGGACGGACGGGGCGCCCCATTCCTGCACGCACGGGCTGATCGAGTCAAGATGGACGGCCGTCCATTATATTGGCCAGCGTGGAGGACATCCCGTCACTCGGTCGCAACGTCCGCCGGATCCGTCACGAGCACCGGCTCAGCCTCGGGGCGCTCGCCCAGCAGGCCGGGCTGGCCAAGCAGACGCTGGCCAACCTCGAGAACGGCAACGGCAACCCGACAGTGGAGACCCTGCTCGCAGTGGCCAGGGCACTGGGCATCGGCGTGAACTGGCTGATGACCGAGTGGGGCAGCCCGGTTCTCGTCCGCCGCGGCAGCGATGCCGAGTGGGAGGACGACGTCGCCGGACGCCGCCGCACGCTCGACCAGATCTACGGAACCGGCCAGGTCACCACGGCGCTCGTCGAGCTGACCAGCACCCGGGAGGTGCGCCCCGCCCAACCACCCGGGGCCCTGCACCACGCCTACGTCCTCACCGGCGAGGTGCTCGCGGGGCCGGTCGAGGACCTCCATCCGCTCGGGCCCGGCGACTTCATCCGCTTCGCAGGCGACGTCCCGCACGTCCTGCGGGCCGCCACCGACGGCGGGGCCACCGTCCACGTCGTCACGACCGTGCCCAAGGTCCAGCAGTTCACCCCGAGCTAGGCCGTCCAACACAATGGCCGACGGGCAGGCGGCAGCCCGCGTCGGTTCAGCCGTAGAAGCTCTCGATCGGTCGACGGGCCTCGTCGAACAGCGCGGGGCCACTCTGTGGCACCGGCTCGAACCCGCTCCCGGCCGGCTTGAGCGCGGTGAGCTGCTCGCTCGACATCGCGAACACCACGCGGCCCAGTCCGGAGCGGGCGAGCGCACCGGCGCACATGCCGCACGGCTCGCAGCTCGTGAACATCGTGGTGGCGGCCGCGGTCGCGGCGTCGAGCTCGCGGGCGGCCCACCGGGCGAGCTTCAGCTCGGGGTGGGCGGTGATGTCGCCGTCGGTGATCGACGTGTTGTGGTCCTCAGCGAGCACCGTGCCGTCGGGGCCGGCCAGCAGCGACCCGAAGGGCGGGTTGCCCGAGGCCACGGCGGCCTCCGACAGCTCAACGGCCCGGCGCAGCAGGCGCTGCTCGTCGTGGGTGTTCATGACAACTCCGTTCGGGGACGCAGGTCGGCGACGGCGGCGAGCGCGCGCCAGGCCGTCTCGGGATGGTGGGTCTCGTCAGGATCGCCGCCGAAGGGGTCCAGCACCACCGTGGCGGCGCCGAGCTGCCACAGCTGCTGGAGATCGTCGGCGATCTGCTCGATCGTGCCCTCGCCTGCCGACCGGTCCTCGTCGGGAACCGGTGCGTCGGTGAGGCGCAGCAGGATCCGCGGTACCAGCTCGGGCACCGGGCGGCCTGCGGTGGCTGCCGTCGCCGTCAAGCGTTCCACGGCATCTCGCAGCCACGGCAGGCTGAACCGCAGCGGGTGCCAGGCGGCTGCGTGCCGCACCGCGCGCCGGATCCCGGCGTCGCTGTTGCCGCCGACCCAGATCGGGATCCGACCGTTGCGGTAGTCGCCGTCGTCGGCCCACGCGGCGCGCAGCACGTCGAGGAGCTCGTCGGTCAGCCGCCCGCGCTGCGCGAAGTCGACGCCGAGCGCGGCGTACTCCTGCTGCGCCCACCCGACACCGACACCGAGCACGAGCCGACCGCCGCTCAGGTCGTTGAGGTTGGCCGCCATGCGCGCGACGAGCAGCGGGTGCCGGTAGGGCGCGACGAGCACGGTGGTGCCGAGCCGGACGCGGTCGGTGATCCCGGCCAGCCACGACAGCGTGGTGAACGGCTCGTAGAACGGCGCCGGGTACTGCTGCGCCACATCGGGGGTGACCGCGACGTGGTCGGACACCATCAGCAGGTCGAAGCCCAGCCCCTCCACCGTCTGGGCCCAGCGACGCAGCACGCCGGGGTCGGTGCCGGGCCCGAAGTTCGGGACGTTCACACCCAGTTGCACGAGAACGAGACTAGGGGCCGAGCATGCCCCACCGGAAGGGATCATCCCCAGCAATGGCCGCTTTGCACCGGGGAATCCCCGGTAGATTGGCACGATGACCGAGAGTCTCGACGACACCGACTGGGCGATACTCGCAGTGGTCCAGACCGATGGCCGCGTCTCGCTCACCGAGCTGGGCCGCCGGGTCAACCTCAGCGCGTCCGCCACCACCGAGCGCCTTCGCCGGCTGGAGTCCACCGGCGTCATCACGGGCTACCGCGCCGACGTCGACCTGGCGAGGGCCGGCTTCGCGGTGTTGGCGGTGGTGCGGCTGAAGTACCCGGGGAGCAGGCACGAGCCGCTGCACGCGCTGCTGGCGGAGCGCCCGGAGATCCTCGAGTGCCTGCGCACCACCGGCGACGACTGCTACGTACTGAAGGTGGCGGCGACGAGCATGGCGAGCCTGGAGCAGACGGTCAACGACCTCGCCGCGCTGGGCAGCACCACCACCAACATCGTCTACAGCGCCACCCTCCCCTACCGCGGGCCGGCCCGCGGTCCTGTCGAGGGGTAGCGGCACGGCGCGGAGGTTCCTGCTCGTGTCGCCGAGGTGCTAGCGAACGGCGGGCGGCTGGGGTCACCATGGCGGTACGACCACGCCGAGGCCGGACGGGAGGGACCGTGGAACACGGTGAGTACTGGGCGACCGGACAGGGACCGGACAGCGACCGCGCCGAGGACTGGCGCGAGATGCTCTCGGCCACGCACCTGCCGTGGTCCACGCGCGTGGACCACGACGCGGACGCCCCTGCGTTCGACGCCTGGGTCCGCAGGCTGTGGATCGACGACCTCGCGCTGATCGACTGCGAGTGCGGGCCGTGCTCCGGCACCCGCCAGCGTCGGCACATCGCCGAGACGGACGGCGAGTTCGTCATCGTGCTGATGACACGCGCCGGTCGGGAGACCGTGAGCCAGGGCGACGCCGAAGCGGTCCTGCGAGCCGGTGACGCGGTCGTCTGGGACAGCACGAAGCCGGCGAAGTTCACGGTGTGGGAGCCACTGACGAAACGCAGCCTGCTGATCCCCCGCGCTGCGCTGGAAGAGGTCAGCGGGCGGGCCGTCATGTCCGCAGGCGTCATGCTCGACGGCAACAGGCCGGCCACCCGGTTGCTGACCTCGTACCTGGATACGCTGAGCACAGCGCTGCCGGAGCTCGACCAGTGCGGGGTCAGCGCCGCGCGCAACGCCACGCTGGAGCTGTTCATCGGGGCGATGCGGTCCGGAGGCGACACCCCGACGACGTCGATGGCGCAACCGGCCCTGCGCGCGGAGATCGACCGCTACATCGAGCGCCACCTGCTGGACGCGACGACACCGGCGGACGTCGCAGCGGCGCACGGGGTGTCGGTGCGGACGGTGAACCGGATCTTCAACGCGACGGGCCAGACCGTGGGGGAAGTGATCCGTGTCCGTCGACTCGCCCGGGCGCGGGAGGAGCTGACCGACTCCGATCAGCCGGTGTCCTCCATCGCGCATCGTTGGGGCTTCTCGGATCCGAGTCATTTCACGCGATCCTTCAAGGCGCACTACGGGACGTCGCCCCGGGCGTACCGCTCCGCCACCCGGCTGGCTGGCGGATCCAGGCAAGTGTCTGGCGCTGTGGTGCAAAGAGCCCGCTCAGCCGGGCGTGAGACTGGGGTCACAGCGACCCGGAGCTGAGTCGAGGACTCCTGCGGGCCGACTGGCCGACTCACGGAGGAGTTCTGAGAATGGCTCGACGCGACATCGAGTTCGACGCAGAAGGCGTGACGCTGCGCGGCTGGTTCTACAGTGCTGATGGGGCTGATGGGGCTGATGGGGCCGACGGGGCGGCACCGACCGTCGTACTGGCGCACGGCTTCTCCGCCGTGAAGGAGATGTACCTCGACAAGTACGGAGAGCTCTTCTCCGCGGCCGGGCTGAACGCGCTCGTGTTCGACAACCGCAACTTCGGCGCCAGCGACGGCATACCGCGCCAGGAGATCGACCCCTGGATGCAGGTGCGCGACTACCGCCACGCCATCACCTACGCCACCAGCCTGCCCGAGGTCGACGCCGACCGCATCGGGATCTGGGGCTCGTCCTACTCCGGCGGACACGTGCTCGTCGTCGCGGCCATCGACCGCCGGGTCAAGGCCGTCGTGTCGCAGGTCCCGCTGGTGTCCGGGCACGACAACTTCCGCGCGCTGGTGCGCGCCGACTTCATCGACGGCTTCCGCGACATGTTCGTGGCCGACCGGGTCGCCCGTTACGAGGGCAAGGAGCCGGCGATGGTGCCGGTCGTGGACAAGGACCCGCTGGCACCGTCGGCGTTGCCGACGCCGGACTCCTACACGTGGTTCACCGACACCCACGAGCTGCGCGCGCCGTCGTGGCGCAACGAGGTCACGCTGCGCAGCGTGGAGCTGTTCACCGAGTACGAGCCGATCACCTACGTGCCCTACATCAGCCCCACCCCGCTGCTGCTGATGCCGGCCCGCAACGACGTGCTCACCCCGACCGACCTGGCCATCGGCGCCTACGAGAAGGCCCGCGAGCCGAAGAAGCTGCAGATCCTGCCCGGCGGTCACTTCGACGCCTACGTCGACGGCTTCGGCGCGTCCGGGCCCGCCGCCCGCGACTGGTTCGTCGAGCACCTCGGCCGCTGACACCCAGCCCCGAACGGGTTGCAGGAAGTCCGTCATGGCCTGCGGCCACCATGAGAGATGAGAATCGGCACTGTCGCGTGCGGTGGGGAGCGTGCCCGGCTTCACGGCGCCCTCGCCGGGCGGGCAGATCAACAGGAGGGTCCGGCGTGGGGGCGCTGCGGTGCGATTCGGTGATCAACGCCCACTGGTTCGGTGTTGACCATGAGCCAGCAGGCGTTGATCTTCGAGCCGGTGGTCGAGCGCGCACCGGCTCATGATCGAACCGGAACCTGTGGGCGTTGATCACCCGCCCGGGGCGGCGGGCTCGCGCGTTGCCTCCTGCCATCCGGAATCACCGACCGGCGCGCACCGTCACGCAGGGTCGTCGAGGCGGAAGCCGACCTTCATCGTGACCTGTACGTGCGCCACGTCGCCGTCGTTCAGGTTGCCCCGGATCTGCTGCACCTCGAACCAGTCGAGGTTGCGCAACGTCTGCGCCGCACGGGCCAGGCCGCTTCGAATGGCCGCATCGACACCGTCCGGGGACGTGCCGACGATCTCCGTGACCCGGTACGTGTGCTCGGTCATGGAACCTCCAAGATTCGGGATCGGCCCGGCGGATCCGGCGCCCGCACGGCTCGACGGGCTCAAGGTAACGCGCGATCACGCCCCCTCGCAGGACGAGACGGCCGCCTCAGTCGCCGCTGCGGCCGGCATCCCGGAGGGCCCGCATCATGGCCCGCGTCGCGTACGGCGAGTAGCGCGGCGCCCACACCGCCAGTGCGACGGCCGCGAGCAGGGCACCGGTGCCGACGGCGAGGATGCCGGCCGCGAGCGTCCACACCGCGGCGACCACCGAGACGGTGGCGGGCCCCGCCGCGTTGCCCGTGTCGTTCATCAGCCGCCACATCGAGATGAACCGCAGCCTGTTGTCCACCGGCGCGACGTCGGCACCGAGGGTCATCACGATGCCGGATCCGATGCCGTTGCCGCAGCTCATCACCATGGCGACGGCCGTGAGCCCGATGATCTCCTGGCTCAACGGGAGAACGGCCATCGACAGCCCCATGATCAGCATCGACGGGACGGCGACCGCGAGCCTGCCGTGGCGGTCCATCACCTTCCCCGCCGGGTAGAACAGCGCCATGTCGACCGCGCTCGCGATCCCGAACATGACGCTGGTCGCCTCCGGGCCGAGGCCGATGTGGACCGCCCAGAGCGGGAGCACGACCTGCCGTGCCGCACGTGCCGCGCCGATCCCGAGCACCGCGAAACCCAGCGTCGCCAGCACCCGGCGGTGCTCCCGCGCGGCGCCGAGGAACCCACCGGACCGGCCTGGGCAGGTGGCCGGCCGCACCATCGGGCCCGTGGTCGGCTCGAGATCGGGGATCACGATCAGCAGAACGGTGGCCACCGCGGCGGCCGCGACCGCCACGAGGTAGGCGGCCCGCACCGTCGTCAGACCGATCACCGCCGCCCCCACGAACGGCCCGATGAACAACCCGATGCGGTGCGCGCCACCGAGCATCGACATCGCCCGCGCGCGCAACGCCAGCGGTGCCACCTCGGTCAGGTACGACTGCCGCGCGAGGTAGAACGTCGCGTTGCACATGCCGAGCACGAACAGGCAGACACCCAGCAGCAGCAACGACGACGCCACGACGCAGACCGCCATGGACGCCGTGGCGATCCCACCCGCGACGACCATCGCACGCCGGTCACCCAGCCACGCCGCCAGCGCCGCGGACGGGATGTCACCGACCAGCTGGCCGATTCCCAGCAGCGCCACCAGGAAGCCGGCCATGGCCGGTGATGCCCCGAGCTCGACCGCGGTGATCGCGACGATCGGGATCACCGCGCCGTTGCCGATCTCGTAGACAGCGGTCGGCAGGAACATCGACGGCACCATCGAGCGCAACGTCTGCGGTGACCTCTGGGGCGACGGCTGCGGCAACGGCGGTCTCCGTGGCATCTGCACAACCCTTCCCAACAGGAATACCGTAATACCGTATGATGATCGGTGGAGGTGAGAGCCGATGACAGGTGTCGTGCGCGAGGCTGCCCCGCTGCGCGCCCAGGTGGTCGACCTGCTGCGCCAGGCGATCGTCGGTGCCGCGTTCGCGCAGGGTGAGCGACTCGTCGAGCGGATCCTGTGCGCGCGGTTCGGGGTGAGCCGCACCGTCGTGCGAGAGGCCCTGCGCCAGCTCGAGTCGGAGGGGCTGGTCACGATCGTGCCGCAGCGCGGACCCATCGTCACCGTCCTGACCAGGGTCGATGCGGTCGCGCTGTACGAGGTGCGTGCGGTGGTCGAGGCGCTGGCTGCCCGGCTGTTCGCCGAGCGGGCCACCGCGGACGAGCGGGCGCTGTTGCGCGGCAGGCTCGCCGAGCTCGACACCGCACTCGACGATCCCGCTGCCGGCCTCGTCCACACGCTGGCCGCCAAGGACGCGTACTACGAGGCGCTGCTGGACGGCGCGCACAACGAGGTCCTCCGCTCCACCCTCCGCGGCGTGCACGCCCGCACCAGCCTGCTGCGCGGGCTCACCCTCCAGGCGCCGGGGCGATCCGCAGACACGCGTCGCGAGCTGCACGCCATCACCGACGCGGCCGCCACCGGTGACGGCGACGGCGCCTGGCGGGCGTCCGAGGAGCACGTGCGGTCCGCGGCGGCGGTGGCACTCCGACAGCTGGCAGAACGCAACCCGGAAGGATCATCATGAGCGACCGGAACGACGCACAGGCCTACGTCGACGACATGGCACGCACCCGCGGCTACGTCCTCGACTACCACAAGGTCATGGCGAAGCAGGACTTCCCGGTGCTGCAGGCCGCGAACGACCTCGTCGGAGCGGCCTACCTGCACCAGCGCCTGCTCGACCGCCGCACCAAGGAGCTGATCTTCATCGTCAGCCTCACCGTGATGCGGGCGGCGAAGGGGCACATCCAGAGCCACATCCGGGTCGCGCTCGATCTGGGCGTCACCCCGCAGGAGATCCTCGAGGCGATCGAGATCAGCCTCCCCGAGGCCGGGGTCGTCGTGTTCCAGCACGGCTTCGAGGCCTGGAAGGAGGTCGTGGGCGCCGACGGCATCGAGCCGACCGTCAGCGTCCACGACGGTGCCGGCGCCGCCTCGGCCTGAGCCAGGGAGCGCAGCCGGAGTCACGACCCCGGAGCCTCAGGCCGGCTTCGGGGCCGTGATCAGCGGCCCGAGCACGTCCTCCCACTTGGCGGCGGTGGCAGCACGCAGCTCGTCCTGGATGTCGCTGCGCGCGAACATCCGGTCCCAGTCGGCACGCCACCGGAACGGCTTGCACGCGTCGATGATCGTGGTGCCGAGCGTGTAGTCCTCGATCGCCCGCTTGGCCGGGGTGAGCCCCGCCGGGTTGATCACGTTGCACCAGCGGTCGCGCTGGATGTGGATCTGGCTCGCCGGGTCGACGCGGGTCGCGATCGCCCAGTTCACCAGCGCGGTGTTGCTCGGGTCGATGTCGTCGTCGACCATCACCAGGTAGCGCGGCGGCCGGTCGGCCAGCCCGGCCATCACGTAGTCGGCGATGCGCATCACCTGCCCCGAGTAGTGCTGCTTGATCGAGACGACGAGGAACGGGCCGACCTGGCCGATGCCGCGCACCCCCTCCAGGCCGGAGCGCTCGAGCAGGTGCAGCCGGCGAGCGGTCTGCGCGAAACCGCCCGCGGCGCCGCGGTTGCGGAACCGCAGCGTCGGCTCACCCATGACGATCGGGTCGTCGCGGTGGTAGACGGCCCCGATCCGGACCGCGGGTTGCGCGAACGCCGACGCGTAGTAGCCCAGCCCCTCCCCCCACGGTCCCTCGGACCGCTTCGGCTCCACGTCCGGGTGCAGGATCTCGCCTTCCAGCACCACCTCGGCGGTGGCCGGGAACGGCAGGCCGGTCAGGGGGCCGGTGACCATCTCGTAGGGAGCACCACGCAGGAAGCCGCCGAACTCGAGCTCGTTCTGCCCGAAACCGACGTTCTCCGCACCGGCGAGTGTGAACGACGGATCGTTGCCCAGGGTGATCACGACCGGGCAGTTCTCCCCGCGCGCGAAGTACTTGTCGCGGATGACCTGCCCGTTGTGGCCGCCCGCGAGATGGTGGCCGATGGTGTTGCGGTCGTAGCGCATGCCGCGGTAGCAACCCGCGTTGAGCTGCCCGGTGTCCGGGTCGCGCAGCACCGATGCTCCCCCGGTGGCGAGGTAGGGGGCGCCGTCCTGCGCGTGCCACATCGGCGCCGGGAACCGGAAGAGGTCGACGTCCTCGCCGATCATGAGGTTCTGCATGACCGGACCGGTCTCGACCTCGACCGGCGGCACCGGGACGTAGTCGCCGAGCCGGTCCTTCCACCACGCTGTCAGCGCGGCGCCCCGCAGCCCGTCCGGGAAACCGTAGATCAGCTGCATCCGGCGGTACGAGTCGAAGGAGTGCACCGCGATCCGGGTGCCGACCGGGTGGCCGGTGATGTCGTCGAACAGCACGAGCGGGTGCTCGGCCGACCATGCCGTGATCTCGGTGATGCTGCCGATCTCCGAGGCGAGGTCGGCGCCGTGCACGACCTTCAGCTCGTCGACCTTCTCCACCGCGTCGAGGAACTCGCGCAGATCCTGGAACGCCATCCCCGCCCCCTCAGTCCCGGACCCAGCGCACGAGCGTCACGTCGGCCGTGACGGCCTCGTACGTGGCGTGCACGCGCTGCCCGATCTCGACTCCGTCGACTTCGGCGAGCGTGCCCACCATGCGGATGCCCTCGTCGAGCTCGATCATGGCGACGGCGTAGGGCACGCGGTCCTTGAACTGCGGATTCATCGCGCGGTGGTAGACCGCGTAGCTCCAGACGGTGCCGGTGCCGGCGAGGTCGACCCAGTCGCCCCCGGTCGTCAGGCACTCGGGACAGATCACGGCGGGCAGCCAGCGCAGCGCGCCGCAGGATGCGCAGCGCTGCACGGCGAGGCGGCCCTCGCGCGCTGCGGCCCAGTGCGGCGCGGTCAGCGGGTCGGCGAGGTCGGGCAGGGGTGCTGAGTAGACGGTCTCCGGGTAGGTGCTCATGGTGGTCACCGGTGCGTCGAGAGGATCGACGCCGCTCCTTTCAGGAAGTCGTGGGACGAGCAGTCGACGGCGATCTCGGGCGCCTTCCCGTTCGTCGCGACCTGCCGGTCGCCGCATTCACCGCGCAGCTGCCGGACGGCCTCGCAGAGGTGCAGCCAGCCCCACATGTAGCTCTCCGCGAGCTGCCCGCCGTTGGTGTTCACCGGCAGCGAGCCGCCGGGCCGCGTGTGCCCCTCGGCGAGGAACGGCCCCGCCTCCCCCGGCTTGCAGAACCCGTACCACTCGAGCATCTGCAGCACCCAGACCGAGGTGGCGTCCTGGATGTAGAGCAGGTCGACGTCCTGGGGGCCCAGCCCCGAACCGGACCAGAGCCGCGACGCGACGTCGCCGAGCCACGGGCGCAGCAGGTTGTCGGGGTTCTGGTCGCCGCGCAGGGCCGTCTGCTCGGCCATCCCCAGCACGTACACCGGCGCCTTGGGCCGGTCCGCGGCCTTCGCCGCGCTGGTGACGACGATGGCGGCGCCACCGTCGGAGATCATCGTGAGGTCCGGTCGGCGCAGCGGCTCCACCAGGTACGGCGAGGCCAGGTAGTCGTCGATGGTCAGCTCCTTGCGGAAGATGGCCAGCGGGTTGCGCTGCGCCCACTCCCGCTGCGCCACCGACACCCAGCCCAGCTGCTCCTCCGTGGTGCCGTACAGGTGCTGGTGGCGCTTGAACGCCATCGCCGCCGGGCCGGCCACGTGGACGAGCCCCGCGACCGTCCCGAAGTTCGCCGCCCCGCCCACCGCGACCCCGAAGTCGACCTTCGCCGAGCGCTGGTTGGTGCCGTAGCAGAGCACGATCGTCTCGGCGAGACCGCAGGTGATCGCCATGACGGCCAGGTGCAACGAGAAGTTGCCCGTGCCGTAGTCGAGGGTGGCGCTGTATTTGGGGTTGAGCCCGGCCAGCAGCCCGATCTGCTCGTCGGTGCCGATGTGCGAGCGCAGGTTCTGGCAGGTGATGAGCCCGTCGACGTCGCTCTTCTCGAGCCCGGCGTCGGCGAGCGCGAGCTCGATCGCGTCCACGGCGATCTCGTTCGCCGAGAGGCCCGGGAACTGGCCCTGCTCGGTGGTGCCGACCCCGACGATCGCGGTGGCTCCCCTGATGTCGGTCATGAGCGCGTCTCCTCTGCAGTGTCACGTTCAGCGGCCAGCCGCGCGAACAGCACGGCGTTGTCGTCCCAGCGCTCGGTCGCGGCGAGCGCGGCGTCGGCCAGACAGGTCATGGGGCGCAGCGGGATGCCGAGCGTGTCGCGTTCGACGTCGGTGACGAGCAGCTCGACGGCAAGGCCGCCGAGATCGGCGATCTCGCGGCCGATGCGGGTGCGCACCGACCAGCTGACGGTGCCGGTGACGACCTGCAGGACGGCGATACCGGTGCGGCGCAGGTTCGCCGTGGTGCGCCGGCTGCGCAGCGCGCACAGCACCGCGCCGGAGCGCGGCACGAGCTCGGCGCGCGAGAGCAGGCACACCCGCGGCTCGCCGCCCGGGTCCACGGTGAGCAGGGGGAACACCGGCTCCCACGTGTCCGCGACCGGCGGGCCGGCGAGCTGGTCGACGACCTCAGCGGGCAGCATCGGCCACCACCGCACCCTGCTCCGGGACGCCCTCCCAGCGCCGGAAGAGGTCGTGCTCCAGGTCGAACTGGTCGAGCACCTTGCCCGCGATGTGGCGCAGCAGGTCCTCGACGGAACGCGGCCGGTGGTAGAACGCCGGCACGGGCGGCAGGACGGTGGCCCCCGCGAGCGTGACGGTCTCCATGTTGCGGATGTGGATGAGGTTGAGCGGGGTCTCCCGCGTGACGAGCACGAGCCTGCGCCGCTCCTTGAGGCAGACGTCAGCGGCCCGGGACACCAGGTCGGTGGTGTTGCCCGTGGCGATCGCGGCCAGGCTGCGCATCGAGCAGGGCACCACCACCATCCCCCGCGTCCGGAACGAGCCGGACGAGATGGCGGCGCCGAGGTCCTCGGCCCGGTGGACGACGTCGGCGAGCTCCTCGAACTCCACCGTCGAGACCCCCATCTCGGCCTCGATGCTGAGCGCCGCCCCGGCCGAGAGCACCAGGTGCACCTCGATCGGGACGTCCCGCAGCGCCTGCAGCACCGTGAGTCCCAGCTGCGGCGCGCTCGAACCGGTGACCCCGACGATGATCCGGTCAGGCACCACGCGCGCGGGCATCAGGCGCTCCGGGCCGGCGGTGCGTGTTCGGTGTCCTGGCTGGTGTCGCGGCCGCCCAACCGGGGGATCCGCGACGGTCCGACCGCCCCGGCTGCCGCCAGCTCCGCCACGTCGGCCGGGGTGAAGCCGCCCAGCGAGCGCAGCACGGCCTCGGTGTCCTGGCCGAGCCGCGGCGCCACGCGGTGGTCCGTTCGCCCGTCGCTGATCTTCAGCGGGTCACCGACCGCGAAGACCGCTTCCCCGCCGCGCTCCTGCTCCACGACCATGTCGCGGTGGCGGACGTGCGGGTCGGCCAGCGCGGCGTCGACGGTGTTGATCGGCGCGCTCGCCACGCCCTCCTCCCCGAGCCGGGTGAGCAGGTGCGCGGAGTCCATCGCCAGCGCGGCCGGATCGAGCACGGCCGCGAGCTCGTCGCGGTGGCGCCTGCGGTCCTCGTTGGTCGTGAACCGGGGGTCGCCCAGCAGGTCGGTGGTCCCGAGTGCGCGGCACAGGCCGATCCACATCTTCGGGGTGTTGGCCGTGACCGCGATGTCGCGACCGTCGGCGCAGGTGAAGGCCCGGTAGGTGGGGATGCTCATGTGCTGGCGGCCCTGCAGGCCTGGTACCTCGCCGCCGGTCAGGTAGTAGCTGGCGACGTAGCTGAGCAGCGAGATCTGGGTGTCGAGCATCGCGACGTCGACGCGCGAGCCGACACCGTCCTGGCTCGCGCGGACGAGCCCCGCGAGCGTCGCGATGGCCGCGTTCATGCCGGCGCACAGATCGCCGATCGGCAGCCCCGATCGCACCGGGCGGCCACCGATGTCGCCGGTGAGCGACATCCCGCCGCTGAGCGCCTGCACGATCATGTCGAACGCGGGCCGGTCGCGGTACGGCCCGTCGAGACCGAATCCGGTCAGCGAGCAGACCACCAGCTCCGGCTTCAGCTCGCGCAGGACGTCGGCGCCGATGCCGAGCTTCTCCATCGTGCCCGGCCGGAAGTTCTCCACCACGGCGTCGGCAGCGCGGACCAGCCGCAGCAGCGCGGCGCGGCCCGCATCGGTCTTGAGGTTGATGCAGACGCTCTCCTTGTTGCGGTTGACGCTCAGGTAGTACGCGCTGTCGCCGTCGACGAAGTGCGGGCCGATGGTGCGGGTGGAGTCCCCGTCCGGCGGCTCGATCTTGATCACCCGCGCGCCGAGATCGCCCAGTATCTGCGTCGCGAAGGGGCCTGCCAGGTGCTGGGTCAGGTCGATCACGACCGTGTTGTGCAGTGGACCCGTGGCTGCCACGGGTGGGGATGTCTCGCTCACGTGTCCTCCTCAGCCACGGCGGTAGCCCGCCCGGCTCAGCTCGTCGGTCACGGCGCGCGCGGTCGTCATGACGCGCTGCGCCAGCGGGGCCTCGCGGTCGGCGTGGAACCGCTGCTCGGGCACGGTGATCGACACGTCCCCGACGACGTCGCCCACCGCGTCGAACACCGGCGCGGTGACCGCGGCGGCCCCGGACAGGCGCTGGGCCACCGAGATCGCGTAGCCCCGCTCCCGGATGCGGACGCACTCGGCCTCCAGTGCCTCCGCCGAGACGATGGTCGCGCTGGTGAGCCGCGGCAGGCCCGCCGCGTACACGGCCCGGCGCTCCGCCTCGGGCAGGAACGCGAGGATCGCCAGCCCGCTGGCCCCGGAGTGCACCGGGATCCAGCGGTGCAGGCCGACGTCGTACTGCAGCGGGTGCACCGCCTGCACGACATCGACGAACATCATCTGTCGCCGCGCGGGCTCGTAGGCGCCGAACAGCACCGCCTCACCGGAGTCGCGCGCGAGCGCGTCGACGTGCGTGCGGGCCAGCTGCAGCGGGGTGAACCCGTCGCGCAGTGCGCCGCAGAGCCGGAACAGCTCCGCGCCGGCCTGGTAGCCACCGTCCCCGTCGCGGTCGAGCAGGTTGCGCCCTTCGAACGCGGTGAAGATCCGGTGCACCGTCGCGGGTGAGGTGTCCAGATCGCGGGCCAGCGACCGCACGCTCCACGGCCCGTCGGGGTCGTCGGCCAGCGCGATGAGCACGCCGAGCGCCTTCCCGACCGGATCACGTTCCGCTCGACCGCGTTCCATCACGGACCTCCTGGGGAGCCGACAGCGAGCAGGACCTTGCCCCGGACCTGCCGGGATTCCAGCAACCGGTGAGCCTCCGCGGCCCGGTCGAGCGGTAGCACCGCGTGCACGGGGATGTGCAGCCGACCCGCGGCCAGCCAGCCCATCAGCAGCTCGGCGGCCGCTGCGAGCGCAGGACGATCGTTGCGGCGCAGGACGTCGAGGTGGAAGCCGACGACGCCCAGGCAGCGCTCCCGCAGCGCTCGCGGTGCGGGCAGCGTCTCGGTGGTTGCGGCGGAGTTGCCGAAGTGGACGAGCCTGCCGAACGGCGCCAGCCGCGCGACAGCGCCGTCGCGGACGCCACCGCCGACCCCGTCGAGCACGAGATCCACGGGATCGACGGAGGCGAGATCGGGGTAGGCCACGGCCTCCGGCGCACCGGCGGTCCGAGCGCGCTCGACGTCGCCTGCCGCCGCCACGACCCGGCCGGCGCCGAGCAGCGTGGCGAGGGGAACGGCGACCGAGCCGACGCCGCCGGCCGCAGCGGTCACCAGCACCGACTCGCCGGTGCGGAGCCCGCCCGCCCGCCGCATCAGGTGGTAGGCCGTCTGCCCGACGGTCGGGAAGGCGGCGGCCTGCTCGTCGGACACGGCGTCGGGGACGGGCCAGACGAGCGTGTGGTGGGCGACGGCGAACTCCGCGTAGGCGGGTGTCGAGCTGAAGCCCGCGACCCGCAGGCCCACCCGGAGCGCACCGCCCTCGACCCGGTCCCCGACCGCGACGACCTCGCCGAGGATGTCGCGGCCGAGACCGCGCGGACCGGTGACGGCGGCGTAGGTGCCCCGCCGGGCGTTGACGTCGGCGAAGTTGACCCCGGCGAGCCGGACAGCGACCAGCACGTCCTCCGGTCCGATCGCGGGCCGCTCGACGACGTCCACCCTGAGCACATCGGGGCCGCCGGCCGCCTGCGCACGGGCCATGCGCATCGGGCTCGTCGCGACCGCCTTCACCGGACCCCGACCTGCGTGTCGACCCAGGCCAGGTGCTCGTCCACGGCGGCGACGAATCCCGCGGGCTCCTCCAGCACGACGATGTGCGGTCCCGGGATCTCACGCATCCGCCCGCCGGGGATCGCGTCGGCAACGGCCCGCATGGCCGCGACCGGCACCGAGGCGTCGGCGGTGGCTCCGATGCACGTCGTCGGGACCGTGACGGCGCCGAGCGCGCCGGTCAGGTCGTGCCCCGCCATCGCGGCCCAGTAGTCGGCGACCACGTCGGCGTCGTCGGCGAGCAGGCGCGCCCGGGCCCACGCCACCCCGGGGTGGTCGGGGTCGGCCAGCGCGGCGGCGGTGAACCAGCGCCGCAGCGTGACGTCCAGGGTGCCGGTGACACCCAGCAGGCGGGTGTCGGCAGACCGCTGCGCCGACACCGCGGGGTCGGTGCGCATGCCGCCGCACGCCAGCACCATCGACCGCACCAGTTCGGGCCGGTGCACCGCGACCTGCTGCGCCACCATGCTGCCCAGCGAGATGCCGACCAGGTCGGCCGGGCCGCCGCCGTGCTCCTCGATCAGGTCGGCGACGTGCTCGACGAGCGCCGCCATCGTGAGGGGCCCGGCCGGGCGCGGCGCGCCACCGTGGCCGGGCAGGTCGGGGGTGAGGGCACCGGGCCGCGCCACGTCCGTCCAGAGCGCGCCGTCCAGGCCGACGGCGTGCAGGTAGACGACGGTCATGGCGCGGCCTGCCGGGCGATGCGCGCATCCTCGATGAGGTCACCGATCCGCCCGGGCGAGAGCGGCATCGACGTGATCCGCACGCCCAGCGGCGCCAGCGCGTCCTCGACCGCCGAGGCGATCACGGCCGGGACGCCGAGCGTGCCTGCCTCCCCCGCACCCTTGACGCCCAGCGGGTTGAGCGGGCTGGGAGTCGACTGGTCGTACAGCTCGATCATCGGCAGCTCGCGCGCGGACGGGATCGGGTAGTCCAGGAACGACGTGGTGAGCGGCGTGCCGTCGGCGCTGTAGAGCGACTCCTCGTAGAGGGCGTTGCTGAGCCCGTGCACGACGCCGCCGAGCACCTGCCCCTCGACGAGCAGCGGGTTGATGATCGTCCCGCAGTCGTGGCCCACTACCCAGTCGAGGATCTCGACCTCACCGGTGCCCGGGTCGATCTCCACCACGCACACCTGCACGCTGCTGGAGTAGCCGGCGCTGCTCGGGTTGAAGTAGGAGGTGGCCGTCAGTCCGGGCACGGTGCCGGCGAGCATCGTGACCCCGGGCGAGCCGACGTTCGACATCCGCGCGGCCTGCGCCAGCGGCATACCGGTCTGCGTACCGCGGACGCCGACCTCGCTGACCCCGACCCCGTCGGCGCGGATCTCCAGGTCGTCGGGCGAGACCTCCAGCACGGCGGCGACGGACTGGAACAGCTTCTGCTTGACCTCGCTCGCGGCCGTCATCATGGCCGGGCCCGCGGTGGCCATCACCCGGCTGGCGAAGGTGCCCACGCCGTACGCGATGGTGCCGGTGTCACCGGTGACCACGTCCACGGAGTCGGGATCGACCCCCATCGCCTCCGCGCAGATCTGCGCGTAGGTGGTCTCGAAGCCCTGCCCCTGCGGCGGCGCACCCATGATCGCGGTGACCCGACCGTTCGACTCCATGCGCACCGTCGCACCCTCGAACGGGCCCAGACCGACGCCCTCGACCGCGACGGACACGCCGATCCCGCGCAGCGCCCCCTCGCCGCGACGCTTGGCCTGCAGCTCGCGCTGGCGGGGGTAGTCGATCTTGGCGAGTCCCTTCTCCAGCAGGCCCGGGTAGTTGCCGCTGTCATAGGTGAGCGGGCTGCCGTCGCGGAAGGTGAGGCCGACCGCGTAGGGGAACTCGTGCTCCTGGATGAGGTTGCGGGCGCGCACGTCCGCCGGATCGAGGCCGAGGTCCTCGGCGATGCGGTCCATCACCCGTTCCATCACGAACACGCCCTGGGGGCGACCCGCGCCGCGCACCGCGCTGGAGGGCACCTTGTTGGTGAACAGCGACGTGAACTCGATGTGCAGGTTCGGGATCTTGTACGGACCGGGCACGGTCGTACCCGCGATCAGCGGCACGATCAGGGAGCTCGCGTAGGCGCCCGTGTCGTGCAGGAACACGTCCTTCAGACCGAGCAGCATGCCATCGTCGTCGTAGGCGACCTCGAGGTGGTGCTCCTGCAGGTGCTCCTGGGTGCAGGAGACGAAGTGCTCGTAGCGGTCCTCGACGAACTTCACGGGCCGGTCGAGCAGCTTCGCGAGCCAGGGGACGATGATCTCCTCGGGGTACTTGCCCGCCTTCGGCCCGAACCCGCCACCCACATCGGGCGGCGCGATCACCCTGATCTTCTCCTCGGACAGCCCGTAGCAGTACGCCAGCTGGGCCCGGATCTGATGCGGGGTCTGCGTCGCGTCCCAGACCACGAACTCGCCCATGGCCCGGTCGTACCGGGCGGCGACCGCGCGGCCCTCCATCGAGTGCCCGCCGCCCCGGTTGATCGAGTACGTCTCGCGCAGCACCCGCGGCGCCGCTGCCAGCGCGGCCTCGACGTCACCGGTGGACTGCACGACGTGCGCGGCCACGTTGTCGTCGATGCCGTCGTGGATCGCCACCGGGAGCTGCTGGGACACCGCGAGGTGACCCGAACCGGGCAGCGGCTCGTAGTCGATCACAACGAGCTCGCACGCGTCCTCAGCCAGGTACCGGCTCTCCGCCACGACCACGGCCACGAGCTCGCCGACGTACCGGACCTTCTCGATCGGCAGCGTCCGCTGCTCGGCGGGGCGCAACGACGAGTGGGCCAGGTGCACCGGCCACGGCCGGTTGATCTCCGCCAGGTCCGCGGCGGTGTAGACCGCCACGACGCCCTCGCCCCCGGTTGCGGCGCTCGTGTCGATGTTCAGGATCCGCGCATGCGGCTGCGTGCTGCGCACGGCGGCCATGTGGAGCACGCCGGGCAGGTCGATGTCGTCGACGTACTCGCCGCGCCCGCGCAGCAGCCGCAGGTCCTCCCGCCGGACCCGACGCTCGCCGATCATCGGGTCACCCCTGCGGTGCGGTCGGACCCTGCGTTGCGGTCGGATTCGGCGAGGGCGGCCTGCACGAGCTGCTGGTAACCGGTGCAGCGGCACAGATGCCCCTGCACGTGGTCGCGGATCTGCTCCTCGTCGGGGCTGGGCTCCTCACGGAACAGCGAGGTGAGCGACATCAGGATGCCGGGTGTGCAGAACCCGCACTGCAGCCCGTGATGGTCCTGGAAGCTCTGCTGCAGGCTGTTGAGGCTGCCGTCCGCGTTCTCCAGCGATTCGACGGTCTCGACCGAACGGCCCTGCAGCTGCACGGTGAACAGCAGGCAGGACCGGGTCGGGCGACCGTCGACCAGCACCGTGCACGCTCCGCAGACGCCCTGCTCGCAACCGATGTGCGTGCCGGTCAGGCCCAGCTGCTGGCGCAGCGTGTCGGCCAGCAGCGTGCGCGGGTCGACCTCGACCTCGCGGGCCGCGCCGTTGATCGTCAGTGCCACCTTCATGATCACGCCGCCTGTCCGTTTCGAGTGGTCGTCAGGTCGTTCTGGGCCGTGCGCCAGGCCTGGCGGACGGCGCGGCCGGCGAGCACGCCCGCGGTCCGGCGCTTGTACGCCGCCGACGTCTTCAGCTCGGGGGTGGGGTCCAGTGCCGCGGCGACGGCGGCCTCCAGCGCGGCGATCACCGACGGGTCCGCGGCGGTCCCGCGCAGCAGCGCCTCCGCGGCGGGGACGCGGACCGGTGTGGCCGCGACGGAGGCGCACGCGATGCGGGCGTCGGTCACCACGCCGTCCGCGTCGACGGTGACGGCGGCCGCGGCACCGGCCAGCGCGAAGTCGCCGTGTCGGGCCGCCACCTCGAGGAACGCGGCGCCGCCGCGGGGCCGCGCCACCGGCACCTCGACCGCGACGAGCAGCTCGTCGGGTTCGAGCGCGGTGGTGAAGTGGGTGATGAAGAAGTCGGCGGCCGGGATGCGCCGCTCGCCGCGCACGCTGCGCGCGACGAGCGTCGCGTCGAGGGCGAGCACGACGCTCGGGAGCTCGGCTGCGGGATCGGCATGCGCGAGGCTGCCGCCGAGGGTGCCCATCGACCGGATCTGGACGTGTCCGACGTAGGGCGCGGCCGCGGTGAACAGCGGCGCCGCGGCGCGCACGATCGGCGAGGTCTCCAGTTCGTGGTGGCGGGTCAGCGCGCCCAGCCGGAGCACGCCGTCGGTGACCGCGTGGCCCGCCAGCTCCGCCACCCCGTTGACGTCAACGAGGTGCTGCGGTACCGCGAGCCGGAAGTTCATCAGCGGCACCAGGCTCTGCCCGCCGGCCAGGACCTTGACCTCGTCGTCGACGAGACGGTCGAGCAGGCTCGTCGCTTCGTCGACGGTCTCCGGACGGTGGTAGTCGAACGCGGGTGGCTTCACGCCGGTTCACCTCCCAGATCAAGGAGTGTTCCTTTCAACGAAACAGCCGTTCCGTTGCAGGTCGATACTCGCCCGACGATGAGAGGGTTGTCAAGAAGGGCGGCGGCGCACCCTCGCCGATCTCGGCATGTATTCTTCGACGTCTACGAAACAGCCGCTCCGTTGAGCGGAACGGGGAGCTGGGGGCGACGGATGGCCGCGAACAGTGCCAGGGATCCGGTGGGCCGCGCGCTCGACCTGCTGACCTGGCTGGCAGAGCACGGATCGAACGGACCGATGGGTGTCCGCGAGATCGCCAGGGCGATGGGCACATCGCCCACCACGGCCCACCGGCTGTTGCAGGCGTTCGAGGAACGCTCGCTCGTGCGCCGCGACGGCAACGGCGCCTACTACGGCGGCCTGGAGCTGGTCCGACTCGGCCGGCTCGCCTCCCGCTTCTCGGTCCACGAAGCGGCCCGTCCGGTGTTGGAGAAGCTCTCGGCCGACGTGGACGAGACCTCGATGCTCGGCCTGTACGACCCCCAGCGTGGCGAGCTCATGCTGGTCGACGCCGTGCAGACCAGCCATCCGCTGCGCTACCTCGTCCAGCTCGACAGCTGGCGCCCGCTCTGGGCGGGCGCGGCCGGCCTGGGCGTGCTGGCCTTCCTCCCCGACCCCGACCGTGCACGCGTGCTGCGCGAGCACCCCCCGGCACGGATCACGCCGAGCACGCCGAGCACGCCGACGGCCGTCGAGGAGTTCTGCACGAGCGCCCGGGCCAAGGGCTATGCGCTGACCCGCGGCCAGCGCACCGAGGGCGCGGTGGGCATCGCCGCCCCGATCCGCGACGCCGACGGGCACGTCGTGGGCGACGTCTGCCTGACGGTGCCCGACAACCGTTTCCGCGAGGCCGACGAGGAGCGGTTCGCCACGGCGCTCACCGCAGCGGCCGAGCAGACCTCGACGATCCTGATGGCCGCCGGGTACCGGCTCGCCGCGGCCGGTCCGGACGTCGGCGGGCGGGCCCGCCGGTGACCGACTCCATGCCACGCACGCGACAGCCGCTCCCCGCCGAGCTCGAGCCCGAGCAGCGCCGGCTCTACGACGCCATCGTCAGCGGGCCGCGCAGCGGCATCGCCGACGCGGACGGGCGGTTGCGCGGGCCGTTCGGTCCCATGCTGCTGAGCCCCGCGGTCGGCGACCCGCTGCAGGCGTTGGGTGCGGCCCTGCGCTACCGGTCGGCGCTGCCCGCACGGGCGCGGGAGATCGCGACACTGCTGGTGGCGCACCGGTGCGACAGTGCCTACGAGTGGGCCGCGCACGTGACGCACGGCCGCGCGGCGGGCCTCTCCGACAGCGAGATCGCGTCGCTGCGCACGGCGGAGCCCGCGGTGACCGACGAGGTCGAGATCGTGGTGGTGCGCGTGACCACGAGCCTGCTCGACGGCGGCGACCTGCCCGAGCCGCTCGTCGTCGACGCGGAACGGCTGCTCGGACCGGGCACCCTGTTCGACCTGGTCACGCTGGTCGGCTACTACCGGCTGCTGGCAGGCGTGCTGGCGGTGTACCGGATCCCGCCCGGCTGAGCGGAGGGCACGGTCAGCACGATCCGCCCGCCGGGGTGGCCGCCCTCGCTGATGCGGTGGGCCCGCGCCGCGTCAGCCAGTGGCAGGTGCACCGCGACCGGGACGACGATCCCGCCGGAGCGCAGCGCCGGGAGCAGCTCGGCGAAGACCTCGGCCATCGGGACGCGGCTGACCAGCCCGCGGGAGTAGGTCACGCCGAGCGCGCCCGCATCGCGGCGGTCGGCGATCGTGACCACCCGGTCCGGGCCGCCCGCGAGTGCGATGCTGCCGGGCAGGACGCCCCGGCCGGCGGCATCGAGCACCGCATCGACACCGTCGGGCGCGAGCGCCCGGACCCGCTCGAGCCAGCCGTCGCCATAGGCCACCGGCTCGACGCCCGCCTGCCGCAGCCGCTCGTGGTGGGCCTCGCCTGCCGTGCCCAGCACGCGGGCACCCCGCAGCACCGCCAGCTGGACGGCGACCGTCCCGACCCCGCCGGAAGCGCCGTGCACGAGCACGGTGGTGCCACCGGCCGGCGCGACGACGCCGAGGAGGCCCAGTGTCCGGAAGGCTGTCTCACCGGGGATGGCGATGCTCGCGGCGACGTCCCACGGCAGCTCCGCCGGCCGGGCTATGAGGTCGGAGGGGACGGCGATGGCGTGTTCGGCGTACCCGTCGCACAGCGCCCTCCCGAAGACCTCGTCGCCCGGTACGAGCTCCTCCACGCCGGCGCCGACCGCGTCCACGACCCCCGCGACGTCGGTGCCGAGGCCGCGGGGCGCCGGCAGCGGTGTCCCGCTCGCCAGGTCACCCCGCCGGATCCGGCACTCGACGGGGTTCACCCCGGCCGCGACGACGCGCAGGCGCACCTCCCCCGCCGCGGGCTCGGGCATCGGCACGTCGACGAGGCCCAGCTCGTCCGGACCCCCGTAGCGGTGGAACCGGATCGCCCGTGAGCTCTGCGGGGGCACGTCAGGCGGGCGCGGGAGCGCCCATGCGCCGCGCGAACGTCGCGAAGGCGTGGTCAAGGCGATCGGCCGGGGCCACCGCCCGGTTCTCCCGCAGGTAGGCCTTGCAACGGGCGAGCAGCTCCCCCGGGCTGCGCAGCAGGTCGGCCACCATCTCCGCGGCCGCGGCCGCGAGCCCGTCGGCCGCGACGACGCGCGACACCATGCCGTAGCGCTCGGCCTCCGCCGCGGGCAGCGCCCGGCCGGTGACGATGAGGTCGAGCGCCCGCCGCGGACCGACGTAGTCCTCCAGGTACGACATGACGAACGCCGGTGCCGTGCCGTGATGGATCTCGTCGAACCCGAGCTCGGCGGTGTCGGCGGCGATGCTCAGGTCGCACTGCAGCGCGAGCCCGCACCCGAAGCCGAGTGCGCGACCCTGCACCACCGCGAGCGTGATCCCCGGGAAGGCGGCGAGCGACCGGTTGGCCGCCACGATCAGTGCCGTGTTGTCGAGCTTCGACATCCCCGCCGGCAGCACCTCGTGCTGGTCGCGACCCACGGAGAAGTCCGGGCCGGCCCCGGAGATGACCACGATGTCCGAGCCGGCTGCGGTCGCCGCGTCGAGCGCGTCGATGAGCTGGCCCATCATCGTGCTGTGGATCCGGTTGGCGGCCGCGGGGCGCTCGAGCCGGATCCGGGAGACCCGCCCCGTCCTCTCGTGGACGACGTACTCGGTCATGCCCGTCCTTTCCGCGTCTCCGCGTGCAGATCTCCGCGTGCAGGTCGCCTCACGCGTCGCTCAATCGCCAGCCACGGGTCTCCGGGCCGATCCAGATCGTGAACAACCCGACCGCGAACACCAGCGAGACGATCAGCCCCGCGGTCGGGAACGAGCCCAGCCCGCCGACCAGCACCCCGGTGGTCAAGGTGCCGACGCCGGTGATGATGCGGGCGAAGTTGAAGCAGAAGCCCTGCCCGGTGCCGCGGACCGCCGTCGGGAACATCTCGGGCAGCCAGACCGCGAAGACCCCGAACCCACCCAGCATGAAGAACCCGGCGATCGGCGTCACCCACAGGATCGCGTCGACGGACCGCGCGAGGCTGAACATCAGGATCGCCGTGACCAGCGACCCGAGGCAGAACACGAAGTACGAACCGCGCCGCCCGATCCGCGAGGCGGTCAGCCAGATCAGCGCGACGTAGCCGACGATGGCGCCGCCGTTGAGCAGCATCGCGAAGTAGCTCGTGTTCTGCGCGGCCACGGCGGCCCCGCCCGTGGAGAGCGACGCGATCCAGGAGGGCGTGAACGTGGTGGCGGCGAACGAGCCGACCATCAGCGCCGCGGCGCTGAAGAACCCGCCCAGCGTGCGCCGCCGCAGGTCGGGCTCGAACAGCCTGCGCAGGCTGCCCAGCGCCTGACCGGATCGGCGTTGCACGCGGACCCACTGTTCGGGCTCCTTGACGAACAGCCGCAGGACCAGCACGAGAACCGCCGGTGCCGCGCACCAGACGAGCACGAGCCGCCAGCTCGAGGCGCCGACGCCGAGGTTCACGACGGCGGCGAAGAAGTAGCCGACCGAGAAGGCCAGCTGCATCACGATCATCAACCTGGGCCGGAGCCGTTCCGGCAGGCTCTCCGCGAGCAGCGCGGCACCCGCCGACCACTCCCCTCCGATGCCCAGCCCGGCGATCGCCTGGAACACCGCGAGCTGCACCCAGTCCTGGGAGGCGGCGCTCAGTGCGGTGAACACGGCGTAGATGAGGATCGTGACGAGCATGATCCGGGCCCGGCCGAACCGGTCGGTGAGCACGCCGAACAGCGTGCCGCCGATGCCCCATGCCGCGAGCTTGATGGCCACGATCAGCCCGCCGGTGCCGACGATGGCGGCCCGGTCGGTGGTGTGCAGGAGGTCGGCCATGCTCGGGGTCAGGATCAGGGTGAAGACGTTGAGCGCGATGGAGTCGAACATCCACGCGAGGAACGCCGAGGCGAGGACCAGCCACAGGTAGCGGGTCATCCGGGAGGGCGGCCCGCCGGGCTCGGCCGCCACCTGCTCGCTCGCTGCCGAGACAGGCACCGTCGAGGTCGGGATGTGCTCGTCGGTGCTCATGCGGAGCCCGGCACGGCGGAGATGACCGGAAGCAGCATCGCTCCTCCTGTTTTCTTCAACGAAACACTTGTTTCCTTGAGGCGTCGGAACGCTAGATCCGATCTCGAAGGTGTGTCAAGCACGACTTCCGCGTCACGACCCACCGGCAGTCCCCTTCTTCTTCGCCTCGTCGACGAACGAGTTGTCGATCAGGCTGCTCGGGTCCGCTTTCACGACGGCCGGGTTCTGGCTGAGCTTCGTGGTGGCCGCGACGGTGGCGACGTCGGTCGACGGGAAGGCCGGCATCACGGCGACGCTGACCTTCAGCACGTCGGCGACGACAGCGGGGTCGGTGAGGTTGAGGTTCTTGGTGGCAGCGGCCGAGGCGGCCTGCGTGTCGGTCCGGCTGGCATCGACCGCCTCCGCGTAGGCGGAGAGGAAGTCGACCAGCTCGGCGCGGTTGTCGGCGGCCCAGCTCTTGAGCACCCCGAAGCTCGAGTAGCCGTAGGGGGCCTTGTCCGAGATCAGGTCGGCGATGTCGGGGAAGCCCTTCTGCTCCACCAACTGCGCCGTGGGCGGCGAGACGATGATCGCGTCGACGACACCCTGTTCCAGTGCCGCGCTCCGCGCGCCGTTGTCGCCGATGAACGTCACCTGGTAGTCCTTGCCGCGCTGCAGACCCGATGCCGCCATCGCGCTCTCGATGGCGGTGTCGGATGCGGAACCGGCACTGCTCGCGGCGATCGTCTTGCCGGCGAGCTGCGATGGCGAGGTCATCCCCTTCTTCCCGTACATCCGGAAGAACTGGAAGGGGTAGGTCGTGCCGACGATCGTGATGGGCGAGCCCGCGACGATGGCCCCTGCCAGGTCGGAGATCCCCGAGTCGGAGATCTGGACCGAACCGCTGGCCAGTGCGGGCGGC
This sequence comes from Pseudonocardia sp. GCM10023141, assembly GCF_042653605.1. Lineage (NCBI taxonomy): Bacteria > Bacillati > Actinomycetota > Actinomycetes > Pseudonocardiales > Pseudonocardiaceae > Pseudonocardia > Pseudonocardia sp. GCM10023141. The sequence goes on from NZ_JBHSIR010000009.1 coordinate 220,772, forward strand.
GCCTTGGTGCCCGACAGCGTGATCATCTGCACGTCGAGGTTGTGCTTGGCGAAGATGCCCTTGTCGATGCCGACCCAGAGCGGGATCGACGCCGCGGTCGTCGCACCGAGAGCGATCTTGATCGTGCGGACGCCTCCCGGGGCCGATCCGCCGCCGCCCGCGGCAGGCGTGGCCCCCGAACCGCATCCGGCGACGATCAGCATGACGGCGGCGAGGCCCGCCACCCAGCGCAACGGCCCTACACGGCGTGCTCTCACTGAACTGTCCTCCTGGGGGTGGGGGCGCCGCCGCCGGTCTCGGCTGCGGCGCCGGCTCCGTGACCGGACTCGATGAGGTCCCACACGGTGCGTTCGAGCTCGCGGAACTCCGCGGTGTGCTTGACGTCGAGGTGACGCGGGCGCGACAGCTCGATCTCGACGATCTTCCGCACCTGGGCGGGGCGCGGGCCGAACACGACGACCCGGTCGGCGAGGAAGACGGCCTCGCTGATCGAGTGCGTCACCAGCACGGAGGTCTTCTTCTGCTGGGCCCAGATCCGGGTCAGCTCCTCCTGCATGTGCTCGCGGGTCTGGGCGTCGAGCGCGGCGAAGGGCTCGTCGAGCAGCAGGACGTCGGAGTCGACCGCCAGCGCCCTGGCCAGGTTGGCCCGCTGCTGCATCCCGCCGGAGAGCTGGTGGGGGTAGTGGTCGGCGAACTCACCCAGCCCGACGAGATCGAGCAATTCGTCGACGCGGGCCGTGCGCTCGACACGGCTGCGGCCGAGCACCTCGAGGCCGTAGCCCACGTTGCCGCGGACCGTGCGCCACGGGAGCAGCTGTGCTCCCTGGAAGACCATGGCCCGGTCCGTGCCGGGGCCGGTGATCGGCTCACCGTCGAGCTCGAAGCGCCCTCCCGCGAGCGGGAGCATCCCGGTGATGGCAGACATGAACGTCGTCTTCCCGCAGCCGGACGGGCCGACGATGCACAGGAACTCACCCTCCCGGACCCGCAGGTCGATCCCGTCGACGACGGTCACGAACCGGCTCGATCGGCCCTCGCGCGTCCGGTAGCCGATGCGCACACCGCTGGCCACGAGCTTGGCGGGCGCCTGCCCGTTCCGCGCCGATGATTCGCTCGCCAGCTCGCGCCGCGCCGATGATTCGCTCGCCAGCTCGCGCCGCGCCGATGATTCGCTCGCAAGCTCGCGCCGCGCCGATGATTCGCTCGCAAGCTCGCTCACCGGTCCACCTTCCAACCGGACACCCGCGACTCCAGCGCCGTCAGCAGCAGCCCGAGCAGCACCCCGACCAGCGCCAGGAACACGACCGCGAAGTAGTAGCGGTCGGTCTGGAAGATCTGGCCGGTCTGGTTGAGGTAGTAGCCGATGCCGGCCGAGGCGCCGTACAGCTCGCCCACGACGACCGCGATGATGCCGCGGGAGACGGCGTTGCGCAGCCCGACGATGATGTGCGGGACGCTCGCGGGCAGGGCGATCGTGTGGAAGATCCGCCAGTCCCCGGCACCGAAGGTCCGCGCCATCCGGATCACCCCGGGGTCGATGTCGCGGATGCCCGCCGTCGTGTTGATCACCACGGGCCACACCGCGAGCAGGTAGACGAAGGCGACCTTCGAGCCCACGCCGATGCCCAGCGTCAGCACCAGTATCGGGACCAGCGCGACGATGGGCGTCGCGAACAGCGCCGACACCACCGGATCGCTGAGCTCGCGGACCGGGCGGTACCAGCCGGCGAGCATGCCGAACGGGATGCCGGTGAGGATCACCAGCAGCATGCCGAGCACGAACTCCTGGGCGCTGACCGCGATGTGGTGCAGGAACCCGTCGTCGGTGATCGCCACGGGTGCCGCCTCGACGATGCGGATCGGCGAGCTGATGTAGAGCGGGTCGATCAGGGCGAGGCTCGAGACGAGCTGCCACCCGACGAGCAGGATCAGCACGCCGACCGTGCCGAGCACGGCCGCCCGGTAGCGGACCCACGCCCCCACCGGCTCGACGGTCACGAGCGGCCGGTCCGCCGGCACGTCGGCGGCCGCGGCCGCGGCCGGTGGTTCGAGGTGGACGTCGGTCATGCCGCGCCTCCCGCAGCCGGCTCCGCGCCAACTCGCGCGGCCGCCGTGTTCCGTCCTTGCGCAGGCACTGGATCGGCCTCCTCTCGACATCGGACAGAGGGCGTGAGCTGCGGCGAGGTCGTCCACAGCGACGGTCTGCTCATGTTCCGTTCAACGAAACACATGTACCGTTGAGCGGAGTGCTAGGTATACTTCAGGTGGGGTAGCGCGTCAAGGCCGATTGACGAGTCGTCGCGAGAATCCCTGTCGCACGGTTCGCCGGAATGGCCGATGCACCCGGCTCGTCGCCCACGGCACCCACCACGTCCACCGCCGAACGACGATTACCGATACACTCGGCGATGCCGCGCGCGACCATTTCGCGCGATCCCGATCCACGGATCGCAGCAACGGGGGCCGACATGGATTACAGCGACGATCAGCTCATGGCGGTGGCCGATGCCCGCTACCTCATGCGCCGCGCATTCCGCATGATCGACACCGAGGCGCGCAAGGTCGAGCTCGACCCACTGGCCTTCCAGGCACTGGTCCAACTGATCGGCATTCCCGCGCGCACCAGGCAGGTCGGCGAGCTCGCCGTCCGACTCGACATCCCGGCCGGCCTCGTGTCCCGGCTGATCAAGGATCTCGAGGCCGTCGGATACGTGGCCCGGCTACCGTCCCCGGAAGACAAGCGGGTCACCCTCGTCCGCATCACCGAGCCCGGCGAGAAATTGGTTCTCGATCTGTACGGGCGCGTTCGCGAGAAATTTCGAACGCTCACCGACGACCTCGACGAAGAACGGCGAGTGCGCGCACTCGCCGTCTGGGCCGACAATTTCAGCGTGTCGTTGTCCACCGTTCTCGAAAGATCCTGACAGCCCGAATGCATTCGACGCCCGCTCAGCCGGTTCGGTGCGGGCCGCGAGCTCCTGCAGGCGGCCGCCGGCGTCGACCACACGCGGGTCGACGCCGGCGGGTACGACTACGCCGCCGACCCGGCGAGCTGCCGGGCGGGCACGACGCCGAGGTTCTCGCGGAGGGTCGCGTGCTCGTAGTCGAGGTGGAACATGCCGCGGGCCTGCAGCTCGGGCACCAGCATGTCGACCACGTCGTGGAAGCCCGACGGCAGCATGTCGACCATGAGGTTGAAGCCGTCGGCGGCGCCGGCAGCGATCCAGGTCGCCATGATGTCGGCGAGCTGCTCGGGAGTGCCGACGACCTGGTGGTGGCCACCGCCGTAGCGGGCGAGCAGCCCCCGCACCGTCAGGTTCTCCTGCACCGCGAGGTTGATCAGCGAGGAGCGGAAGCCGACCGAACCGGAGAACTCCGCGTCGGGCCCGACCAGGTGCACCGGGAACGGCTTGTCCAGCTCGAGCGCCTCGACGGGGACCCCGACCCGGCGGGCGAGCTTGAGCAGCTCGGGTCCGGTGCCCAGCACGTCGTCCAGGTGGCGGCGCCGCTCCTGCGCCGCGGCCTCCGTCGCCCCCAGCACGGGCAGGATCCCGGGTAGGACCTTCATCCGGTCGGGATCGCGACCGTGCGCGGCAGCACGGGCCCGCATGTCGGCGCGGAACTCGACCGCGCCGTCGAGCAGGTGCTGCGCGGTGAACACGACGTCAGCCGTGCGTGCGGCGAGGTCGCGACCGTCGGGCGAGGACCCGGCCTGGAAGAGCGCGGGCCTGCCCTGCGGGCTGCGCGGGAACGGCAGCGGCCCCTTGACGCTGTAGTACTCGCCGTTGTGGTTGATCTCGTGGACGAGGTCGGCGCGCGCGAAGACACCGCTCGCCTTGTCGCCGACGAGTGCACCCTCCTCCCAGCTGTCCCACAACGCGACCATGACGTCGACGAACTCGTTCATGCGCTTGTAGCGGTTCTCGTGATCAGGCAGCTCGCCGGTTCCGAACTGCGCCGCCGCGGCCGGGTTGAACGTGGCCACCGCGTTCCACCCGATGCGGCCACGGCTGAGGTGATCCAGCGAGCCGAACCGGCGGGCCAGCTCGTAGGGGGTGTTGTAGGTGGTGGTGGCGGTGGAGACCAGCCCGAGCCTGGTCGTCGCCGCGGCCATGTGGGCCAGCAGGATCGTCGGGTCGAGTGCGCCGCAGGGCAGGCTGGTGCCCTGCTCGGCGTTCGTCAGGCCGTCGGCGAAGAAGATCGCGTGCAGCTTCCCGGACTCGGCGGTGCGGGCGATCTCGGTGAAGAGCTCCGGCGACACGTAGTCGGACGCGTCGCCCTCCCTCGCGAGCCACGCACCCTGATGCATGCCCAGACCGTGCATGACAGCAGCAGACAAGATCATTGAGGACGGTTCGGTCGTGGCCACTTGACGCCTCCTGGGAGCTCTCCGACGTACGTCGCACTCCTTAGATACAGCATCTAAGTATGTTACTCAAGTACTATAAATCGCGGAGCTCGCGGAGCGGAGCCGTCACAGCGTGTCCAGCACCAGGAACCCTTCGGCCAGCCGTCCCTCGGCAAGCCCCGCCGCGCGCGCCTGCGCGCTGCCCCACAACCTCATGCGTTCGTCCAGGTCCGGCTGGTGCCCGGTCTGGCTGTCATGCGCCCGCAGGGCGGCGATCTTGCGGTCGAACACGTCGGTGATGTCGACGTAGTGCTCGGCCCGGTCGTTGGGACTCATCACCCACACCGTCGGCACCGTGTGGGCGGCGAGGCCGGCCGCGGCGAGCTCCGGGAACGCGAACGGGTTGCGGGCGTCGGGATAGACCGCGCACAGCGCGGCCTCACCTGCCGCCGTGTGGTCGGGATGGCTGCCGTACATGCTGCGCAGGTCGCGGACCGGGGACGACACCACGACGAGATCGGGGCGCACACGCCGGATGCACGCCGCGATGTCGCGCCGCAGCTCCAGCGTCACGGTCAGGCGGCCGTCGGGATAGCCGAGGAACTCGATCTCCGACACACCGACGGCCGCACCGGCGGCTCGCTGCTCGGCCCGCCGGATCGCGCCGATCTCCGACCGGGGCACCGCCGGATCGAACCCACCCGCGTCCCCGTCGGTGAGGATGCAGTACGCGACGAAGACGCCGGCGCCGGTCCAGGCCGCCACCGTGCCGGCGAGGGTGAAGTCGATGTCGTCGGGATGAGCGACGATGGCCAGTACACGCTCGGGCTCCGGCATTCCCTCATTCGACCATCACCCGCCCGCCACCGCCGACCGCCCCGGCACCCGCCGGCCGACCCATCGCCGTCGGTTCAACCCAGTTGCGGTCGGATCTCGGCGTGGAACCGTTCGAACAGGACGCGGGCATCCGCGGCATCACTGCGGATACCCGGCACGATCAGCTCGTCGAGGCCCGCCTCGCGCCAGCGGCCGATGACATCCACGATCTGGTTCACCGAGCCGGCGATGATCGGCTGGCGCGACTCGGTCGGGGTGCCGTCGATGTCGAGGATGGCCTGGGTCGAGCGGCGGATCGTGCGCGGGTCGCGACCGATCCGCGCGCAGTGCTCGTCGAGCACCGCGGACTTGCGTGCGAACAGCTCCGGCGTGGACCAGCAGTTCCACTCGTCGGCCCGGCGCGCGACGACACCGAGCATCCGCCGCTCGCCCGCGGCGCCCAGCATGATCGGGATGCGGCGTCCGCTCGTCGGGACCCGGGGCGCGTCGGTGACCGTGTAGTGGGTGCCTTCGACGGTCGTCCGCTCGGTACGGAGCATGCCGGTGAGCACGGCCAGGCCTTCCTCGAGACGGTCGATCCGTTCCGTGACGGAGCCGAGCTCGATGCCGTACGCGGCATGTTCGTTGAGCTGCCAGCCCGCGCCCATGCCCAGTACCAACCGGCCGCCGCTGAGCTCGTCGATCGTGGCGGCGGTGTTGGCCAGCACCGCGGGATGCCGGTAGGTCATCGAGGCGACGAGGCTGCCCAACCGGACCCGAGGCACCACCGTGGCGAGCCCGGCGAGAAGGCCGAAGCACTCGAACAGCGGGGTGTCCGAGCGCTCGGCGGTACCGGTGTTGGCCATGAAGTGATCGGCCAGCCAGATGCCGTCGTAGCCGGCGGCCTCCACGTCCTTCGCCACCGCTACGACGTCCTCGGCAGCCCACGTCCCGTTGAGCCAGGCGCTCACCACGAAGTCCGACACATGCCCTCCCCGATCAAGTCGAGGCCATGAGATCACGCCGGTCGGGTCGGCAACCGGCGACCCTGGTTGGCAGCAAGGCCACCTTCCCGCAAGAATCGACCGACCGAGATCGTCAGGAGAGTCGTGCCCAAGACGTCCGCGTTCCACCCCGACCTGAAGATCGGGCGGTTCATCCCGAAGTTCACCATGGGCCCGCGGCTCACCCGCCTCCTCGGCAACATCAAGATCCGCACACCACCGCCACCACCCGACATCCTCATCGAGGACGTCGTCAGCGCCGGCGCGTCACTACGCCTCTACCGGCCCCGATCACTCGAAGGCGCCGCCCCCGCCCTGTTCTGGACCGAGCAGGCCCGCGCCCTCCGGTCAGCACTGGGCGGGCCCGGCCGGTGAGAATCGCGGTCCGGGCGCAACGAACGGCGCGTTCGTCCATATCCGGTGGACGAGCGCGCCGTTCGTGCGGGACGAGTAGAGCGGCTCCGGGAGCGCTCAGCCTCCGGGAGCCCCCGGCGCGAACAGCGACGACCAGATCCTCCTTCCCCGGGAAATGGCGGTAGAACGTGGCCCGGGTCGTCTCGGCCTCCAGCAGGATCCGATCAACCCCCACGGAATGCAGGCCCTCGGCGTCGTGATCGGCCGGCGGAGGTTCCGCCGGTGGTCACGCCGACGCGGAGCTCACCGTCTCGGCCACGAGGTCGGCGAGCCGACGCCCGACTTCGATCAGGCTGTCCTCGGTGCCGCCGTAGAGGAGCCGGGCATGGGTGGCCGGCCCGTGGAACGCGTTCCCGGCGATGCCTGCCACCCCGTGGTGGAGGAGCAGATCCTCGAGGGCCCGGCCCTGCATGCCGGTTGCGGTGAGGTCGGCGAAGGTGAAGACCCCGGCGGCGGGCCGCACCGCCGTCAACCCGGCCGTCTCGATCGAGGTCTGCAGGAGGTCACGACGATCGCGGAAGCGCGCGTAGATGATGTCGAGCCATTCCTGTGGACCGGTGATGACCGCCAGCGCGGCCGCCTGCGGCACCTCGCCGACGTTGATGGCGTCCCATTCGAACGCACGATGGATGGCCTGCAGCAGGTGTGCCGGGGCGTGGACGTAGCCGACGCGCCAGTTGCTGAAGGCGTAGTTCTTGCTGAGGCTGGTCACCGTGACGAGGTGGGGGTGCCGCTCGCGCAACGACTGCAGGGGCAGGTACCCGGGACCGTCGTGGACGTAGCGCGCGTAGGACTCGTCCGAGAACACGACCAGGTCGTGCTGCGCGGCGAGGTGGACCAACCGCGCCAGCTCGTCGGCGGACGGGACGTGCCCGGTCGGGTTGTTCGGGTTGCAGAGCAGGATGGCGCGGGTCGCGTCGGTGATCGCGCCGGCGACGGCCTCCACATCGGTCGCCCAGCCGGCACGTCGGGCCGCAGGCACGTACACCGGCCGGGCGCCCGCCATCCGCACCATCCCGTCGAAGAAGTAGGTGGGGGCCGGGATGACCACCTCGGCACCCGGAGCCAGCAGGGCACGCAGGGCCACACTCATGCCGTGCTGGGCACCGTGGGTGATCAGCAGTTCCCGCGCGGGGTCGACGTCGAGTCCGAACTCCGCGCCGAGGTGACCGGCGAGCGCCGCGCGCAGGGCGGGCGCACCGCGGCTGTCGCGGCGGAAGACCGAGGCGGCGGCCCGGGTTGCCGCCTCCACGACGTGCTCGGCCATCGGAACGTTGGGCACGCCGGCCATGGGCACCAGGCGGCGCGCATCGGAGCGGCGCGGCCGGTCGGCGAGTTCCAGCGCGGCGAGTCGATCCAGCATCGTGATCATCGACCCGACTCGACCCGGCGACCGACCCCGATGACGATGCCGACCCCGACGACCATCACCCCGGCGATCATGAGGAGGGCCGGGGTGTAGCTGCCCGTCGCGGTCTGGATGGCACCGGTCACGTAGGGGGCGATGAAGCCGCTGAGGTTGCTCACCGAGTTGATCAGCGCGATACCGGAGGCGGCGGCCGCCCCGGTCAGGCCGAGTGCGGGGATCCGCCAGAACTGGGGCATCGCGGTGTAGATGCCGGCGACGCTGACGCACACGGCGGCGATGAACAGCGTGCCGTTCTGGGTGAACGTGGCGAGCACCAGCCCGACGGCACCGATCCCCATCGGGATCGCCGTCGCGACGACCGCGGAGCGGTGCGCCATGAGGCGGGACCAGACGATCATCGCGACGGCCCCGACGACGTAGGGGATGCTCGAGAGCAGCACGCTGCTCACATCGGCGGCGCCTGCGATGCTCGAGGTGAGTGACGCGATCATCGTCGGGAGGAAGAAGGCCAGCGGGTAGAGCCCGAACACGATCGCGAAGAACGACACCGCGAGCGCCCACACCCGGCCGCTCGTCAGCGCCTGCCGCATCCCGGTCAACGCGCCGCGCGATCGCTGCTCGGCCGCCTCGGCGCTGAGCACGGCGGCGATGTTCTGCTTCTCGGAGTCGGTCAGCCAGCGCGCATCGGCGGGCCGATCCGGCAGCAGCAGGAAGATGAGGATGCCGACCAGTACCGTGACGGTGCCCTCGACGAGGAACAGCGCCCGCCATCCGGTGATCCCCAGCAGCTGCTGGCCCCAGGTCAACAGGCCTGCCGCGAGTGGAGCCCCGATGATCGACGACACCGGGATCATCAGGAAGAACGCCGACAGCGCCCAGGAACGCTGTTGGCGGGGGAACCAGAACGTCAGGTACAGCAGGATGCCGGCGGCGAGGCCGGCTTCGGCGAAGCCGAGCAGCAGCCGCGCGATGTAGAGCGCGGCAGGTGAGTTCACCGCCGCGGTTCCCGCCGTGATCAGGCCCCAGCTGACCAGGATCCGGGTGATCCATTTCCGGGCCCCGAAGCGGTGGAGCATGAGGTTGCTGGGCACCTCGACCAGGATGTAGCCGATGAAGAACAGCCCACCGGCGAGGCCGATCTGTGCCGCGGTGAGCCCGAGGTCGCGCGACAGCGGCGCGGCGATGTAGCCGAGGTTGGCGCGGTCGATGTAGCTCGTGACGTAGGCGACCCCGATCAGCGGGATGATCCGCCATCCGACGCGCCGCCACATGCGGTGCTCGTCGGAGGTCCTGCCGCGCTGCGTCGTGTCGACGGTGTCGGTCATGGGCGTGCCTCTCGGGAGAGGGGGTGGAGGGGGCTGACGGGCGTGCGCAACGCGGCGGTGGCGTCGAGGTCGAGTTCGCGGGCGGCGGTGATGACGACGCCGTAGTCGCGCGCGGCGCCCTCGGGCGTCACCTTCTCCTCGATGACGTCGTCGAGCACCGCAGCGGGCGCGCGATCGTGGGGATCGCCGAAGCCACCCCCGCCTGCGGTGACGTGCCGGATGCGGCTGCCGGCCGCGAGCACGAGATGGGGCTTCGACGGCAGCAGCTGCTCGTGCGGGGTGCCCGGATGCAGCACGTTGAGCGACGGGGTTCCGTGCGCGCCACCGTCGAGTCCGTAGGGCAGGAACGTCCGGCGATCGGAGCGGATCTGCACGCTCGCCTCGGCCGCCAGCACGGTGATGTCACGGAAGGTGGCCAGCCCGCCCCGGAACCGACCGGCGCCGCCGGTGTCGGGGAGGTAGCCGTAGCCGTCGATCCGGACATGGCCGGAACGTTCGATCTCCTCGATCGGGGTGTTGGCGAGGTTGGCGCCCAGCGGACTGATCCCATCGACACCGTCGCGGTCGGGGCGCGCGCCCCATGCGCCGCAGAGCACGTCCCAGAGCACCACCGATGCACCGCGCTCGTCGGTGATGCCGATGGCCACGGAGTCGGGTCCACCGTCCCCCGCCGCCGGCACCCGGCCGGGGAAGGCCGGGGCCAGCGCGCCGAGGACGGTGTCGATGATCCGGTAGGCGACCAGCCCGCGGGCACCGCGAGCGGCCGGTCGACGCGCGTCGAGGATCGACGCGTCGGGGATGCGGAAGGAGAACGGGCGGTAGAAGCCGCTGTTGGACGGGATGTGACCGCCCAGCACGCCCTGGACAGCGGCATAGGCGGCCGAGCGGGTGAAGGACGCCGTGGCGTTGAGCGCGGAAGCCACCTGCGGGGACGAGCCGGTGAAGTCCAGCAGCACGCCGCGTTCGTCGAGCGTGACCTGCACCGCGAACGGGATCGGGCCCGAGCCGAGCCCGTCGTCGTCGATGTGGTCGGTGAAGGCATAGGTGCCGGGGACGGCCTCGGCCAGTGCTGCGCGCAGCAGCGTCTCGGAGTAGTCGAGCAGGTCGTCGACGAGTACCGCGAAGCCGGCCGTTCCGTGGCGATCGGCCAGTGCACGCAATCCGACGGCCCCGGCGTGGCACGCCGCGAGCTGCGAGTCCAGGTCACCGCGCAGCAGGTCCGGTTCGCGGACGTTGCGCAGGATCAGGTCGAGGAAGGTCGTGTTGATCATGCCGCCGTCGACGAGTCGAGACGGTGGGATCTGCACGCCCTCGGCGAAGATGCTGGTGGACTGCACCGCCATCGAGCCGGCGACCCAACCACCGACGTCGGCGTGGTTGACCACGGTCACGGCGTACCCCAGCAGCGTCTCCGGGTCGCCGAAGACCGGAGCGATGGCGAAGATGTCGGGCAGGTGCATGCCACCGCGGGAGGGATCGTTGAGCAGGTAGACGTCGCCGTCGGCGATGGTGGTGCCGAACTCCTCCAGCACGGCTGCCATCGCATCGGGGATCGAACCGAGGTGCACCGGACAGGTGTTGGCCTGGGCGATGACCCGGCCGTCGCCGTCACACAGCGCCGCGGAGAAGTCCATGCTCGATGCGACGATCTGGGAATGTGCGGTGCGCAGGATCGTGACCGCCATCTCGTCGGCGACACCGGTCACGGCGTTGCGGAAGACCTCGAAGGTCGCGGCGTCGCGGATCACGGTGCGCTCCACGTGATGACGATGTTGCCGGCGCCGTCTCGGCGGGCTGTCGCGCCGGGTGGGACGAGGGTCGTCGCGTCCATGTCCTCCACGATGAGGGGACCGGGGGTCGGTTCGGTCCCGAGGTCGCCGCGCCCGATCACCGGGGTCTCGACGGGCTCGCCGAACCAGCACGTGCGGGAGGTCGGGGCCCGACCCGTCGCGTGCGGCATGCGCAGGAACCGATCGATGGCGACGGGGTTGGGGATCCGGGCCCGGACCCGCACCGCGACGATCTCGACGAGGTCGTCGGAGCCGGTTCTGCCGTAGGTGCGCCGGTGCTCGGCGTGGAATCGGCTGCGGGTCGCTGCCAGCAGCGCGGCGTCGACGTCGCCGTCGGGCAGCGGGATCCGCAGCTCGAACCGCTGGCCGCGATAGCGCATGTCGAGCAGCCGCTCCACGGTCGGGACCGGGCCGTTCCCGTCAGCCCGCAGCGCGGCCACGACCGCGGCGGCGAGCTGGTCGAACTCCGCTGCGAGCGCCGCGACGTCGGCGAGGTCGGCGCGATACGGGGTGACGCCTTGGCGCTCGACGTCGGCGACGAGGAGACCGAGGCTGCTGAACAGACCGGGATGGCACGGGACGATGACGGTGGCGATGCCGAGCTCCCTGGCGAGTCCGGCGGCGTAGAGGGGCCCGGCCCCGCCGAACGCAACCATGGTGGCCTCCCGCGGATCCCGGCCGCGCTCGCTGGTCACGGCCTTGACCGCTGCCGTCATGCCGGACACGGCGACGTCGTAGGCGCCGCGCGCGGCGGTGGGTACGTCCGTTCCGAGCTGTTCGGCGACCACGGTGAGAGCCTTGGTCGCGAGGTCGGGATGGATCGCGACGCGGCCACCGGCCAGCGAGTCCGGGCTGAGGTATCCCAGTGCCACGTTCGCGTCGGTGAGGGTGGCCCGGTCGCCGCCGTTGCCGTAGCAGGCCGGGCCCGGACGGGACCCGGCGCTGCCCGGACCGACATGGAGCGCGCCTGCCGCGTCGGTGGTGATGACGCTCCCCCCGCCGGCACCGACCTCGGCGATGTCGATGGAGGGCGCCCGCACGGGGTACCCGGCGCCGCTTCCCAGGCCGCGCGCGACGTTCATCCCGCCGCCGACCTCGTAGTCACGGGCCACGAACGGCTCCCCGCGTTCGATCAGGGATGCCTTCGCGGTCGTTCCACCCATGTCGAACGCGACCACAGCATCGAGGCCCAGGAACCGGGCGAGCTTCTGCACCGCGGTCACGCCTGCCGCGGGACCCGACTCGATGATGTTCACCGGACGGTCGATGACGCCCTCCGCGTCGAGCAGTCCCCCGCTGGACTGCATCACCAGCAGGGGCGCGGTGATCCCGGCGGAGCGCAGATCGGTCGCCAACGTGGTGACGTAGCTGTGCACGACCGGTCCGACGTAGGCGTTGACGGCGGCGGTGCTCATCCGTTCGAACTCGCCTGCCTCCGGGGAGACATCCACCGACGCCGTCACGTACACGCCCGGGAGCGCTTCGCGGAGCAGCTGCGCGACGCGGCGCTCCTCGTCCGGGCGCAGGTACGAGTTGATCAGGCAGACGGCCACGGCCTCGACGTCGGCCGCGCGCATCAGCTCCGCCATGTCGGCGATCTCGCCCGGATCTGCGGGCGGATCCAGGCGGGCGTCGGCCGTGATGCGTTGCGCGAGCTCGTAGCGATGGCGACGAGCGGCCAGCGGGCGCGGTTTCACCCATGACAGGTCGTACAGGCTCGGGCGGCGGAGCCTCCCGAGCTCGAGCACGTCGCGGAAACCACGGGTGGTCACCACCGCAGTCCGCGCGCCGTCCATCTCCAGGATCGCGTTGGTCGCGACCGTCGTCCCGTGCAGCATCGCCAGCACGGCGTCCGCCCCGGCGCCGGCCTCCAGGATCGCTGCGACGGTGGCCGCGACGACACCGGTGGCGAAGTCCGGAGGTGTCGACAGCAGCTTGACCGGCACCACCTGACCGCCCGGCCCGAGCGCGATGACGTCGGTGAAGGTACCGCCGATGTCGGCGCCGACGCGCCAACCCAGGGTCGAACGATCTGGAACACCGCTCACGAGGTTGCTCTCCTTCGGAGGTGTCTCGTCCTCCCAGGTGGGCAGCACCGGGAAGTTTGAGATACCGTAGAGCGACTATAAGATATTATCAAGCCATCATCGAGATACTTAGATTGCCGACCCGGATACGACCGTGGATCAGTGCTGATACTCTCGGCGGGCGAACCGGCCGGTTCGGGGATCGGGGACGTGCATGGATCAGCTACCGGACCTGCTGCGCGCACCCACGCAGGGCGGCCTGATGGAGCAGGCATACCGGCGGTTGAAGCGGCAGATCATCGAGCTGCAGCGGCCACCGGGCGTCGTGTTCACCGAGCTGGAGGTGGCCCGCGACTGGGGCCTGAGCAAGACGCCGGTACGCGAGGCGTTGGCCCGGCTGCATCGCGACGGCCACGTCCGCCCGCTGGCCCGCGCCGGGTACGTCGTCGCCGACATCACGCTCAGCGACGCCGCCGACCTGTGCGACATGCGCTCGCTCGTCCAGTCCGAGGCAGCGGCGCTGTGCGCCGACCGTGGGTTGCCCCCCGACACCCGGGCCCGGCTGGTCGCACTGTGCGTCGACGACATCGACGGCCAGCTCGGCGGACCGCACTTCGAGGAGCGGCTCCGCGCGAACTACGAGTTCGAAGCCATCATCGCCAACGGCTCCGGCAACCACCGCCTCGCCGCCACCGCGGTCGCGATCTTCGACGACCTCGAGCGGGTGGCGCGCCTGTCCATCCGGCTCGACCCGTCGATGCCACCCGAGCGCATCCCGGAACGCCGCGCGATCGTCGACGCCATCATCTCGCGCGAACCGGACGCCGCCCGCAAGGCGATGCGCCGCCGCACCAGCTCAGCGGCCCGCGAGATCCTCGGTGCGCTCAACACGAGCGCAGACATCACCCACACGCCGATCCAGCTCCCGGGAGCCTGATCGACCACGCGTCTGCCGTCGGCAGGACACCCGGAGCGGTCTCCGCGCGCTCGCCTCCTACGGGATGCCCCCGTCGACCCGCAGGGTCGCGCCGGTGGTGAAGCTCGAGGCGTCCGAGGCCAGGTACAGCACCGCGCCGACGATCTCCGCCGGTCGACCGACCCGCCGCAACGCGTGGGCCTTCGCCATCGCGGCGATGACGTCGGGATCCCAGAACCTGCTGACGTCCGTGCCGAACGGACCGGCCATCACGGTGTTCACCCGCACCACCGGTCCGAGTGCCTGGGCGAAGCCCTCCGTCAGCGCGTTCAACCCGGCCTTCGCGGCCGCGTACGGCAGGACCTGCCCGTTCGGGCGCAGCGATCCCGTGGAGCCGATGTTGATGATCGAGCCCCGCCCGGCGGCCTGCATCTGCTCCCCCACCAGCGCGGAGAGCCGGAAGGGCCCCTTCAGGTTCACGTTGAGCACGCTGTCGAACAGCTTCTCCGACACGTCGGTGATCGCGTCGTAGCGCGGCGACATGCCCGCGTTGTTCACCAGCACGTCAATACGACCGAAACGGTCGTGGACGGCCGCCACGAGCCCGGGCAGCTGGTCCCAGCGACCGACATGAACGCCGTAGGGCAGCGCGGAGCGCCCGGTGCCCGCCACGACCTCGGCCGCCACCGCCTCGCAGGTCGCGACGGTGCGGCTGGCGATCACCACGTCGGCACCGCAGTGGGCGGCGGCCAGCACGATCTCCCGGCCCAGCCCGCGACTGCCGCCGGTGACGAGGACGACGCGGCCGGTCAGGTCGAACAGCTCATCGGCGTAGCCCATGACCGAAACTCCCCCCGGGGAGATCGCCGTGACGGGAACCGATCGCGTCCAACCCGACGACGACGGATCGGTGATACGTCCGGATCACCGACGGCATCCGGTCGAGCACGGCGCACAGGCGACGGCCACCGTCGGCCATCGTCGCCGCCCCGAGCTCCTCGAAGATCAGCACACCCTCGCGGATCGTGGCGAGGGCGTGGTCGAGGAACGCGCGATCCGTCCTGACGAGCAGGGCGGACCACGCACCGACCCGAGCCACGGCGCTGGCATCGGCCGCCGCACCAGCGGCATCGCCGATCTCGCGGTGGACCGTGCGCATCCGGTCGGAGAACGCGGCCGTGACCCGGGCCTCGGACGTCGCGGTCGCCTCCGCGATGGCGGCGCGCAGGTCGACGCCGGAGCCGGCGGGGTGGGAGAGGTCCCGGGTGCACGCCGCCATCGCCAGCAGGTCGGCGCCCAGTACCCGCTCGTGGTAGCTGTCGAGGAACCGCTGGTGCATGCGCGACGCGCAGGAGGCCACGATCGAGCCGCGGGCGGCCGAGCCGTCCCCATCGCTGCGCAGGCCGTCCAGGAGCTCACCGTCGGCGGCCGCCGCGGCTGCCAGTTCCGTCAGCAGCCGCAGGAACCCGACCCACATCGCGTAGAGCTCGTCCATGGTGAGGATCGCGACCCGACCCGCCGGGTCCACGGTGACCCCCCACTTCCCGCCGAAGTCGGGGCGCCGGATCCCGTCCGGCACGGGATGGGACACCGAGCGCGGCGGCGCATCGGTACGGGTCCCCACCCGGCAACTCATGCCGCGCCGTCGACGATCCGCCGCAGCACCCCGGAGCGGATCGTCGCGGCCACGGCCTCGATGTCGGTCGCCAACGGCCGATCCCGGTCCACCGGCGGCGACAGGGTCCGGATGTGGTCGTACGCCGCCCTGGTCGGCGCGCTGAGGCAGTCGACGCCACGCAGGTCCGCCGCCTGGCAGGTGGCCAGCAGCTGGATCGCGGCGACGTCGGTCACGAACCTGATCACGGTACGGGCGTCGCGTGCCGCGATGGTGCCCATGCTGACCTTGTCCTGGTTGTGTGACTCGGTCGACCGCGAGAACGAGCTCGCCGGCATCGTTGCCTTCAGCGCCTCCGCGGTGAGCGCCGACGCGACGATCTGCATGCCCTTGAAGCCGTGGTGCAGGCCGGCCTCCCAGTCCCCCGGCTCCACCGCGGCGATCAGGTTCGGCGTCAGCCCGTTGTTGAACTTCTCGTCCACGACCAGCGCGAGCTGCCGGTCGAGCAGGTCGCCGACGCTGGCGACGGCGGACTTCAACCCGTCCATGGCATGGGCGACGTGGCCGCCGTAGAAGTTGCCGCCGTTGGCGACGGACTGGCTGGCCACGTCGAAGAGCGGGTTGTCGTTGGACGAGTTGATCTCCACGGTGAGCCAGCGCTGCGCCCACGTGACGGTGTCGCGCAGCACGCCGGTGACCTGCGGGGCGCACCTGATCGAGTAGCGGTCCTGGATGGGGTGCGCCAGCTGCCGGTAGCCGGTCGCCTGCCACGCAGCACCCTCGTCGTCGTGCCGGTCCGACACCTGGCCGTCCAGCAGACCGCGGATGGTGGCCGCGCTGTCGATCAGGCCGTCGTGGGGCTTCTGCTCGTAGAGGAAGGCGGTGAAGTGTTCCGGCGTGCCCAGCAACACCTGGCTCGCCAATGCCGTGCACAGGTCGGCGGCGAATGCCAGCTCCACCGCGTCATGCACGGCCAGCGTGGCGAACCCGGACATGAACGAGGTGCCGTTGACCAGCGCCAGTCCCTCCTTGGACACCAGCGCGATCGGCACGAGACCGGCGTCGGTCAGCACCGCGGCAGCCGGCTTGGTCACCCCGCGGTGCTGCACGGTGCCGGTGCCGGTCAGCATCGCGGCGAGATAGCTCAACGGCACCAGATCGCCGCTGGCCCCCACCGACCCCAGCTCCGGGATGGTCGGGAGGATGTCGCGGTTGAGGCACTCGATCAGCAGTTGCACCAGTTCGGGCCGGACGCCGGAGTTGCCGCGGGCCAGGCAGTTGGCCCGCACCAGCAGCGTGGCGCGCACGACGTCGGGGTCGGCGACCGGGCCCAGACCGCAGGACAGGAACCGGAGCAGGTTGCGCTGCAGCTCCGCCGACTTCTCCCCGGCGATCTGGCGCGTGTTGCTGTCGCCGAACCCGGACGTGACCCCGTAGATGGGGAGCCCGGCCGCGACCATCGTGTCCTTCAGCAACGCCGACGCGGCCATCCGGGCCACCGATCCGGTGCCCACCTCCACCCGCGGCCGCTCCCGATCACGGGCCACGGCGACGACGTCGGCGACCCGCAGCTGGTGGCCGTCGATGATGACGGGCGGGGCGACGGGCGGGGCCGGCCGCCGTCGACCCGCTGCGATCTCGTCCCGGAACTGCCCGACCCCGTTGGCGACGATCCCGTCCCGCGACCGCCCCACCAGCATCAGCCTGCCGTCGTCGATCCGACCGAGATCACCGCTGCGCAGCCAGCCGTCGGCGGTGAACGCGGCGCGGGTGGCATCGGGATCGCGGTAGTAGCCCGGGGTGACCATCGGTCCGGCGAGCTGCAGCTCGCCGACCGACCCGGAGGGCAGTGCCCGGTCCTGCGCGTCGGCCGTGCGGATCCGCAGGCCGGTGAGGGGGACGCCGAGTGCCGCGAACTCCTGGCCGTTGTCGTCGTCGGGGAAGTTCGGCGAGAAGACGCTCCCCCCGCAGGTCTCGGCCATCCCGAACGTGGGCAGCAGCACCCGCTCGCGCAGCCCCAGCGGCGCGCAGCGCGCCAGGAACGCGGTGGCCGCGCTCGTCACGATCGGAGCGCCGTCGCAGCTGACGTGCCGCAGGCAGGACAGGTCGATGTCCTCGGCAGGCGAGAGTCCGGTGGCCGCCGCCGCGAGCGGGCCGAGCAGATGAGCGGGGATGCGGGTCGTGGTGACCCGGTGTCGGGAGACCAGCCACAGCCACCGCAGCGGGTCGCCGAGGATCGTTGCCGACGCCACGTGCACCTGCGTGGCCCCGACCGACAACGGCAGGAGGTGGCCGTCCAGCAGCGCCGCGGCATGGTCGAGCGCATCCCCGTCGAGGAACGTGTCGGAACGGCTCAGACGGTGTCGAACGCGCTTCGCGCGCATCGCGGCGACCAGGTTGGCGTGGGTCAGCATCACGAGCCTCGGCTCGGCCGATCCGGACGTCGGCACCAGCAGCGCGAGGTCCTCCCCCTCGCCGACGTGCATCCTCGTGGCCGGCTCGTTGCCCGCCAGGCTCGCCACGGTGATCGCCGTCAGATCGGGAACGGTCCGCAGGCCGGCGCCGATCTCGTCATCGGTGATCACGACCGGCCCGTCGAGCAGCCCCCGGATGCTGTCGAGCTGTTCCCGACGCCGGCCGGGATCGCCGTGCCGGGACGGCAGCGGGCAGGGCACGTAGCCGCCCAGCTGGCAGGCCCAGAAGGCGGCGAGGAAGTCCTGCGGTGCGTCGATCAGGAGCACGACGCGATCCCCTGGGTGCAGCCCCCGGTCCCGCAGGCCGGTGAGCAGCCGGGCGGCCTCGTCGTGCAGCTCCCGGTAGCTCTGCACCTGGGCGGCGTCCTCGGCCCCGTGGTGGTGGCGCAGCTCGCCGCCGGCCGCCGCCGCGTGCAGCAGGAGGTGCGGGAGGGTGTCCACGTCCGTCGACAGGTCGTTGTCCAGTGTCATCGCTCTCGGTGTCCTTCTCGTGGCAGCGGCAGGGTCAGTGGTGCGTGACGCAGCAGGAACTGGTCCAGGAGGAGGTTCACCAGCCGCGGCCGGGTCGCGAAGACGAAGTGATCGGCTCCGGGGATCTCCGCGAGCAGTGATGCGGCGATGTGGTGGCGCAGGTAGAGCCCGACCTCGGGCGGCACCTCCCGGCCGATCGGGCTCGTGACCAGCAGGGTCGCCGCGGTGATCGCGGGGAGCAGGTCCCGGTCGTCGTCGCGGGAGATCCCGTCGAGGAAGGCCGTCAGGGTGGCGGCACCGGTACGGGCGGCCATTGCGCGGAACCGCGCGGAGATCACGGCCACCTCGACGGCGGTCACGTCCCGCAGGACCCGGCCGGGGTCGAGCATCGCGTCGATCAGGCCCGCCGGACCTCCCGATGCCCACGCCGCGTCGAGCTGCCGGATCCCGGCGTCGTCGATGCCCCACGGCCAGCCCGCTCCCCGCCGGAATCGCGGTGAACCGTTGATGACGACGAGACGCCCGACGGCATCGGGGTAGAGCGCGGCGAACCGGAGCCCGACGTGGCCGGCGACGCCGAACCCGACCAGCGCGTCCCCGTGCAGGTCGAGGCGGTCGAAGAGCCGTTTCAGGTCGGCGACGTAGAGCCCGGTGACGTCCCGGGTCCCCGCCGGGATCCGGTCCGAGGCGCCGCACCCTCGCAGGTCGACGAAGACGTTGCGGGACCTGCCGTGGAAGTGGGCCCGCTGCGCGTCCCACGCACGGGCATCGAGCGGGAGCCCGTGGAGCCACACGATCGCGGGGACGTCGACGCCGGGCCCGGGATCGTCGACGTAGTAGGCGATGCGGCCGTCGGCGACGGCCAGCAGGCGACGATGCCGGTCCAGGTCGTGCGCCGGTGTCGAGGGTCGACCCAGCAGCGCCAGATCCGCCGCGGTCGCGACGACCGGTGCGTCCACCCGGTGCCGAGGTGCGGAGCGGACGGCCACCGCCGCGCCGAGGCTGCTCGCCATCGCGATCAGGCCGCTCTTCCGGGCCCGGCGACGTCAGGCATCGCGACCGAACAACCAGAACTCGCCGGGCACGGTGAACGGGGCACCGTCACTGAGCTGCACCGTCGAACCGAGCGAGAGGCTCCCGCTGCGCAGCAACCGGAAGCCGTGACCGGCGAACAGGTGAACGACCTCGCCGTCGTCCAGCTCACCCGGACGGATCCCGTGGTCGAAGACGCGAGCCATCTTGGGGGGCGGCGGCCCGTCGAAGATCAGCAGCTGCTCGAACACCTCGGCCGAGCCGGGTCCGGCCTCGACGACGAGCACCCGACCGCGTTCGCCCGCGAGCTCGGCGACGCTCGCGGCCACCGCGTCGCGGTGACCCGCCGGGAGCTGGTGGAACAGCTCGTGAACGTGGACGTTGGCGTCACCGAGTTCCTCGTGCAGGCAGAAAGCCTGATCCACGGCGCCCGCATCGAGCACGCAGTACTCGACGTTCGGCGCCTCATGGATCTCGCGGGCACCCCGGATCGCCTCGGCGGAGATGTCGATGCCGACGACGAAGTCGAACCAGCCGGCGAAGTAGGCCGTCTGCCTGCCGTTGCCGCAGCCCAGGTCGATCAGCGGCAGTGCGGGATCGAACACCCCGGTGTCGAGCGGGAGTCCGCTCGCGATGTCGACGTCGGGATCGACGTCCCATATCGCCGCGCGCTCCGTCGTGGCCACTCCGCGCCAGAAACCGTCCCATTTCTGCCGATGCGTGAGCAGATCGGTGCGCAAGGGTCGTGTCCTTCCCGTTCTCGGATCGTCGTAACCAGTAGACCGGGCGGGTTCGGTTCGGCGCGTGAGCAGCAGGTGCTCAATTCCGGCGCAACAGCCGTCGCGGGACTCTCCGCGGATTTCGGCCTATTCCGAGATAGGCGACCGATGGGTACCGTGACAACAGAAGTTCCGGCGCCGGCCCGGCGTGACCACAACGGCCTACAACCCGGCGACCGACAGCGCCGCCCGGCAGCGCGCCGCAACGGGGTGCTCCGGATCGCCGGCAGCGCGCAGGATGGCGAGCGCGCGCCGGAGATGACCGGCACCGCCGATCCGGTCGCCGGCGGTACACAGCACGACGCCGAGATGGCAGTGGGTGCCGGCGAGCTCGGGGTGGTCCACGCCGAACACGCGCCCCTTCACGCCGAGGCAGCGGGTCAGCAGCGCCTCGGCGCGCGGGAGGTCGCCGGCGCGCAGTGCCGCGGCACCGAAGTTGTGCAGGACCGCTGCTGTCTCGCGGTGGTACGGGCCGTAGCGCAGCTCGACCGCGGGGAGCAGCCCCTCCAACACGGCGAGGGCCTCGTCCGCACGGCCACCGGCCACGAGCACCCCGACCAGCGCCTCCTCATCGGCGAGGATCATCGGATCGTCGGCGGCGCAGGTACCGATCCGGATGGCCAGCGCGGCCCTGGCCGCCGCGACGGCGCTGGTCAGGTCGCCGTGGGCGTGGGCGAGGCCGCTGAGATTGCGGTGGACGGCGGCGAGCTCGGGGTGGGGCAGGACGTAGCCGCGTTCGAGCAGCCTGCGCGCGGTCTCGAAGGACACCCACGCCCGGCGGGGTCGCCCGGCGCGGCGGTGGGTCAGCCCGAGCTCGTTGTGTGCCTGTGCCCGGCTGTCGGGCTCGCGCGCGAGCCGCACGGCTCGCCGCAGGAACCGCTCGGACTCGCTGTGTCGGGCCCGCTGCCGCAGCAGCACCCCCTGGGCGACGATGGCCTGCACGCGCAGCCGGTCCCACGCCGTCCCCGTGCTCGCCGACCGTGCGACGCAACTGAAGATGCTCGACGCGATGACGTGCTCGCCCCGGTCGGCCGCCACCATGCCGCGGACGAGCCGGGCCCGGCTCACCAGTATCGGCTCGTGATCGCCGCCCTCGAGTGCCGCACACGCCTGCTCGACGGCCTCGGTTGCCGCGCCCAGGTCACCGTCGGCGCGGTGGCGCATCGCGATCGCGAGCAGTTCGGAAGGATGCGTGCGTGGGGCGATCAGCGTCTCGGTCATTCTGTCCTCCGAGCATTACCGGATGCGGCGCAGTGCGCCAGAACATCCAGGAAACGCGGCGGAGCGGGTAATTCCCAGAGCAGTAATTGCTCAACGTTTCGTGCGGGCGACCTCGGGTTGCAGGCGGGCAGGGCTCGTTTACCGGGCCGGTTGGTCGAGGGCCTGCATGAGCTCGCGGCGGCTCGTGACGCCCAGCTTGCGGTACGCGTTCTGCAGGTGGTTGTTGACGGTGCGCACCGAGACGACCAGCCGTTCGGCGATGTCGATGCTGCTCAGCCCGCCGGCCGCGAGCAGGCAGATCTCCCGCTCCCGGCCGCTGAGCGGGCTGGGCTGCCCCGCGCCGGCCAGCGGTGGCGTGCGTGCGCCCTCACAGCGCACGCGCAGCTCCCCGATGCGGGTGGCGATGGCGGCGCGGTGTCGCGGATCGGTGGGGCGCTGCTCCGCGGTCGCCTCGGCCTCGAACAGGTCGGCGCCCATCTCCGCGAACGCCGCTGCGGCACCGGCGAGCACCTTCGCGTCGCGGTGGGCGACCCCTTCGGCATAGCGGGCCCGCGCGGCGATCATCGGGCTGTCGGTGCGCTCGCGCAGCGCCAGCAGCCGGGGCAGGGCTCGCTTCGCGTCGCCGAGCCGGGCGATGTCGTGCAACAGGGCTGCCGCCAGCGACAGCTGACCCGACTCGATCATCGCATCGGCAGCGGCGGAGAGCCGCTGCCGGGCGCTGTCGAGGTGGCCTTTGGAGACCAGCGCCCACGCCTCGGCCTGCGGGACGAGGCCCTGCGTGACCGCCGTACCCGTCGGCTCCGACGCATCGGCGGCGAGCGCGTCCCCGCCGTCGACGTCCCTGGACTGGGCATCGGCAACGGCGAGTCCCGCGAGTGCGAGGACGAGTTCCTCGTGGCAGCCGTGTCGCCGCGAGATCGCCACGGCCTCCCGGAACCACCGTGCCGCTGTGCGCGGGCGGCCACGGGTCAGCTGGCAACGACCCATGAGGCAGGTGAGCACGGCCTGGGCCGTGATCACCTCGTCCTCGACGGCGGCGCGCAGGCCGCGCTCGGCCAGTGCGATCGCCTCGCGGAGCCGCCCTGCCTCGTGGGCCGCCGTCGCGGCGGCGTGGTCGAGGAACGCGGGGTGCAGCCTCGGCACTCCCCGGGCCGGATACGGGTACCGCAGGCCCGCGGCGGCGGCGATCGCCGCGTCGGTGCGCCCGAGCGCCGCGAACGCGGTGGCCCGGGCCACCCCCTCGATCATGCTGACCCCACCCGGTCCGGGTGGGGGCATCGCGTCGAGCAGCGACCCGGCCTCCCGGGCGCGGTCGCTGCGGGCGAAGACGAGCGCGCGGACCGCGGAGAGCTCGTTGAGGTGCGTGTCGTCGAGGACGCTGCGCGCCTGGTCGATCGTGGCGATCGCCCGATCGGGAGCCACGACCCCCCAGCAGAGATGAGCGGCACGCAGGATCGCCAGCCTACGCAGTGACTCGTCGGCGGGTGCGTACTCCATCGCCTCCGCGAACACGCCGTCGGCCTCGTCGATCCGGCCCGACTGGGCGAGCGCCTCACCGAGCAGCGCTGCGGCCAGCGCGCCTGCTTCCGGGGTGCAGTCGGCGGCGAGGGTGGCCCTGGCGAGGCGCTCGACGACGGCGAAGTCGGCAGCCGCGTGCGAGAGCTGCGCCCCGCGCAGGAGCAGCTCCGGGTCGGCGGTGCCGTCGATCTCCAGCTGCCAGTTCGCGATCCGCAGCGGGTCGGCGGGGCGCCGGCAGGGCGCGGCCGCGAGCTTGTCGATCTGCGCGCGCAGGATCCGCTCGACCCGGCTGCGGGGCACGAAGTCGAGGAACGCCTGCCGGTAGAGCGGGTGGGAGAGGCTGACCGCGTGCCGGTCACCGTCAGCGGTGACGGTGATGAGCCCTTCGGTCTCCAGCAGTTCCACCATGGGCATGCCGACCTGATCACCGAATCCGGCGAGGTCGACCGGCTCGCAGACGGCGAGGAACTCCAGCGCGGCGTGGGCACCGCCGTCGAGCCCGGCGATCCGGGTGGCGATCACCCCGCGCACCCGGACCGGCGTGGTGGGCCTGCTGGTGAGCTGCCACACCCCGTCGGCGCGCACGAGCGTGCCCTCCTCGGTGCAGCCGTGCACGAGCTCGCGCAGCAGCAGCGGGTTGCCCCGGCTGGACGTCCACAGCGCCGCTGCGGCCGCGGCACTGACCGGTCCATCGAGCGCACGTTCGAGCAGGGCCGTGACCTCGGTGCGGTCCAGGTCACCGAGGTCGATCCGGTTCGCCCGGCCCTCCCGCCAGAGCGCCCCTGCCGGGTCCGGCGTCGGCGCGGTGTCGCTGTAGGTGCCGACGAGGAACACCTCTCCGGCGGCGGTCAGCTGCTCCACCAGCCGGGCCGACACGGGGTCGAGCAGGTCGATGTCGTCGACCAGCAGGACGAGCCGCCTGCCGCCGGCCCGCTGGCGGACCGCGGCGCGGGCCCGTTCGAACAACTCCACGGCCTCGGGCAGCAGCGCCTCCCCCTGGCGAGCGCGCACGGCAGGCCGCGACGAGCCCGGCATCAGGTGGATCAGGGCGCCCAGCGGGATCGAGCCCGCCATGCGACCGGCCGCCACCCGGGCGACGGGGAGACCGGACTCCTGCGCGGTCGCGAGGCACTCGTCGGCCAGCCGGGTCTTGCCGACGCCGGGGGCGCCGACCACGAAGTAGCCGAGGCACCTCGGGTCGGCGACGCTGCGCCGGAACAGCGCGCGCTCGTCGACCCGCCCGACGAACGGCCACGAGTAGCGGGCGAGCGTCACCGTCATCGGGGGTCACCACTTTCGAGGACGAGTTCGTCGAGGGTCATCGCGAGCCCGAAGGCGCGCCGGGCCGAGGCCACCCGGAACGCGGGCAGCGCGTTGGACAGCTCCTCCAGGACGATCCGCAGCGTGAGCCGCGCCAAGCCGGCACCCGGGCAGCGATGCGGCCCTCCCCCGAAGGCCAGGTGGACGGTGGGGCCCCGGTCGAACCGCACCTCCTGCGCGTCGGGGAACACGCTGTCGTCGCGGCCCGCGGACGGCAGCAGGAGCTGAACCCGGTCACCGGCCCGGATGGGGACCCCGCCCAGCTCCGTGTCCCGGGTGACGACCCGGCTCAACGTGATGGCGCTGTAGGCCCGCAGCATCTCCTCGACGGCGGCGGGGATGCGGGCGGGGTGATCCACGAGCTGGCGCCACTGCGCCGGGTTCTCCCCCAGGTGTGCGACGTGCAGGCAGAGCTCCGCGCGGGTGGTGTGGATGCCCGTGCCGATCAGCAGCGAGACCATCGAGACGATCTCCGCGACGCTGAGGTCGCGCTCACCGCGGAACCGGGAGCGCACGATGTCGGTGAGCCCGTCCTCCGGCGGGAAGCGGGCGTCGCGGCGCAACCGCACCGCCGCTTCCAGGTAGGAGATGATGCGCGGCGACCAGTTCCGCACGAACTCGGCGCGGACATCCGGGTCCGGCGAGAACTGGTCGTGCAGGATCGCCGCGTTGAAGCCGAGCAGCAGCTGCAGGTCACCGGCCGGCAGGCCGAGCAGCTCCAGCAGCGCCAACGCCGAGAGCGGCACGGCGACGTCCCCCCGGAAGTCGAGGGGCCCACCGCCCGCCAGCATGCCGGTGATCAGCCCGCGAGCATGGTCGCGCAGCGCCGGTTCGAGCCTGCCGACGCGGCCGGGGCCGAAGACCCGGCCCAGAATCTGCCGGTACGCGGTGTGCCCGGGTGGGTCGATCGCGATCGGGATGTTGCTGATCCGCTGATCCATCTTCGGCCACGGGATCACCGTCTCGACGCTCGAGTACGTGACGGGATCGACGAGGACCCGGCGGATGTGCTCGTAGCGGGAGACCACCCAGAACCCGCCGAACATGTCGCTGCGGGCCACCGGGCACCGGGACCGCAACGCGCCGAGCGCCGGATACGGGTCGGCGGCCAGCGCCGGGTCGAAGACGCTGAACGCCCTGGCCGACTCCGCGACCACGCGCTCGGCTGCTCGTGGATCGTCGCCTGCGCGGTGGGGGCATGCGACATCGTCGACTGTCGTCATCGGGCCGGGGTCCCTTCGTGAAGACGAATCACGATAACGCCGATCGGTGACATCCGGGTGACAATCGGCGAGCGTCGATACGCGCCGACCGGGATGCTGCGGTCGACGGGCACCCCACGGATCTGACGGAGACTGCCGAGTGTTGCGATCATCATTCCCCACGGTCGCGGGCACCATTGCAGATTAGGAAGTGCGGGGCACCGGCGAATCGGTAACCCAACCTATTTTTGGGCCGGTGCCGTCACCGGCACCGGCCGGCTTGCCGGCCTGCGCCGGTGACGCGTGAGGAAATCTACGCCCCGACGGCCACATCGGGACCTGGCAGAAAGGGCGCACCGGCCACGCGGTCCGCAGCCGCCTCACCAGCGCAGATGCGGTGCCGAACCGGGCCCGGTCCGCGGGCCGTGACGAAACTGCCGATGCCGGACGTCGCGCCGGGCCGCGCTCCGGTCAGCGGCGGCGTTCCCGGTAGGCCCGCTGCCGGCACGCCGAACCGCAGAAGGCGCGCGGACGCCCCGTCGAGGCCCGGGCCACGGGGCCCTGGCACACCCGGCAGCGGCCGAAGTCGACGACCGTGGCGGCACCGCTCACCGGCGGCGGGTGGGGGTACTGCACGCCCCGGGGGAACGGGGGCTCGTCGGCGGCGTCGGCCCGGCCGAGCAGCCCGATCCGCTCGGCACGCAGGACCGTGGACACCCGGTCCGAGGTTCCCAGCTTGCGGTGCAGGCTCTCCTGGTGCCGCCGGACCGCCCGGGGCGAGACGTGCAGCCGGGCCGCGACCGACGTGGTCGTCAACCCGTCGGCCATGGCCTGCAGCACCACGAGCTCGCGCGGGGTGAGGCCGAAGTCGTCGGCGACCTGGGCGGGGGCGGCCCCGTCGACGGGGTCGGCCCGGTCCGCAGCGGAGCGCCATCGGGACAGCTCGGCGAGATGGCGGTCGGTGGCGATCAGCAGCGGCTGCAACCGGATGGCCAGCGCCCGGTCGCGATCGCTGAAGTCCTGCCCGGAGCGCATCATCACCAACCCGCCCAGCTGCGGATCCCGCCGCAGCGGCACCACCAGCTGATGCGGTGTCCCGAGCAGCTCCTGGATCTGCGAGCGGGAGGCGCTCGCCCGCCACGCGCGGGCCGTCCAGATCCCGCTGGCCGTCGCCGGGAGGAACGTGTTCGGGCGGGCGAAGTGCTGGTAGAACGGATGCTCGATGAGGATGGCGTCGGGAAGCACGAAGCCGGCGGGAGTCCGCTGCCGCACCCAGTCGGGCTGGCTCTCCAGGATCATCCCGCGCCGCGCGGCGAAGTCGACCTCCATCGACCAGTACGACTCCGCGTGGAACAGCTGGACCAACCCGTCCTCGCCGCCGAGCATCCGGCCGGCCCGATCCGGGTCGGGATCGTCGAACAGAGCCCGGACCACGTCCAGCAGCTGACGTCGTTCCGGAACGGCACGGCTCGCCGGTGACGCCGCCGCACGCAGTTCCGACCGGGCTCCGGACAACGATCAGCTGTCCGATTCCGGGGACCGGCCCAGCAGGCCGAGCCGTTCTGCCCACAGCACCGTCGAGACCCGATCGGCGGTACCCAGCTTGTGGCGGAGGTTCTCCTCCTGGCGGCGGACGGTACGGGCCGAGACGTGCAGCCGCCTAGCGATCGAGGCCGTGGTCAGCCCGTCGGCCATGCCACGCAGCACCACCAGCTCGCGCGGGGTGACGTCGAGATCGGTGACGGGCTCGATGGGCAGCACCGCGCTGTCGGGAGCCTGATCGGCGGGCCGGGTGCGCCAGCGCGCGAGCTCGGCGATGTGGCGATCGGCGGCGACGAGCAGCGGTTGCACCCGGCGGGCGAGTTCGACGTCGTCGGCGGTGAAGTCGGCCCCGGACCGCATCAGCAGGATGCACTCCAGCCGCGGTTCCCGACGCAACGGCACCAGCAGCTGGTTCGGCGTGCCGAGCATCTCGTCGATCACGGAGCGGGCCGCGCTGTGGTGCCACGCCCGCGGGGACACGACCGTGCCGGCGCGTTCCGGCAGGAACGCGCTCGGCTGGGCGTAGTGGGTGAAGAACGGATGGTTGACGACGAGGTCGTGGGGCATCGCGAACCCCGGAGGCGTCCGTCCCGCCACCCAGCCGGGGCGGCTGTCGAGCACGTGTCCAGTCCGCCCGCCGTAGTCGATCTCCAGCACCCAGTGGGCGTCCGCATGGAACGCCGGGCTCGTCCCGATCGCGCTCAGCGCCTGACCCGCGTGGATCGGGTCCGGGTCGTCGAACAGCGCCCGCACCACCTCCAGCAGCTGGCGTCGTTCGGGCGTGGCGAGTGCTGGCATGGACTCCCCTGGCAGGCCCTGGAAAGCGTGGAACACCGATCCGGGCGGCGGACCGCCCCAGTACAACACCGGACACGGCGTCGCGACATGAGTACTGATTACTCAGGTTGTGCTACCCAGGTTGCCAATGCGGCCGCGGTGGCCTCGCCGGGCTGGGGTCGCCGAACGGACGGTGGCCGGAGGCGAGACGCCTCCGGCCACCGTTCCCGCACCGACCGGTCAGAGTTCCCGACCGGCAGGAGCGGGCGCCGTGGCGTGGCGGGGGCTCGTGACCCCGAACACGACCTCGACGTGGTTGGGGTTCATGGCCCCACACACGACCTCGACGTGGTTGGGGACGATGGCCCCCAACACGACCTCCGCATGGTTGGCGGAAAGGGCCCTGGCCAGCACCGGGACGTCATTCCGGATATCGGTGGCGGTCATCTGTCTCCATTCGGATTCATCGCGAATTGCGAGATAACTCCGACACCGAACTCGGTGCCTGCACCATTCCACCGGAATTCGGCGAGCGGGTCATGAGCACGCGGTACTCAAGAGGTGAGGTTCTGCAGTGCCTCGCGGCAGATCACCGCGATCGGGTGGTCGGTCTCGGTGTCGGCGGCCAACACCGCCACGGCGCGACGGAACAGCTCGACGGCCGCGGCGGACTGCCCGTTCGCCTGCAGGACCTGTGCCAGGTTGCACAGCGTCGAGGCGAGTTCGGGGTGAGCCGGTCCCAGCGCCTTCTCCTTGAGGGCGAGGCTGCGCGCCAGCAGCTCACCGGCCCGGCCGTGGTGTCCGGAGGTGAAGGCGGCGGAGCCGAGATTGTGCAGGACCACCGCCACCTCGTGGTGCTCGCCTCCGTAGGACTGTTCGACGGCGGCGAGCACCTCCTCCAGGATGGTCTCGGCCTCGGCGACGCGGCCGGCCGAGATCAGGACGGCGGCCAGCGCGCCCCGGTCGGCGACGGTCGCCGGGTGGTCGGGCCCGAGCGCGCGTTCGCGGATCTCGACCGCCAGCCAGGCGGCGCGTTGCGCCTCGGCGATGTCGCCGCGCGCGTGCGCGAGCCCGCTGAGGTTGTGGTGGACGGTGGCGAGCTCCGGATGATCCGGACCGTGTGCCGACTCGAGCTCGGCCCGGGCCCGCGCGTAGTGCTCGGCAGCCTCGTCGTAGCGTCCGGCGTAGCGGGCCGTCATGCCGAGCTCGTTGTGGGCGGCGACGCGGCCGTCGGGATCGCCGGCCTCGAGCGCGGCCTGTGTCAGCAACCGGTGGGCCGTGCGGTACTCGCCGTGCATCCGGTGCAGCGCACCCCGCACCGTCAACGCGTGCACGCGCAGGGTTGCCGCGGCCGAGCCGCTGACGCCGTCGAGCGCGGCGCCGACGGCCACGAACAGCTCCGCTGCCCGCGTGTGGTCGCCCGCGTCCTGGATCAGCAGGCCGTCCATCAGCAGGACGTTCGCCTCGCCCACCGGCTCCGACCGGGCGAGCACACTGCGCCGCGCCGCCCGCAGCGCGGTCACCGCGTCCTCGTGCTCGCCCGCCAGCCGGTGCTCCGCGGCCAGCGTCAGCCAGTGCCGCCAGTCCGGCTGATCCGTGGATCTCCGCATGTTCGCCGTCACGGTCGGTGCTCCTTCGCCTCGCTGTCGTGCGATCCGCTGCGATGGCCATCGGCTGCCGCGGGCAGGGAGGCGGCGAGCCGCCGGGCGGCGAGCGCGGCCACGCCGCAGCCCAGTGCCGCGCCGGTCAGCAGCAGCTCGGCGTTGCCGTACTGCAGGACGACACCCCCGAGGGCGGGCCCCGCGGCGAAACCCGCGGTGTAGGCCAGCGCGGAGGTCGCGTTGTAGCGGCCGCGCAGGCGCTCGGGCGCGAGGTCGTTGACGATCGCCGGCACGGTCGGCGCCAGCAGGCACTCCCCGACAGCGAACAGCACCGCGGCGAGCAGCACCGCCACCAGCGCACCGGCCCCGTGCGAGCGCGCCACGACGAGCACGATGATCCAGGTGAGCGCCCACACCAGCCCGGCAGCCATGATCCCGGTGGTGCGCCTGCGGCCGCGCAGTGCCCGCAGCACCATCGACTGCACCGCGACCACCGCGATCATGTTCGCGGCGTACGCGAGGCTCAAGGCGCCAGGGCTCAGCCCGGCCCGGCCGACGGCGACGACCGGCAGCACGAGCGTGAACTGCGCGAAACCGCTCCCCACCAGCAACGCGGTGATCGGGAAGAGCCTGCGCATCCCGCGGTCACGAAGGACCGCTCCGACTCCGGGCTGCCCTCGACCCGGACGCTGCGCGCTCCGCTGCCGATCGACATCGAGCCCACACAGGCCGATCGGGATGATCGCTACTGCCGCGAGGCCGAACGTGGCAGCGTCGAGGCGGTAGAGGAGCGTGAACGTGGCCGGATCGCCGGCCACCACCACCGCCGCGGCGACCAGCGCCCCACCGGCGAGCCCGAGGTTCATCGTCGCGTAGCGCAGCCCGTAGATCCGGTCCCGCGCCGCGCCCGCGACGAGCCGCGCCAGCAGCGCGTCCTGGCCCGGCCAGGCGATCGCCACCCCGAGTCCGGAGAGCCCGGTCGACGCGACGGCCACACCTGCCGACCCGGCCTCGGCCAGCGCGAACGCGCCGACCCCGGCGATCAACAGCCCGGACTGCAGCGCCACCGCCGGACCGAGCCGGTCGGTGAGCAGCCCGCCCAGCGGGTTGCCGGCGAGCCCGGCGACGGCGATCGCGGCAGCCGCCGCGCCGGCGACACCCAGGCTCAGCCCGCGGACGCTCGTCAGGTAGACGACGAGGAACGGCAGCGTCATCCCGCTCCCCACTGCTGAGAGCAGGTCCGCACCCAGCACGAGCCACACGTCGCGCGGCCGTGCTGTTCGAGCCTTGTCCAGCACGTCGTTCGCCCTCCGCCTGCGTCGGTGCAGCTCCGTCAACAGTCCCTCCTCGGTCACGCACCGTCTTGAGCAGCGGCTGCTCAGTTCGACCACGAAGGCCGACGAACCGGATCGAGACGTCCGGTTCGTCGGCCCTTCCACCCGGGGAGCGGTCAGAGCTCGGTGGCGTGCGTGTGGGTGATGTGCGTGCACGTGCCGACCTGGCAGCCCAGCGTGCCGATCGTCAGCCAGCACTGGATCAGACCGACCGGTTCGGCCGTCGGCAGCAACTGCAGGGCGTTGACGTCGATTTCCATGGTTGTGGACCTCTTTCACGAACGAAGGGAGAGTTGCTGCAGCGGATCAATCGGTGCCGATCGCGACGGCCACCACCTCCTCCCCCGTGAGTGCGCGGTCGTCCCAATAGCCGACGAGATCGGCATAGGTCCGGGACGTCGCGACGAGGTCGTCGTGGGTGCCCGCGTGCACCTCGTCCCCGTCCAGCAGCAGGATCCGATCGGCGCGACGCGCGGAGCTGATCCGGTGGGCGATCACGATGAGCGAACCCGGACGGGCGGCGAACGCCGCCTCCACCCGCGCCTCGCTGCCGACATCGAGATGGCAGGTGGCCTCGTCGAGGATCACGATCCGCGCCTCGGTGAGGTACACCCTGGCGAGCGCGACGAGCTGCCGCTCGCCGCTGGACAGCTCCGCGCCGCCCGCCCCGAGCAGCTGCTCGTGCCCCCCGATCCGGCGCACCAGCTCGTCCATCCCGAGGCACCGGACCGCACGGTCGAGGTCGCCTTCAGCGGCCTCGGGACGCAGGTAGGTGAGGTTCTCCCGCAGGGTGCCGCTGAACACGTAGGCCTCCTGTGGGATCAGCATCATCACGTGCCGCAGCGCCGTCTCGTCGATGTCGCCGACGGGCACGTCCCCGAGCAGGACGCGACCGCTACGCGGGCGTTCCAGCCCGGCGAGTAGCTGGGCGAGCGTCGACTTCCCGATCCCGCTGGGACCGACGATCGCCAGGTGTTCGCCGTCGGCGAGGGTGAACGAGAGATCGCGGATCACGGGCTCGGCGTGCTCGCCGTAGGCGAAGGTCAGGCCGTCGACCCGAAGGTCCGACGTGGACGGTGGTGTTGCTCCTGCCCCCGTGGACGCATCGGCGGGAACTGCCGTCGCCTCGGCCAGCCGGTGCAATGTCACCCCGAGCTCACCCGCCCAGAGCCCGGCCATCCCCAGCATGCTGCTCAATGCCGGTTGGAGCGTCGCCACGAGATAGGTGACCGCGCCGACGAGCTCACCCACCGACAGCTGGTGCGACGCGAGCAGCCACGGCGACAGCGCCAGCACGAGCACCACAGGCACCTCGCCACCCACCGAGATCGCCAGAATGCGCATGCTCGACGCCCTGGCCAGCGCGACAGCGGCCCGGGCGCGCGCCTGGATCGCCACCCCCACCGCGGCAGCCGCGCGGTCCTCCGCCCCGCAGGCGACCACATCCCGGATCGCGGTGAGGACGACACCGGAGACGCTCGCGAGCTCCTCCCCGGCGAGCACGACCGCGCGATGGCGAGCGCTCAGCGTTCGCAGGGACAGGGCGTACCCGACCAGGCTCAGCA
The DNA here is from genome assembly GCF_042653605.1 of Pseudonocardia sp. GCM10023141. NCBI lineage: Bacteria > Bacillati > Actinomycetota > Actinomycetes > Pseudonocardiales > Pseudonocardiaceae > Pseudonocardia > Pseudonocardia sp. GCM10023141. The sequence continues at coordinate 253,232 of NZ_JBHSIR010000009.1, forward strand.
GCACCAGCGGTGCCGCGATCGCACCGGCGATCGGGGCCACGACGGCCAGGCCCACCAGCGCCAGCGCCAGCGCGACGACCGTCTGCCGGACCGCGCGCAGTGACGTCGCGACCAGGCCACGCACCGACTCGACCTGCCCGGTCAGGCGCGCCACCGCTGCCGAATCCGGCACGTCGCGGCCGGCCACCCCCCGCCGGAGGCTGCCACTCACCACCCGCCGGACGAACCCGTCGCGCAGCGGCTCGACCACCTCGGCCAGCCATGGGAAGATGTTGCGGGTGGCCGCCGCCTGCACCAGCATGGCGACGCCGAGTACACCCAGCCAGCCCACGCCGACCCAGGGCCGGTGCGCCAGGAAACCGCTGTCCAGCGCCGTCGCCATCAGGTAGCCCGAGCTGAGCGCGGGCAGCCCTTCAACGGTTGTCCACACGGCCACCCGCGTCAGGGCGCGCGCTCGCGGTCGCAGCTCGGTGCGCAGCAGGCCCCAGCCCCCGCGGCTGATGCGCGTAGTCCCGGTCATGCGACGACCTGCCGCGTCGGGTCCGACTCGGGCGCATCGGCCTCCACGAAGATCGCGCGGTAGTCGCGCTCTCGCCACAGTTCGTGGTGGGGAGCGACAGCGCGGACACCACCGTCGTCGAGCCAGACGACCAGATCGGTCCGCGCCGCGATGTTCGCCCGATGTGCCACGACGATCGTGGTGCACCCGGCCATGACCGTCGCGAGCGCGGCGGTCACCTGCGCCTCGGTCGTGGTGTCCAGGCTGGAGGTGGCATCGTCGAGGATCAGCAACTTCCGACGCCCGGCAACGGCTCGTGCGAGGCCGACCCGCTGGCACTCACCGCCCGACATCGGCGCCGCATCCAGTGGGGTGTCGTACCCGGCGGGCAGCCTGCGGATGAGGTGGTCCGCGCCCGTCGCCCGGGCCGCGTCGGTCACCTGGTCACGCGTCGCGGCCGGCAGCCCGTAGGCGATCGCGTCGTGCACCGTCGCGCCGATCAGCACCGGTCTCTCGAACGCGTAGGCCACCTCGCGACGCAGCGCGGTCGCGTCGATGTCGGTCAGGTCCGTGCCGTCCAGCGCGACCGAACCCGAGTCCGGGTCCAGCAGGCCACCGGCGACGAGGGCGAACGCCGACTTCCCCGAACCGGACCGCCCCACGACGGCGACCGAGGCACCACCTGGCAGGTCCACGCTGACGCGGTCCAGGACCACTCCGTCGTCGGACAGCACGACGACGTCGCGAAAACTGATCGAACCGGGTCCGTCCGGAGCTGTCGACGTCCGGCCGGCCCGCCGTCGGGGCAGCGCCAGCATTGCTGCGAGTCGACGGCCCGCCGAGCAGGCCTCCGCGATGCCCAGCAGTATGTCCACCTGCCCGATGAAGCCGAACGCGAGTGGCACGTATCCCGCCGCCGCGATCAGGGCGCCGGGGCTCAGCCGGCCGTCGGCCACGCCGAAACCCGCCACCGCCAGCACGACGATCTCGGTCACCGGCAGCAGGATCCGCAGCTTCCAGACGCTGTTGCCCTGGATGCGCCACACCGACCGGCCGACGGCGGACAGATCCGGCAGCGGGGCCAGCACCCGCTCGACCTCACGATCGACGGTGCCCCCGGCCCGGATGTTCCGGATCCCGGTCAGGGCTTCGGCCAGCCGGGCGGCCAGCGTTCCCTGCAGCTCCTGGTAGCGCGCGAACAGGCCCGAGGTCCGGGAGACGAAGACCCGCATGATCAGGACAGCGACCGGGATGCACAGCGCGAACGCGCAGACAAGCGACCAGTCGATGAGGGCGAGGGCAACGAGGCCGCCGACAGAACCGGCAGCGGACACCACCGACGTGAGCGCCAGCGAGAGCACCCCGCTTGCCTCCGGCGCGTTCGTCACCAGCCGGCTGGTCAGGTCACCGTCCTCGACCTGCCGGCGACCGCGGAGGTCGGCCACGAGGACGCGGCGCACCGCCGCGTTCTGCAGTGCGGCCGAGGTACGGGCGGCACAGGTGACTCCCGACCAGGCGCACAGAACCGCCGCGGCCGAGTCGAGTAGCAGCAACGCCCCCAAGTCGCCAACCGCACCGCTGAGGCCATCACCTCGGACCGCCGCATCGACCGTCGCAGAAAGGGCGGCCGGAAGCAGCAGTCCCGTTGCGCCGCTCGCCAGGAACGCGATCGCCAATAGAACCGTGAACGCCGGCGACCGCCGGGCGGCGAACTGGAGCAGCCGCCCCATCATGGGACGCACGCCCGGCAATTCTGATGCGGCGGCGACGCCGGATACGTCCGTGCCACGACTGCGAGTGACTTTCACGGAGCACCTTTCCAGCTGGATCGAGATAGGCCGGCAGGCCGGCGGATCGATGTGCACGGTGATCCGCCGACCCTTCCGACTACTGGACGCTCATCAGGGTGCAGGAATACTTGACGTCACACGTCAGAATCCCACAGGTCTTCTGACAGTTTGCCAGTCCAATCAGCTCCTCAGCAGGAAGCAGCTGCAACGCATTGACCTCGATCTCCATATCTTCACCTCCTTCCATTTCGGTTGGACGTCCACCCACATATCGCAAAATGCGAACGCGTTGACGATCTAGACGACGGCGGTGTCAGAACGCTTGCAGCTGCCGTGCGGATCGCAGGTCGCCCACTCACACTTGCCCAGCACGGTCAGCTCCTCCACCGGAAACAGCTGCAGTGCGGTGACGTCGATCTCCATCTTCAACTCTCTTCTCTTCTCATCTGCGTGACGTTCTCGGGTCGAGAGCGCCGGTCCTGTCGATGAGGTCGCGACCCCATCTCGACACCATGCGTGGACTGGCCGGATCAGGTCAGTCCACCGAGCGTGTCGATAGTCTTCTTGAAGGTCGCCGACCCACATGTGAGTCGACAGGGCGTGAGGTCCACCGCTTCTTCGGCGGGGAAGAATTGCAGCGCATCGACATCTACCTCCACAGGCATCACCTCCTCTCGAGATCGTGGTCTACTTGGCTCGGAAATTCGCCCGACGCCAAGAAGTGTGCGATCTCGCGGGCCAGCTCCACGCCGTTCGCGTCACCAATGGGATAGTGACTCCCACCGGAAACCTCGCGATAGCAGTAGCTCTTGCCGCAATCGTCGAGCAACTCACCGAGGATTCGGGAATGAATCACCGGAATGACATCGTCGGCTGTGCCGTGCACGAACAGCAGTGCCGCCGTGATGCGCGTGCCGAGCACCGCGAGATCACGTGGGCCGAACGCATCGGTCATCGGCGTCCGCCCACCCAGTGCGTCGATCATGGTGCGCACCGAGGTGCCTGCGCCGTCGTAGAGCGAGGCCGCAGACAGGAAGGGCGCCACCGCGACGCAACGGGACCAGAGGTCAGGCTCTGCTGCGGCAGCCATCAGCGCCAGGAAGGCCCCGTAGCTGGCGCCGTAGAGCAGGAGCCTCCTGTCGTCACGGCACAGTGAGCGCGCGAGATGGCGGATGTCGTCCAGATCGGGGCCGCCCCACGCGTGGTGGATGGCCGTCCGGTGCGACGGACCGTACCCGGTACTGCCCCGCTGGTTGGGGGCGACGACGGTCAGACCTGCCGCTACGAATCGTTGCAGCAGCGGGTCGAAGCCGAGGTCCCAGGCCGCCGCCGGCCCACCATGCAGGGCGATCACGACGTTCTCCGCGTCACGCCAGTGCTCATCGCCGTAGACGACGGCCTGGATCGGGCCCGCGGGGCCGGGCAGGTCGACGAGTCGAGCGGAGGCCCAGTGCCCGACGTCTACGGGACCGCTACCGAGGTGCTCGACATGCCACGTCGATCCGCGCTCGATCAGCCGAGTCAGCCCGACCGGACGGTCGGACGACGAGAACGGAAAGGTGAGGCCCCGCGCATCCCAGCAGACGTCGCCGTACACGCGCCCAGCAGGCAACGGTAGCTGGATCAGATCCTCACCCGCCGGTTCGAAGACATAGAGCCGGGATCGGGCCCCCTCGGTCACGTGGAGGCAGACCCGCGTCCCGTCCGGGTTCACGGCCACCGGGAGCACCGTGCCCTCGATCCCCGCGAGGATGCGGGGCACTCGGACCTCCGATGGACGCGCGCTGGCATGAGCGAAGCCCAGTGCCAGCCCATCGTCGGTGGATACGGCGAGGACCCGCAGGCCGGACTTCGCGCTCGCCAGGATCAGGTGCCCATCGGCCTCCGGGCTCGACACCGCCTCGACGGTCCCGGCACTCAGGTCGATCACGGTGGGACCCTGCCGAGCAGCCACGGCGTGAACCACGGCCAGCCGGGTTCCGTCGCTGTCGAGCCACACCCCGCCCCCCACCTGCCCCGGCATCGACATCGGCGGGCCCAGGCCAGCGGCGGTGATCTTCCACACGCACGTCCCGGAGGCGTCGGTGCCGATCCCGATAGCCAGCGTTGCGGGATCCGGGGTGGGGAGCAGGCGAAACCCCGCGGACTCGATATCGCCGACCGATCGCTCCGTCAGACCGTCCGGTGTGACCGTGACGAGCGCAATCCGATGGCGGCCACCCGGCTCCGGACGCGTGAGCAGCACCTGCCCGCCGGGCAGGCAGAGCAGCTGCGTGAAGGTCGACTCGCCGGGCGACCCGTCAAGGCGCCTGCGGACGACCTCGTCCCCCGCCAGGTCCCAGTGCTCGACGGTCAGCCGTCCTCCGCTGTCAGCGACGAGGCAAGCCGCGACGTCACCCCTCACCGAGAAGCTGATCCGGGTCTCGGCACCGGCGTCCAGGCACGTCGGGGCGCCCATCACGCGCTGGCCAGCAACGTCTTCTCGCGCGGCCGGACGAAGCCCACATCCGGCGCGTCCACCATCCACCAGCGGGCACCGGCATGACGCAACCGCAGCAGGAATCCGAGCACTCCGGCCAGCCCCGTGCCGTATCCGGGCGTGACGTGCAACGGATCCTCGGCGCCCACCACGAGCAACCCGTCCCGGGTGCCGCGGCGCAGGTGGATCAGTGCGGCGAGCTCCTCGGCCCAGGCGTGGTAGCGCGGGTCACCGGTGGCGTCGGCGAGGTCGAGCAGGAACTCCCCGTCCCCGGCGAGCCCGTGGCACACGCTCGACCCGGCCGACCACTTCTGCCGATGGACCGTCTCGGCGGCCTTCCGCGCCAGCTCCAGGTACCGCGTGTCCCCGGTGACCTGCCACAGCCGGACGAGGAACGTCCCCACCCCGGACGCACCGCTGCACCAGTGCCACATGTGCTGGGCGGCCGGATCCGCGCCAGGGGCGTCTGCCCAAGCAGCGGTGTCACCGTCGACCTCGGCCACCGCGACCAACGTGGCTCCGGCCGCGAGTGCCGCGTCCAGGTAGCGGGGCTCGTCGGTGGCCCGCGCGGCTGCCAGCAGGAAGGCTCCGATGCCGGCAACGCCGTGTGCGAACCCGTAGTGGACCAGCCCGGCGAGCGGGGAGTCCAGGTCCGTGGCGATCGGCCACACCGTGTGACCGTCTCGCACCTGCGCAGCCACCAGCATCGCGTCGGCAGCGACGCCGAGGCGGGCGCGGAGTGCGGGATCAGCGGTTTGCTGCCAGAGGTGCAGCTGCGCCATGCCCGCGCCCGCCACGCCGTGACAGATGTCGGGATTGCCCCACTCCAGGGGCACGGCCTTCGCAAGGTCGATCGCGCGGTCCGCCATCTGCGTATCGCCGAGCACGCGGGCCGCGTCGTACTGCGCCCACGCGGTGCCCGACCGGCCGAAGTACAGCCCCGGGAGCAACCGCGAGATCTCCAGCCGGCTGTCGATCCAGCCGGCCACGGTGCGGACGCCGTCCCGGATCCGGGCATCACCCGGGTACACCCCAGCGGCCCGGGCCAGCACGGCGAGCACACCCGCGGCGCCGTACTGGACGTTGCAGGGGTCGGCGGTCGCGCCGTATCCGGATTGGGTCCAGAGGCGCGGGCCGTCCGGAGTCATCGACCGCAGCAGGTACGTCAGGCCGTCGGCGAGCAGGCGGTCCTGCAGCTCGACCGGAAGCCGGGAATCACCCCGCTGAAGGGGATCTCTCCGCATTGTCGCCGCGGTGCCGTCGCGGGCCGCCAGCAATCTGTCCCGAACCTGTTCAATGCTCAACCTGTTTGCGGGATCGTCACCTGTCAGCCCGCGAACAATGGCGCAGAAGTCGCCCGCGTCCGCATTCTCCGCCGCGACCTGGGCGACCAGCTCCCGCATCCGGTCGCGGTGCGCACGGAAGGGTTTGTCGGGTGTCGCGACCGGGTCCGAGCCGGACACGAGGTAGAAATAGATCGCGCCGAGCGCGAACAGAACGGCTGACCATTCGGCGGCCGGTGCGGCCCGGTCCGAGCCCGCCAGGTACTCCGGTGCGCCGTACCCCGGGGTGTGGGCACCGTCGTCGACGGGGCCGGGTGCGCTGGCGTGTTCGAGATCCACCAGCTTGAGGCCGCCATCGGGTGTCACCATGATGTTGTTGGGGCTCAGGTCCCGCAGCACCAGCCCGGCCTGCGCCGTCTCCGTCAGCAGGTCCGCGAGCTGGATCGCCACATCGAGCACTTCGGGCAGGGGCAGGCGTTGACCCGGGCCGGCCGTGCGCTCCTGCAGCCAGCGCCGCAGGGGTTTGCCGGGGATGAGCTCCTCGGCGAGGAACAGGTGCTCCTGGTGCTCGAACAGCGCGATCTTCGCCGGAGCGATCTCCCGGGACTCGAGGAGGTCGAGCACGCGCGCCTCGTAGCGGAGCAGGTCGCGCGCGTCGGTTCCCCGCAGGGATGCTCCGACGTGCGGGCGGGCCTGCTTGACGATCACGTCCAACCCGGTCTCCCGGTCGGTCGCGCGGAAGACGCCACCCGTGTTCGCGTGCTTGATCGCCTCCTTGACCTCGAACCGGTCGCCCAACAGGACGCTCGTGGGCGGGGTAGCGGCCCCCATCGCCCGTACGTCGGGCACCGGGGACACCGCCCACGGCGGCGGGCTGAACCAGGCGCGGCGTTCGTCCTTCAGGTGCTCGCCGTCGGGCCCGACCAGCACGGAGTCGAAGCTGCCATCGTTGTTCAGCACCGGCTGCCCGGCGAACACGCCGTAGCGGAGGTGGACGAGGCTGCCGGGACGCAGCCTCCTGTCGGAGAGGATCTCTGGTCCGGGCAACCCCCGGGTCGCCTCGTGCAGCCGCTCCGCGAGGTCCCGGAACTGCTCGTCGTTCTCCGGGTACACGGTGATGAACTTCCCGCCGCTGCCGCGATCGACGTTCGGAGACACCAGCTCGGACACCTTCGCCAGCGATGCGGCGAACTTGAAGTGGCAACGGGCGGCGACCAGCACATCAGCGGCCGCTGCCAGCACGACCGGGGCCGACAGCGGTGTCGCCGACACGTGGAGCTTCCAACCCTGGTCCCGCACTGCGACCCCAGCCGGCTCCACGTGGTACCAGAAGTCACCCTCGCGGGTCGTCCAACCCTCGCCGCCGCTGCGGTCGAGCACGCTCCGCACGATGTCCTGCAGCAGCAGCGCGGTCGATCCGCTTTCCGCCTTTCCTGCGGCGAGGTCATCCATCTGCCGTCATCTCCTGTCGAATGTCGCATTCCACGAGCCGCGCTGGTGCGGGGAAATCTGATGTGAACATCGCAATTCGTTTTGATTTCCGGGACCGACTATCCACCGGGAACCGGCACCGGCAAATGAGCAGTCGGTACTCAACGTCCGAGCATCGCGATCGGGCGACGCCCGCGTTTCCCGATCCGCAACATCCGGCAGGTGTGGCGGGTACGACATTCACGGCGGCCCACCGCGGGCACGGGTCACCTAGAGTTGCGCCGTGCGGATGCGGGAGCGGGAGGGTGCCCTCCAGCAGCTCGCCGGGCTGCTCCCGGACCCGGACGGCTCCGGCCACGTCGCCCTGATCAGCGGCGAGGCCGGGATCGGCAAGTCCGTCCTGACCAGCGAGTTCGCCCGGCGCGCTGCCGCGCACGCCACGGTCCTCTCGGGAGCATGCGACCCGCTGACGACACCACGCGCGCTCGGCCCGCTGCATGACATCGGGCGCCACGCCGGTGGCGTGCTGGCGCGGTCGCTCGCCGACGGCGAACGGCGCGAGGTGGTGTTCGCCGCGCTGCTGGATCAGCTCGACGACCACGGTCGACGGCCGCCGACCGTGCTGATCGTCGAGGACGCGCACTGGGCCGACGAGGCCACGCTGGACATGCTGACGTTCCTCGGCAGGCGGATCACGCAGACCCGGGCCCTGCTGGTGGTCACCTTCCGTGACGACGAGGTCGGGTCCGGCCACGCGCTGGCCGCCGCGCTCTCGACGATCCCCCGCACCGCCACCACCCGGATCCCGCTGGCACCGCTCTCGCCGCGGGCGGTCGCGGCGATGGCCACGGGTTCCGGGCTCGATCCGGTCGAGGTCTTCGACACCACTGGCGGCAACCCGTTGCTGGTCGCCGAGGTGCTGGCCGCGACCACGCCGGGGGTGCCGCCGACGGTGCGTGACCTGATGCTCGCCAGGCTGGAGGCGTTGCCCGCCGCAGCGCGACGGATCGCCCAGCTCGTCTCGGTGGTGCCCGGCCGGGTCGACGCGGAGCTCACGGCACACGCGCTCGAGGAGATCGACGCCTGCTTGGAGGGCGGCGTGCTGGTGGCCGCCGGCGACGGCGTGGCCTATCGCCACGAGCTGCTGCGCCGGGCGGTCGCAGACTCGCTCTCACCCGTCCGTCGAGCACAGCTGCACGCCACCGTGCTCGGCGTGCTGTCGACGACCTCGACCGATCCGGCCCGCCTCGCCCACCACGCCGCAGGCGCCGGTGACGTGAGCGCGCTGCTGCGCCACGCTCCCGCCGCGGCCACCCGCGCCACCGCGGTGGGCGCGCATCGGGAGGCCATCGAGCACCTGCGCGCCGTGCTGCCCCGTGCCGACCGGCTATCGCCGGCCGAACGCGCCGAGATCCTCCACTCGTTCGCGGTGCAGGCCTACCTGACGGGCGCCTACGACGAAGGCCTCCCCGTCGCGAAGCAGGCGCTCACGCTCTGGGAACAGCTCGACCAGCCGGAACGGATCGGCGACATCCTGAGCTGGCTCGGCCTGCTGAACTGGTGGACGGGCCATCCGGCAGAGGCCGACGCGGCCTACCGGCGCTCGGTCGAGGTGCTCGAGACCCTGCCCGAGAGCTCTCAGCTGGCCATGGCCTACAGCTACCAGGCGATGCGCCATTTCGCCTTCGACGAGACCGACGACGCGATCGCCTGGGGACACAAGGCGCTGGCACTGGCGGATCGACTCGGTGACGCGAAGGTCGCCGCGCACGCCCGAGTCACCATCGCCTCGGCGAAGGTGATGCACCGCGGTGGCGACTACGGTCAGCTCGAGACGATCTACCAGGACGCGGTCCGGTCCGATCTGACCGAGGAATCGATGATGGCGTTGTGCTACGCCGCGTCAACGGCGATCGAACACGCCGACTTCGTCCGTGCGGCCGCCGCCGTCGAGCGGGCACTGGCCTTCTGCCAGGACCATGACCTGCTGAGCACGGCGCAGTACCTCCTCGGCGAACGCTCCCGGATCCGCTTGGAACAGGGCGACTGGACGGCCGCAGCCGACGACGCGGTGCGCGCGCTCGACTGGCCGAGCGCCCCCGGCATCACGCAGATGCCGGCGCTGGTCACGCTGGGCCGGCTGCGCGCGCTGCGTGGCGATGCCCAGGCGCTCACGCTCCTGGACGAGGCCGCGACCTTCGCCTTCCGCTCGGGCGAGCTGGCCTGGATCGTGCCGACCGCGATCGCCCGGTCCGAGTACTTCTGGCTGGAAGGGGACTTCCCGCAGGCGGCGCAGGAGGTGCTGCGTTGGATCCCGCTCGCCACGCAGCGCCGGCACCGCTGGTGGCTCAGCGCGCTGGCGTTCCGGTTGTGGAAGGCCGATCCGGCAGCCGAGCTCCCGCCCGAGCTCGATCTGCCACACCGGCTGCTGCTCGAGGGCGACGCCGCCGCGGCCGCAGCCGAGTGGGAGCGCCGCGGCTGCCTGCACTCCCGGATCGAGGTGCTGGCCTGCGGTGCTGCCGAGGCTGCCACCGAAGCGCTGCGCATCAGCGACGCGCTGGGCGCCACCAGGCTCGGCGTCCGCTGGCGCGACGAGTTGCGCCGCCGCGGCATCCGGGTCACGAGGGGGCGCGGGCGGGCCACCGTGTCGAACCCCGCCGGGCTCACCGCCCGGCAGCTCGAAGTGATCACCCTGATGGCGGAGGGGCTCACCAACCCGCAGATCGGCGAGCGCCTGTCGATGTCGCCGCGCACCGCGGGCCACCACGTCTCCGCGGTGTTGGACAAGCTCAACGCCAACACCCGCAGCCAGGCGACGGCGACGGCGCTGCGCCTCGGCCTGCTGGACTAGCCGGAGCTGACGCACACCGTCAGTGGCTCACGCACACCGTCAACGGTGTGCGCCGGCCCCTCAGAGTGTGCGTCAGCTTCAGGCGTCTCCCGCACCGGAGAGGCAGATCTGGCCGCGGATCTCCGCGTCCAGGTGCGTCGTCCCGGTCCCGTTGAGGTAGACGACACCGGTGGCGCCCGCCAGCCTGCCGGTGCCGCTGACCAGCGTCGATATCGAGGTGGTGCGCCCGCCCGCGGTATCGAAGATCCCGATGTCGCTGAAGACGGCCGTGCCGTGGGGCGTGGTCAACTGCCACGTCGAGGTGTAGGAGAGCATCGAGGGCGCCACTCCCGGCATCCCCGCACCAGCTGCCGTCGCGGTGAGCACCGCGCTCGTCGTCCCGTTCAACGGCTTGGCGCCGGTGATGGCGCCCCGGGTGCACATGCCCACCGGGCTCGCGCAGTCGACGGTGGTGACGTCCACGACGAACCGCCCCGCCACGGTGCGACACAGCGGCGCGGCCTGCGCGTCGACACCGACGACCCCGGTCAGCACCAACACCGCGATGACGGTCAGGATCCTTCTCATGCCGGCTGTCCGGCCTCGGCTCGATCGCCTGCCGCGGTGAACTCGACGAGCACCCGGTCCGGGCCGCGGGTGAACAGCCCGACGTCCACGGTTGCGGCGTCGGGGGCGGATCGCAGGTCCGGCGCCATGTCCAGCAGGGCGTTGACGCCGATCGTCACCTCGGCCTTGGCGAGGAACGATCCGACGCAGAAGTGCCGCCCGAGACCGAATCCGACGTGGCCCGCCGCGGCGGTGAACGCCCGCGTGGCGTCGAGGTCGGACCGGAACAGGTTGAACTCGTCCGGGGCCGCGAACCGCTCGGTGTCGCGGTTGGCCGCCCCGATCAGGCAGGTGACGGTGCTCCCCGCCGGGATGGTGCCGCCGCTGACCTCGACGTCCTCGGTCGGCTCGCGCATCACCATCTGCGTCATCGGCGAATGCCGGAGCGTCTCGGCGAAGGCCGCATCGACCAGGCTCCGGTCGGCCTGCACGGCAGCGAGCTGGTCGGGGTGCGTGAGCAGGTTGTGCATGAGGCTGCCGATCGCCTTGTCGGTGGTCTCCCCGCCGGCAGCCAGCAGCAGGCTGACGAACCCCTTGACCTCCTCGCTCGTCATGCGGAAGCCGTCGATCTCCGCGGTGCACAGGACCGAGAGCAGATCGTCGCCCGGATCGGCCTGCCGGGCCTCGATCACCGGGATCAGGTAGTCGGCGATCTCCTGCTTGACGCTCAGGCCGGCCGCTGCGACGTCGGGGTCCCCATTGAGGTTGGACAGGAAGGCGATGATCGTCGCGTACCAGTCCTGGAACTTCGCGTAGTCCTGCCGCGGCAGCCCCAGCATGTCGATGATGACGTTGATCGGGAGCAGGTTGGCGAACTGGGCGACCAGGTCGGCGTGCCCGTCGCCGGCGAACCCGGCGATCAGCTCCGCGGCGTTGCGTTCGATGACGGGCACGAACTTCTCCGTGAGGTCCCGGCCGCGGAAGGCCGGCTGCACCAGTGACCGCCGCGTCGAGTGCTCACGGCCGTCCATCTGCACGATCGTGCGGCCGTGCAGCGGTTCGAGCTGCCAGGCGTAGTTGCGGGTGGAGAACCGGGGGTCTTTGAGCGCCAGCTCCACATCGACGTAGCGGCTGATGATGTAGCTCTGCATTCCTTCGTGCCACAGCAACGGGTACTTCTCACGATACACGGTGTAGGCGGCGTAAGGATCTTCGACGAATTCTGGCGAGGCCATGTCGGGGGCGACACTGACGGAGTCATTCACGCGGTTCGACCTCCTGGTCGGATGGATGTCAATCCCCGCGAAAAAATAGTGAACGGTCAACCAACCGACCAGAGCAACCGGTACTCAGGTCATCCCGGTGCCGGAACGGGGCTGGTCCAGGTGGGTATCCGGTGCTCATGTGCGGTCCGGGCCGAGGGGTTCTACTGGGACGACCGGCCGCAGGGAGTCCGCTGCCGTGCCTCGCCGGAGCGCGAGAATGCCACCGGAAAGGATCGGTCGAATGCGCGAAATTGTGATCACCGGAACTGGTTTGATCCTGCCCAACTGCGACAGCCGCGAGACCTTCTGGCGTCAGCTCCACGATGGCGACTCCCAGATCTCGCTCTGTGCGGACCCCAGCGACCCCGGCGCGCTCGTCCCGATGGGGCGGGTGCACGACTTCGACGCCCGGCGATACGTCAAGGACGTTCCGGAGCGGTTCTACAACCGGTTCGGCCGAGCCCACCTCTTCTACCTCTCGTCGCTGTTCCAGGCCTGCGACGATGCCGGCCTCGACCCCGCGACGGTCACCGGTGATCGCGTCGGGCTGTTCGACGGCACCTCCCGCGATCACCTCGACGTCTGGGCCGAGCACCTCGGCGAGGGGGTGCCACTGACCAGGCGAGACGTCGCCATCGCCAACTCCGCGATGGGGGTCGGTCTCGCGGCAGCGCTCCTCGGCGTGTCCGGCCCGGCTTACACGTACTCGAGCACCTGCGCGTCGGGCGTCGTCGCTGTCGGGCACGCGCTGCGCGAGCTCGAACGCGGCGACATCGACCTGGCGTTGGCGAGCGGTCACGACGCCGCGTTGCTGGCACCGGTCTACGAGATGTACCGCAACGCGGGGCTGCTGAGCGTCGAGCAGGAGGATGCGCGGCGCGCCATCCGCCCCTACGGGGGCAACTCGCGCAACGCCCTGGGCGAGGCTGCTGTCACCGTCGCACTGGAATCGCGCGAGCACGCCGACGCTCGCGGCGTCGAGGCACTCGCCACCCTCGCCGGCTACCGGTACGGCAACTCCGGGTTCCACCCGACCACCATCGACGAGACGGGTGCGCGCGCGGCCGAGCTCATCGAGGGCCTGCTCACGCAGCACGGGGTGGCCCCCGAACAGGTGGGGTTCGTGGTCGGACACGGCAACGGCGTGGAGGGCAGCGACCGGTCGGAGCTCGCCTACATGAAACGGGTGTTCGGCGACCGGGCCCCGCAGGTGCCGCTCCTGACGGTGAAACCGGTCTACGGACACGCCCTGGGCGCGTCGGGCGTCGTCAGCCTCGCCGCCGCGACGCTGATGCTCCGGAACCAGTACGTGGTCCCGACCATCAACATGGACCCGCAGCTGGACACCGGCGTTCCCCACCAGCCGAACGTCGGAGCACCCCGGGACTGCGAGTGGGGCCTGGTCGTCTGCTTCGGCATCGGCGGGCAGAACGTGGTCCTGCTGCTGCGCAGGGCGACGTGACGGGCTCCCCCCTGTCCACAGCGTCGAGCACCAGCAAGGTCCGGCCGCTCGACGAGGCCGTGCGCGAGCACGTGGCGCCGGGGATGCACCTGCACTTCGCCTCGACGCCCAGCCGGGCCAACGCGGCCATCCGCGCGGTCTGCCGGGTCTTCCGGGACCGGTCGCCGGGCTTCACCCTCAGCTCGACGGGGTTCCACTCCACGGCGCACCTGCTGGGCCGGCTGCGGCTCGGCGAGCGCTACCTGGCGTCGTTCTACGGCGACAACTACCCCACGCCGCGCTCCAACCCGCTCTACCGGAGGCTGCTCGCGGAGGGCGTCGCGCTGGAGCACTGGTCGGCGTTGAGCTACACGATCGCGCTGCGGGCCGGCGCGCTCGGGCACCCCTACGGCGTCACCACCTCCGTTCTCGGATCCACATTGGAGGACGAGCTCGCCGGTGACGGCCGCTTCACGGTGGTGGCGGACCCGAACGATCCCGAGCGGCGCATCGGCCTCGTCGCCGCCGTGCGCCCGGATCTCACCTTCGTGCACGTGCCCGCGGCCGACGCGCAGGGCCGCGTCCTCGCCGCGCTCCCCCACAGCGAGGGCATCTGGGGCGCCCTCGCGGCCCGCTCCGGCATCGTCGTGACCGCCGAACGGATCGTCGACGAGGAGCAGACCGCACGCGCGCCCGATGCCGTCATGCTCCCGCCGCACCGGGTGGTCGCGGTCTGCCCGGCCCCGTTCGGGGCCCACCCCCAACCCTTGTTCGCGCCGCGCGGTCTCGACCTGCCGAGCTACCCCGATGACTTCGACGCCTACCGGCTGCTCCGCGAGGTCGGCGTGGACGACGTGGGCCAGGCCGCGCTGGTGGACGAGGTGCTCCTGCGCGACGACGACGGCGAGGCCTACGCCAAGCACTTCGACCTCGCCGAGCGGGCCCCGAACATGGCGTCACGGCAGGTTCACGAGCCGGGTCGGGACAGCCGCGCCGTCGAGCCGACGGGGTCCGAGCGGCTCACCGTGCTGGCAGCGCGGCGCATCCAGCAACTCGTGCGAGCCAAGGGGTATCCGGTCATCCTCGCCGGCGTCGGGCATTCGTTCTTCGCCGCGCGCATGGCCAAGCTCTGGTTGGCGCAGGAGGGGATCGACGTCGAGGTGAACGTCGAGACCGGGATGTACGGCATCGACTGCGGGCCGGTGTCCGGTCCGTTCATCCTCGGCCTCGACGTCCTCTCCCACGCGCGCCGGCTGACGTCGATCGAGGACGTGCTCGGCGCCGTGACGTGCGGCGCCGACAACCGGTGCCTCGGCGTCATCGGCGCGGCGCAGGTCGACGCGCGCGGCAACCTCAACAGCACCCGCCTCGACGACGGCACGTTGCTCGTCGGTTCCGGCGGTGCCAACGACATCGCGTCCGCCGCGGCGGAGGTCATGGTCCTCGCGAGCTGCGACGCGAGCCGGCTGGTGAGCGCCGTCCCGTACATCACGAGTCCCGGACGTGGCGTGCGCCAGGTGGTCACCGAGCAGGGCGTGCTGTGCCGGGACGCCGACAGTCCACAGTGGCGCATCGAGGACGCCTTCGCGCCACCGGCCGGGACGCCGAACGCGGGAGTCGAGCGGCTGCGACAGGTGTGCCCGTGGCCGCTCTCGGCTCAGGTGCCCGCCGCGGCGGCCCCGCTGACCCCCGAGGAGCGCCAGCAGCTGGCGTCCTTGCAGAACCACCCCACCCCGGGGTCGACGTAGGAAGGCAACACACATGGACACCGTCGCCATCACCGGCCACGGGAGCTACCTGCCGCGGCACATGCTGAGCAACGCCGAGCTCCCACCCTTCGACCAGCCGCTCTCTGACGACGAGATGGAGCGCATCGGCGTGCATCGCCGCGGCTGGGCCGATGACACGGAGGGCATCGCCGAGATGGCAGCCATGGCCGGGCAGCGCGCGTTGGAACGAGCGGGGCTCGAGGCCGACGCGATCGACCTCCTCATCCTCGCGAACTGGACCGCGCGCCGCTACATCCCCGAGCACGCCCCGCGGGTGCTGCGCCTGCTCGGCGCGAAGCGCGCGTTCGGGTGGGACATCTCGTGTGCCTGCGCCGGGTTCCTCTACGGCCTCGGCACCGCGCACGGGTTCCTGCAGAACCCCCGCTGGTCCCGGGCGCTGGTGATCGCCTCGGAGCACACGTCCCGGCGGGGGCGGCCGGGAAGCAAGGCGAAGCTCATCCTCGGTGACGCCGCAGGCGCGTTCGTGCTCGAACGCAAGGAGGGCACCAGCGGACGGCTCATCGACTTCGAGCTGGCCACCGACGGCGCCCACCACGAGATCATGGACATCAGCCCGGAGAGCTGGGTGCGCACGCACATCCAGCAGAAGGAGCTCAACGCGCTCGCGGGTGGCTCGATGTGTGCGGTGGCGCAGCGGGTGCTGGACCGCTCGGGGGTGGCGCTCGACGACGTCGACTGGATCATCCCGCACTCGGGAACGGCGGGCGTCCAGGCCACCGTCGTGCGTGAGCTGGGTGCCGCGCCGGAGAAGATCCTCGCCAACTTCGACTCGATCGGGAACGTCTCCTCGGCGTCGATCCCCACGGTCGTCGACCAGTTCGTGCGGGCGGGCACGATCCGGCCCGGCGACCTGATCCTCTCCGCCGCGGTCGGCACGGGCTGGTACGCGGCAGCCGCCCTCTACTCCGTAGGCGCAGGCTGACGCACACCGTGAGGGGCTGGCGCACACCGTCGACGGTGTGCGCCAGCCCCTGAGGGTATGCGTCAGCTGCGTTGACGAAAACGTTCGAGGCGAGCCTGCGTCTCGGCGGCGAACCAGTGATCGAGGAACCGGGCGCGGCGCGCCTCACGGGTGGCGGCGATGCGGTCGAGCACCGGGGCCGTCAGATCCCGCTTGAGCGCACGGACCGCCGACCGGCCCGCCGTGGCGAAGGCCCGCGCCTCGTCCATCGCATCGGCCATCGGACCACGTTCGCCCGCGACCTGGTGCACCAGGCCCAGCCGCTGCGCCTCGGCGGGTGCGAACTGCCGGCCCTGCAACAGCAGCCAGCTCAGGAGCGGCGACGGGACGGCATGGCGCAGGATCTCGAACCCGGTCGCCGGGAGCGGGAGGCCGAACTGCACCTCGTTCACGCCGATCCGGAACTGCCCCTCAGCCATGACGCGGACGTCGCACGCCATCGCCAGCACGCAACCTCCTGCGATCGCGTGGCCGTTGATCGCCGCAACCGTGGGCCGATCGAAGGCGAACACGCGGCGAAAAGCAGTGTCCACGGCGTCGACGACGCTATCGAGGGCAGCGCGGTCCATGTCCTGCACCGCAGCGAGATCGAGTGCACCGCAGAAGACGCGCCCCCGACCGGTGAGGACGACCGCGCGCGCGTCAGCCCGTTCGACCTCGTCGAGCGCGGTGTGCAGTGCATCGAGGAAGGCGGGACCGATCGCGCCGCCGCGACCGGGTTCGAGGCCGAGAACGGCGATGCCACCCTGGACGGTGCACGACACGGGCACGGAGGCTCCTCACGTTGCTGCTGTCAGGCCACGAACAGGGCCGCGCCGGCACTGATCCCGGCTCCGGCGCTGATCGCCAGGACCGTGTCCCCGCGCTTCACGACGCCGCGCTCCAGCTGCTCGGCGAGGCACACCGGGATGCTCGCGCTGCCCGAGAAGCCACCCTCGCCACCGAACCAGAGCACCTTCTCCCGTGGCCACCCGAGCCCGGCGCGGGCCGCCTCCACGACGCCGGCGTGGGTCTGGATCGGCAGCAGCCAGGTCACGTCGGCAGGCTGCAGCCCGTTGCGTCCCATGATCGTGCGTCCCACCTGCAGGAGCAGGTCGAGCACGGCCGCTCCGGCGCGCGACCCCTTCATGATCATGGCCTGTCCGTCGGGGCCGAGTCCCACCCAGTCGCGCTTGTCCGCGTCGACGAGGTTGACGTAGTCGACGATCCCGAAATGCCCTGCGGGCGGGGATTCGCGCTTGCGGACGACCGCCGCGCCCGCAGCGTCGGAGGAGATGAACACGAAACTCGAACGGTTCGAGGCGGCGGTCGACATCCGGCTTCCCTGCTCGGTGGAGACGAGCAGCGCCGCGCGATAGTTGGGATTGGCGAGCAGTGCATCGGCGACCTCGAGGCATCGCACGAATCCCGTGCAACCGCAGGCCTTCAGGTCCAGCCCCAACGCGTCATTGCGGCCGATCTGCTGCAGGACCATCGGTGCCAGATCGGAGATGCCGGGATTCTCCAGGTCTCCCGGATGGAGCACGGAGATGGTCGTCGCCGAGCTCACGAGCACCACGTCGATCTCGTCGCGCAGCCCCGGGTCGGCGGCCAGTGCCGCATTCACGGCATCGCGAGCCATCGTCCACGTCGTCTCGCCCGGAGCGCACCAGCGCCGGAACGTCATCTGCGTCTCGGCGACGAGCGCTGCCCGATCGGCGGGCAGATCACCCTCGGCCCGTGCGAAGAACTCGTCGTTGTCGATGACGAGGCTGGGATGGCCGTAGCCGGTCGCCACGATCTCCAGACCGTAGGTGCGCCCCTGGCGCGCCGGAACGCCCCACTCCGAGCGGCAAGATGTCATCAGGCCCGCGTTCATGATGTGTCCGATCGGTTCGGCGTGACGGCGACAACGGACTGCCCGACGCCCATGGCGTCCGATCCAGTGGACGCGAGCAGGCCCGGAGTCGTCTTGAGCAGCGGCTGCTCAGCAATCCCGTGGGCGGTCACTCCGGTGGCCATGAGTACCCGGTGCTCAAGACCGGGGCCGCTCCCGCCGGCTAGCGTCGCCACGGGTCAGCCCGATCGTCTCCACCCCGCTCGCGTTCCCGATCCGCGGGAAGCGCACTGCTCGTCCAACACACCTCGGAACGAGTCATGACAGCTTCGCGGCGCACACCGGCTCAGCCCCCGCTGCCGGCCGACCCGACGTTCCCGCCGAGCCTCGGTGTCGTCGGGTCCCCGTCGTGGCGCCCCGAGCCGACGTCCGCGGTCTCCCGGCAGATCCTCGACGTGCTGGCGGAGTTCGGGATCGACACCCTCTTCGGCATTCCCGGCGGCGCGATCTCCAGCCTCTACGGTGCCCTGCTGCATCGGCCGCGGTTCCGCGTGGTGAACGCCAAGCACGAGACCGGCGCGATCTTCATGGCCATGGGCCACGCACTGGCCACCAACCGGCCGGCGGTGGTGGCCACGACGGCCGGGCCGGGCATCACCAACATGCTCACCGGGCTCGTCTCCGCCTACTACGAGAACCTCCCCGTGATCGTGCTGGCCGGCGAGGTCCCCACCGCCGCGTTCGGGAGGGGTGCGTTGCAGGAGGGCTCCGCCGCGGAGTTCGACGCCGTGTCGCTGGTCCGTCGCACCACCACCTTCGCCGCCCAGGTCACCCGCGCGGACTCGGCGACCGCACTGGTCCGCGAGGCCGTCAACGCGAGCACGAGCGGTCGCCGGGGACCCTCGTTCCTCACGCTCCCCCTCGACGTCGCGGCAGCGAACGTGGTCGATGCGCCTTCCCCTCGCGGGAGCGTGCACACGGCGTTCGACATCGACGCGGCCGGATGCCGGCAGGCCATGGAACTCCTGATCGGGGCCCGACGGCCGCTCCTGCTGGCCGGCTCGGGCTGCCGCAGCGCGGCCGGTCGGGCGGCGCTGCTGCGGCTCGCCGTCGCCGCGGGCGCGCCGGTGGCCACCAGCCCGAGAGCCAAGGGCGTCGTGCCCGAGGATCACCCGCTCCACCTGGGCGTCTTCGGCTTCGGCGGCCACGAGTCGGTGATCGAGTACCTGCGAGGCGGGGTCGATGTCGTGCTCGCGTGCGGGGCCGACCTCGACGACTTCTCGACCAATGCCTGGTCACCGCTGCTCGCGGCCGCGACCGCCTTCGTCCAGGTGGACGTCGACATCGCCCGGTTCGGCCGGAACTATCCCATCGACCTCGGCCTGCTCGGCCCGGTCGACCAGATCGTCGAGCAGATGCTGCGATCGGCCCCGGCCGCACCGCGCCGGACACCACCCGGGCTGCCCGGCGTGGTGACCCAGGTGCCGAAACGGTCGGCCCGGGGGGCACTCACCACGGCCGAGGTCGTGCTCACCATGAACGAGATCTGCCCCCGCGACGCGGTGTTCACCGCCGACATGGGCGAGCACCTCGGCATCGCACTGCACTACCTCCGGATCCGCGACGGCGGCCGGTTCGTGACGTGCCTCGGCTTCGGTTCGATGGGCTCGGGCATCGGCGTGGCCATCGGCCACCAGATGGCCGATCCGACCCGTCGGACGTACGCCATCACCGGCGACGGCTGCTTCCTGATGTTCGGCATGGAACTGGCAACAGCCGTGCAGCACGAGGTTGCGGTGACCATCGTGATCATCAACGACAGCCGCCTGAACATGTGCGAACTCGGCTTCCGCGACCAGTTCGGCGCCTCACCGGACCTGAGCACGCAGGTCATCGACTTCCACCAGGTCGCACGCGGCATCGGCGCCACCGCCCACCTGGTCACCACCCGCGACGAACTGGTCCCCGCACTGTCGCAGCCGGCGCGGGGACCGGTCGTGCTCGACGTGCGGATCGACCCCGACGTCCGGCTCGATGGCAGCCAGCGCACCGCAGCGTTGCGCCAGTTCACGAGCGACTGAGTTGATCACGAGGAGCCTCGCATGCTTTCCGTAGGCATACGGTCGATCGCCGTCGAGTTCCCGAGCGTGGTGCGCACCAACGACTACTGGCGTGCGCGGTACCCGGACGTGCTCGCCGATGCCGAGCAGAAGACGCTCGCTCAGGTCTTCAACCCCACCGACCCGACCGCGGCCAGCGCCGATTTCGACACCGAGATGCGGCCCTACCTGGCCGACGTCTTCCGCGGCACGGTCGAGCGGCGCGCACTCGGCCCGGGCGAGACCACCCTGCTCCTCGAGGAACGCGCGGCCCGCAAGGCGCTCGACGCCGCCGGCCTGGCGCCCGCGGACGTCGACCTGATGATCTGCTGCTCGTTCCTCCCCGAGCACCTCGGGCTGGGCGACGCCGCCTTCCTCGCACAGCGGCTCGGGCTGACCGGCTCGGCGTGGAACGTGGAATCGACGTGCTCGGGCGCTCTCGTCGCACTCCAGACGGCGAGCGCGCTGGTGCGTGCCGGCGAGTACCGCACGGTGCTCGTGGTCGTCTCGTGCACCTACTCGCGCGTGATGGACGAGACCGACACGCTGAGCTGGTTCCTCGGCGACGGGGCGGGCGCCTACGTGGTCGGTGAGGTACCCGCCGGTCAGGGACTGCTCGCCGTGAACAGCGTGCACACCGGCGAGACCTGCGGTGCGTTCCGCTGGGACCTGGACGTGCACGAGGGCGCGCCGCGGATCGCGGTCCGGGCCGGCACCAACTCCGGCCGAGCCCTGCGCGACACCAGCTCACCGGTGCTGCGCCACTGCTGCCTCGGCGCCGTCGAGAAGGCCGGACTCGCGATCAGCGACATCGACTTCCTCGTCTGCAACACCCCGCTGGCCTGGTACGACCGGTTCGCCGCCCGCGCGCTGCGGATCGACCCGGCACGCACCCTCACCACCTACCCGCGCTACGCCAACATCGGCCCGGCCCTCACCACGACCAACCTCTACGAAGCTGCCAGCACCGGCATGATCAAGGAGGGTTCACTCGTCCTGCTCTTCACGGTCGGCACCGTCTCGACCGCCGGGGCCGCCGTCATGCGCTGGGGCGATGTGGGGCTGGGCCCGGCTCCGGCAGTCCTCGCTCAGCCCGACCCGTGACGCTCCGGCGCGAGCGAGCTGCCCGCGAGCTGAAACGGAGCCTACTCCGCTTGTGCTACCTTGTGTCCGGTAAACGGAGCCTCTTCCGTTTCATCGTGTCGCCACGCGCAGGAGTTGAACGAACATGCAGGAACAGAGCGATCCGTTGCCGGCGAGCACGAGCAGGGCGGTCCGGCTCGACGCGTTCGGCGGCCCCGAGGTCCTCGCCGTCCGCGACGTGCCCACGCCGCAGGCCGGCGCGGGGCAGATCCGCGTCCGGGTCGCCGCGTCCGGACTCAACCCCATGGACTGGATCATGACCGCGGACGCGGAGACCGCGACCCGGTTCGGCCTGAGGCTGCCGGCCGGGTTCGGCACCGACTACGCGGGAGCGGTGGACCAGGTCGGTGCCGGCGTAGCCGGGTTCGCGCTCGGGGATCGGGTGTTCGGCGGGGCCTTGTCCCGCGCCGTCGCCGACCACGTGGTGGTCGACGTGCCCGGCCACATCGCGACGGGCGTCGCCCATCACACGCCCGACGGCGTCGACGACCGCACCGCCGCCACCCTCGCGATCGCAGGCTCCACGGCGGCCGCCGCCATCGCCGTTCTCGACCTCGGCCCGGACGACACGGTGCTGATCGGCGGCGCGGGTGGCGGGGTCGGGGTGTTCGCCGTCCAGCTGGCCCGGTTGGCGGGGGCGCGGGTGATCGGAACGGGATCGGCGACGTCGTCCGGCTTCCTCACAGGCATCGGGGCCGAGCCCGTCGCCTACGGTGAGGGTCTGGCGGATCGGGTCCGCGCCCTCGCCCCCGGGGGTGTCACGGCCGCGCTGGACCTGCACGGGACCGAGACCGTCCACACCGCACGGACACTGGGCGTGCCCGACGGGCGCATCTGCGCCATCGCCACCCAGGTCGACGGGGTCAGGCCGGCGAACGGCGCCAACGCCGCCCCCGGCGCGCTGGAGGAGATCGCCCGCCTGGTCGCGGCCGGCCGGCTCCGGGTGCCCATCGCGGCGACCTTCCCGATCGAGCAGATCCGCGCCGCGGTCGAGCTCCAGGTCGGCAGGCACGTGCGCGGCAAGGTCGTCGTCAACCTGTAGGCCAGGAGGTGCCCGGAGGGCGTGGGTACCCGCTTACCCCGCGGTGACCGGCAGTGCGACGAGGCCGCGGTGGATCAGGCTGGGCAGGTAGGTCAGCTCGGACCCGGCCAGCGCCAGTCCGGGTGCGCGTTCGAGCAGCGACCCGATCGCGATCGCCGCCTCGAGCCGGGCCAGCGGGGCGCCGATGCAGTAGTGCACGCCCAGGCTGAAGCCGAGGTGTCGCCGGGCGGGGTGCGGCCCGTGGAAGCGGGTGATGTCGAAGCGGTCGGGCTCGGGGTAGACCGCCCCGTCGCGCCCGGCGGCAGCCATCACCACCACCACGCCGTCCCCGCGACGGAACCGGCGACCGGCCACGGTCGTGTCGGTGAGCGCCACCCGGATCGTGAACTGCGTCGGCAGGTCGTAGCGCAGCATCTCGTCCAGCGCCGCCGGCATCAGCTCGGGACGGCTGCGCAGCAGCGCGAGCTGCTCGGGGTGCTGCAGCAGGGCCAGCACCCCGTTGCCGATGAGGTTGATCGAGGTCTCCATGCCCGCGACGAGCAGCAGCATGCAGATGCCGACCAGTTCCGGCTCGGTGAGCCGGTCGCCCTGCTCCTCCACCATCAGCAGATCGCTGAGCAGGTCCTCGGCCGGCTCCGCCCGGCGCTGCGCGACGAGCCCGTGGAAGTACCCGGCCGCCGCACGCGCCGCGGTGCCGCGTTCGACGATCGCGTCGGCGGGCAGCAGCTCGTCCGGGTCGGTGCCGCGGGCGATCGCGAGCTCCCACTGCCGCAGCAGCGGCCAGTCCTGCTCGGGGACGCCGAGCACGCGGCCACCGATCATGCGCAGGGCCAGCGGCACGGCGAGGTCGGCGATGACGTCGATCCGCTCGCGCACCAGCGCGGCGTCGAGCAGGTCGGTGACGACCCGGTCGACGAGCGCGAACAGCGAGGCCACCGTCCGCGGGCTGAACGCCTTCGTCACCAGGCCGCGGAAGCGCGTGTGGTCGGGTGGGTCCATGCGCACGAACGAGCCCGGGATCAGCGCGCCCTGGTCGCGGAACGGGCTGATCCCGGCCTGGTAACCGTGCCCCCAGTGCGGGCTCGTCAGGATCTGGGCGCACTCCTCGTAGCGGGTGAACACGGTGACCGGCACGTCGCCCAGCAGCAGCGGGCAGGCCGCGGTGGCCTCCCGGACCCGCCCGAAGCTCGGGTAGGGGTTCGCGCGCTGGGCGGGCTCGAACGCGTCGAAGCGCACCGGCTGCTCGTCGATGATCGTCATGCGGAGGCTCCTCGAAGGCGCACGGGCAGCGCGGACATGCCGCGCACCACCAGGTTGGGGCGGTAGGGCGGGCGGTCCACGAGCAGTTCGATCGACGTGACCCGAGCGGCGACGGCCTGGAGCACGGTCTGCATCTCCAACCGCGCCAAGGCGGCCCCGATGCAGTAGTGCAGGCCCAGACCGAACGCGAGGTGCCGCCGCGGGCGGGGTCGCGCCGCGTAGCGGGTGATGTCCAGCGCTGCCGGGTTCGCGAAGGCGTCGGGATCGCGGTTGGCCGAGCCCATCAGCACGATCACGGCCTCGCCCGGCGCGAACGTCGTGCCCGCGATCGTCAGCTCGGCGTGCGCGGTGCGCGTCGTGAAGTGCACCGGCGGGTCGTAGCGCAGCACCTCGTCCACGGCCGGGAGGGCGAGATCGGGGTTGCGGCGCAACAGGTCCAGCTGGTCGGGCCGGTGCAGCAGGGCGAGCAGGCCGTTGCCGATCAGGTTGACGGTGGTCTCGTGCCCGGCAACCACGAGGATCAGCAGCGTGCCCAGCAACTCCTGGGGCGACATCGTCTCGCCGTCGGCGCCGGCCCTGGCCAGCGCGGTGATCAGGTCGTCGCGCGGGTCCGCCCGCCGCTGGGCCACGAGGTCGCCGAAGAACGCGGTGAAGTCGTGCACCGCGGTGGTGCGGGCGGCCAGCTCGTCGGGGCTCAGCAGGGCGTCGAGGTCGAGACCACGGGCGATCCCGGCCGACATCCGGCGCACGTCGGCGTGCGCCGCGGCGGGGACGCCGAGCAGGTCGCACACCATCGTGAGCGGGAGCGGGTAGGCCAACGACTCGATCAGGTCGGTCTCGCCCTCGGCGAGCGCGGCGCTCAGCAGCCCATCGACGATGCGCTCGGCGTGGGGGCGCATCGCCTCGATCCGGCGCGGGGTGAAAGCGGCGCTGACGAGGCCGCGGACGCGGGTGTGGTCCGGCGGCTCCATCCAGAGGAACGACCCGGGCAGCTCGACGTCGCTGTCGGGATGCAGCAGGTCCGGTTCCTCGGCGTGGCTCCACGCCGGGTCGGCCAGCACGGCGTCGCACTCGGCGTAGCGCGTGACGATCCGGGTGCCCAGCGGGCCGGGTACCAGCGGGCCGGCGGCGCGCAGCACCGCGTAGGCGGGGTAGGGATCGTGGCGGCTCGCCGGGGCGAAGGAGTCGATCACCGCCTGGGTGACGGGATCCAGTGCGGTCTCGGTCATGGCCGCACCCCCGGACGGTAGGTCGCGCAGCGCGCCGGCAGGGTCACGCCGCCGGCGCGCAGCGTGGCCAGCCGGGACTGGTACGCGGCACCGCGCATGACGTGCTGCGCGAGCGCGGCGACACCGCGCCGCTCGACGGGCTCCAGCGGGGTGCCGCGCAGCCACGCGTTGCAGGCGCCCATCGCCGCCCCGCACCACACCTGGTAGTCGGCGGCGCGCTCCGGGTCGCCGGTGGCGGCCCATCCCGACGACTGCCCGAGGTACCACCGGAACACCAGCGCCATGCGCCGCTTCGGGTTGCCCTCGGCGCGGGCGATCTGCTCCGGGTCCCGCGCGCTGAAGTAGGCCACCGTGTCGGACCACACCGCGTCGAGGCCACGTCGGAACACGGTGCGCTCCAGGTCGGCACGCTCCGCCACGGGGATGTCGTCGATGCCGTTGTGCCGCCGGTACAGCTCGAACAGCCGCCGCGCCCGCGACGGGAACAGGGTGCCGCGGCGCAGCACCTGCACGTCGACGCCGAGCTCGAACATGTCCGAGGACGGCGCCATGTCGCAGTCGGTGACGTCGGCCGCCCCGAGCAGCCGCTTGACCGCGTCCGACTGGCCCGACTCGACGCACGCCTGATTGATCGACCCGGTGACGACGTAGTCGGCGCCCATCGCGAACGCCGCGGCGGCGGCCGCCGGGGTGCCGATGCCCCCCGCCGCGCCGACGCGCACGGCGTGCCCGTGACCGGCGCACACCTCGTCACGCACGCGCAGGATCTCCCCGAGCAGCACCGGCATCGGGCGCCGGTCGGTGTGCCCGCCCGAGTCGGCTTCTGCGGTGATGTCGTCGGCCATGGGGACGAGCGCGGCCAACCGGGCCTGCTCGGTGGTGATCGCGCCCCGCTCGACGAGCCCGCGCAGCAGCGCCGCAGGCGCCGGCCGCAGGAACAGCTGCGCCACCTCGGTGCGCGAGACCTTCGCGATCACCTGGTGCGCGATCTGCGGCCGCCCGTCCGCGCCCGCACTCAGCCCGAGTGCCCGGTAGCGCACGACCTCGGGTGTCAGCTCCAGGAACGCCGACGCCTCGACGCACCGCACGCCGTAGCGCAAGCACAGGTCCACTGTGGAGCGTTCCATGGCCGGCTCGCTCGGGCTGTGGATCAGGTTGCAGGCGAACGGTCGGCCCGGTGCTTCGCGGGTGATCGTCGCGAGCCCGGCGTCGACCTTCGCCGACACGAGCCCGGCCGCGCCGAACGAGCCCAACAGGCCCACGCGCGCCAGTGCCACGACCATCTCCGCCGACGCGAGGCCGTGCGCCATCGCCCCGGTCTGGTACGCGAGTTCGACGCCGTGGGCGCGCCGGTAGGCGGCCGACCCCAGCTGGCGGGGTGGGAGCGGCCCGGCCGCGGCCAGCACGGCGGTGCCCGGCCGCCGCGCGACGCTGCCGTCCCCGGTCAGGCCGACACCGTCGCCGTCGCGCACCACGTAGACGGGCTGGTCGAGGTCGGCGAGCACCGCGTACGCGGCGTCGGGGGTGCGAGCGAGCACGTCGCCCCGGCTCAGCAGCGGGATGTCCAGCAAGGTCACCACAACGGCGCTCCCTTCTCGCGGGCCTCGGCGGCGATGCCGTCGAGTTCGTAGATGCGCAGGCCCGGTCGCCACAGGCTCGCGTCGGCCACGACCCGGACCCGGCCCGCGCGACGGGTGACGTCGCGGATGTGGACCTCGAGGGTCAGCTCACCGTCACCGGCGAGGATCTGGCCGCGGTAGCGCCACGCCAGCTCGACGCCCGCCGGGACGCCGAACTCGGGTTCGGTGAGCCCGGCGAGCGCGCCGGTGTCGAGGAGCCAGGCCTGCAGGGCCTGGATCACCGCCTCCACACCCAGCGATCCGGGCATCACCGGGTCGAGGTGGAAGTGGCGGGCGAAGTACCAGTCCGACGCGGCGACCGGCCGGGTCGCACGCAGGTAGCCGCCACCGTGGCGGCCACCGCCGTCGACGACCTCCATGCGGTCGAGCAGGTCGAGCTCGCCCGTGGCACCGGTGGCGACGGGGATCTCACGGGACGCGGAGCCGGGGTGCTCCTCGAGCCAGGTCGGGACGCTCGCACCGTTGTCGAGGCCGGTCTGGTTGGCCAGCGCGGTGGCGCTGAAGAAGCCGAACAGCGACTGTCCCTCGTAGAACGGCGGGTCGCGGTCCGGGTCCTCGCCGTCGAGCCAGAGCCGGTAGCCCAGGCCCTGCAGCACCGCGCCGGTCAGCACCGTGGTCGTCAGCAGGGTGGAGCGCTGGCAGATCGTGCGCCCGCGCAGGTCGACGTCGCGGTGCAGCGTCGCGGACCCATCGAGGTTGCGGAGGCTGTAGTCGGTGTCGGGATCCACGAGCGTGGCGCCGAGGTGGTAGCCCAGCAGCAGCGCCGACTGCAGCGACGTCTCCATGAGGATCACGTTGGGCACGCTCGGGTGGGGCGCGGCGCCGAAGTACCAGGCGTCGGCGGCGCAGTCGTACTCCGTCTCCCCCGTCGCGCCGCCGGTGAGGTCGCCGCGGGTGCCGTGCACGGCCATGACCCGTCCGACCAGCCGCAGCCCACCCGCCGGTGGGCGGGTGGCACGCCGGGCCGTGTAGCGCTCGAACTCCGGGCCCAGCGCCATCGTCAGGTCCCCGCGCGAGGCCGTGGCCAGCGCCAGCTCGTCGACGACGGCGAGCGCGCCCGTGACGCCGCGGCGCACCGGTCGCGCGGGCGGGTTGCCGCCGCGGCGGGTGCCGATGGGTGTGCCATCCGGTTCCCGGACGATCACCGTGAGGTCGTGGATGCGGGCCAGCACCTGCTCCCCCGCCCGGAACTCGGCGGAGAGGCGCAGCCAGGGCCGGGGCAGCAGGTCCGCCGCGCGGATCTCCGCGACGACCTCGGCTTCGCCGTCCGAGATCGCACACAGCTCGACGGCACCGCCGTCGGTCGTGAGCCGGGCGTCCGGAACGCACAGGTGCAGGCCCAGCCACAGCGCCAGTACCGAGCCGGCCTGCCGGGCCGCGACGCGCACGTCGCCTTCGCCCAGGGGTGCGGCGCAGGTGCCGATGAGCACTCCGGCTCCGCTGGGCCCGCCCGGGCGCAGCTCCGCGACCGACCGCAGTGGGCCCTCCGGCAGGGCGGGAGCGGGCTGGTCGTAGCGCGCGCCGAAGACGGCACCGGCACGACCCGCGCACAGCAGCGCGAGCTCACCGGGACCGAGCGCCGCAACGGTCGTGGTGGCCAGCGGCTCCAGCTCCCCCTCCCGCCGGTAGGCGATCCGCGCCGCCGCGAGTCGCGACGATACGCCCCGCGAGTCGGGACCGATCACCCCCCGAGTCGGGACGGAACGGCCCGCGCGCAGCGCTTCCAGCTGCCGTTCCTGCCATGCCACCTGGACGTTCATCGCGGCATGGTGGGCGGCCAGCAGCTCCGTGCTGAGGGTGGCGACGAGATCGGCGACGGCGCCCTCGCGATCATCCGGCCCCGTTGCCACCACGGGCGCGGGCGCGGCGGTGCGCACCACGGGACTCAGTGCGTCGAGCGCATCGAAGGGGCGGCCGTCGAAGCCGAGGGTGTCGAGCTCGCTCATGATCGGCTCGCTCATGATGCGGCCTCCGCGTTGCGCCGCTGCACGGCCTCGGCGAACTTGGCGGCCATCTCCGGCGTGCTGACCGCGGCGATGTCGCTCCAGCGCTGCAGGAGCGTGCCGTCCGGGGCGTGCACCGCGGCGTTCACGGTCACCCCGTTGGCGCCGGGCCGCAGGTCGTCGACGACCACCACGAACGGGGCGTCCGACGGCAGCGGCGCGTGCAGGTCGATCCGCCCGACCGACAGCGGCAGGCAGCCGGCGTCGAGGTACCAGACCCCGAGCACGCAGGCGGCCTGCAGGACGACGTCGCCGAGCACCGGGCTGTGCAGCGCCCCGGCCCAGGCACCGCCGTCGAGCGGGGTGTCCGGGAGCCGGCACTCCGCGACCAGCCGCGTCGGGGCGCGCTCGATGACCCGGCGGATGCCCTGGAGCAGGAAGCCGTGGAACAGGTCGGCGTCGGCGTAGATCGCGAGGCCGTTCTCCGGCCCCGCTCCCAGCGGCCAGGCCGCTGGGCCGTCGGTGGCGAGGGTCGCCGGGGCCGGGCCGAGCACGAGCGTCGCGCCGAAGTGGGGCAGCGCCCGGTCCCCCGCCTGGCTCCGGATCGAGGCCCTGACCAGCACCGATGATCCTTCGACCCGGCCGGCGTCGAGGTGCAGTTCCAGCTCGGACGGCTCGGAGCCGTCCAGGACGATGCCGCGATGCACCTCCACGTCACGCAGCCCGACGACCACGAGATCGCGATGGGCCTGCTCGGCGCCGCGGGCCATCCAGCCCAGCGCCGCGGCGGCGGGCAGCACCGCGTGCGCGCCGACCCGGTGGTCGCCGACGACGGGGTCGCGGGTCAGGGGGAAGACGTCACGGCGGGTGAGTACCGCGGCGACCGGTTGCGGGTCGCTCGGGGCGAGCGCCCCGGCCGGCCCGACCAGGACGCTGCGCTGCGCGACCCGCGACGGGGTGAGCTGCTCGACGAACGCGGCCGCGCCGACCGCGGGGTCGAGCAGGGCGACACCGCGCGCGGTGAAGAGCTCCTTGAGCTGCGCCGTCACCATGCCGCCGTCCCAGGCACCCCAGTGGACGCAGGTCGCGTTCGGCAGGGAGGCCGCGATCCGGTCCAGTGCCTCGTTGGCCGCCGCGTAGTCGGCCTGGCCCGGGTTGCCCAGCACCCCGGCGACCGAGCCGAACAGCAGCGCGCGGCGCGGTGGCCCGTCGAGCGCGTCGAGCACGGCGCGCAGCCCGGCGATCTTGGGTGCGAGTACGCGGCGCACGGCGTCCGGGGTCTTGTCGGGGAGCGCGGCATCGGCGAGCACGCCCGCGCCGTGGACCAGGACGGTGACGCGGGCGGCGTCGTCGCCGAGCGCTTCCCGGACGGCCGCGGCGTCGGTGACATCAGCGGCGAGGTAGCGCGCCGTCGACCCGATGGCGGCCAGCGTCGCGCGGATCTCGCGCTGGGCCAGCAGCCCGGCAACCTGCGCCTCGACGTCGCGCGGCGTGACCGTCGCACCGCCGGCGCGCCGGTCCGCGATGAGCGCCGCCTTGACGTCGGTGTCGGCCACGTCGAGCGCCCAGGCCGGTTCGTCGGTCAGCGGTGTGCGGCCCAGCAGCAGGAACTCGGCGCCGGTCGCGCGGGCCAGCGCGACCGCGCACAGTGCGGTGACCCCGCGCCCGCCGCCGGTGACGAGCACGACGTCGTCGGTGTCGACGGTGGGTGGGGTGGCGTCCGCGCCTGCGACACCGCGATCGACGAGCAGCGGCGTCCAGCGGCCGCGGACGGCGTCCACGCCGACCTCGGTGTGCAGTGCGGGGTCGTGCAGTTCGGTGAGCACGACATCGGCCACGGCGGCGTCGTCGAGCGCCGGATCGACGTCGAGCGCACGGGCGAACACCGCGGGCGTCTCGCGGGCGAGGGTCTTGACCAGCCCGGTGACGCCGCCGAGCACCGCGATCCCGGGTTCGGCGCGGCCGTGGTGGCCGAGCCCGCCGTCGAGGCGGGTGAGCGTCACGAGCGCGGCCCGGGTGCCCCGGCCGGCCGTGTCGGCCAGCGCCCGCGTCACCCCGGCGGCGACGATCACGGAGTCGGCGAGCGCGCACTCGGCGGCACCTGCATCGGCGCCACCGAGCACGACGAGGCAGGCGTCGAGCCGGTCCGTCCCGGCCACCGCTGCCGCGGTTGCGGCGCCGTCCCAGCCGGCCAGGCCGGTCTCCACGCCCGGGAGGGCGACGTGGTGCAGCGTCCAGCCGGCGTTGCGCAGCGCGGCCGTCAGGTGTGCCGGGGCCGCAGCGCCGATCTCCACGACCAGCGCTGTCGGCTTCGCCGCGAACGGGCCGGCGAGCCGATCGGGCACGGGTAGCGGGCTCAGGACGATCTCGGAGCGACGGGGAGCCGTCGGGGCTGCGTCCACGGGCTCGACCACCACCGCGGCGGCGGCCCCGGCGAGTACCCCGACGATGTCGTCGACCGACCGCAGCTCCGCGAGCTGCTCCGGACCCACCGACGCCACACCGGGCACCCGCTCGGCGACAGCTCCGAGGATCTGCACCCGCTTGATCGAGTCGATTCCGAGGTCGGACTCGAGGTCCATCGCCGGGTCGATCATCTCCACCGGATAGCCGGTCTTCTCCGCCACCACGGCGAGCAGCGCCGCCCGCACCGCGGAGGCGTCCACACCGGACGGTGCCGGAGCTGCCACCGCCCCGGCCAGCACGCCGACGATGTCGTCCACCGACCGCAGCTCCGCGAGCTGCTCGGGGCCGACGGCGGCCACGCCCGGCACCCGCTCGGCCACGGCACCCAGGATCTGCACCCGCTTGATCGAGTCGATCCCCAGGTCCGATTCCAGATCCATCGCCGGATCGATCATCTCCACCGGATAGCCGGTCTTCTCCGCCACCACCGCGAGCAACGCGGAACGCACCGCAGCAGCGTCCACACCGGACGGTTCCGCGGCCAGGGCGGGCGCGGCCGGGCTGAACGCCTCCAGGTCGAACCCTTCCGGGTTGACCACTTCGGGGGGCGCGAGGTGGCCGTTGGTCGTTGGCGCGTGCCCGTTGCTCGTGCCGGCGAGCAGTTCGGCAGCCGCCGGGGCGGCGACGATCGCGGCCGGAGCCTCCGGGCCGGGGGTGGCGGGGGGCCGACTCGACACGTGGGTACCGCCGGCGAGCCCCGCGAGCGAAGCGAGCACTTCGTTGGCATGGGCGTGGCCACGGCTGATGGCGACGGTCGCGTCGCGCACCGACGCGACGGCCGACCGGACACCCGCGTCGAGCGGGGTCCCGGGTGCCTGGCCGCGCAGGACGTCGACGAGGCCCTCGGTGATCCGCAGCTGGCTCTCGAGGTAGCGCGTGTGCAGCTCCATGTGGGCGTCGGCGGGATCGGCCGAGTGCACCGCAAGGGGCACGGGGGCAGGCGGGGGGGCAGGCGGGGCGATCGGAGCGGGCGCGACGACCTGGACCGGGGCGGGGACCTCCACCACCCGGCGCTGCACCTGGTACCCGTCGCGCAGGGCCGCCCGGTAGGCCTCGGTGCGCGCCGCGGGCCGGTGCGTCATGCCCGTGAGCGTGACGACCATGCCCTCGAGCGGCGCCGCGTCGAACGGCGCGGCCGCATACCGGTTGAGGTGCGACAACGGTGCGCCGAGCACGGCCAGCTGCACGGCCGCGCCCAGGAGCGCGACGCTGCCGTCACCGGAAGGTCCGGCGTCGGTCGCGATGGCGAGCGCGTCGGGCAGGTTGCGCCGGACCAGGCCGGTGAGCACCTGCTTGGGTCCGAACTCGACGAAGACGGTCGTGCCGGCCTCGGCGAGCGCGCGCACGCCCGCCGCGAACTCCACGGGGTGGCGCAGCTGCTCGGCGAGCACAGCGCGGTTGGCCTCCGCGTCGGTGCCGTAGCCCGCGCCCGCGGTGTTCGCGACCAGCCGGCCGGCGGGCGCACCGATCTCGGTGCCCCGCAGGGCATCGCGGAACGTGTCGACGGCGTGCCCGACGGCGTCGGTGTGGAAGGCCGCAGCGACGGGCAGCGTCGTGGCGCGGCCGCCCAGGGTCTCGACCAGCCGCGCGACGGCCGCCGTCGGCCCACCGACGACGACCTGGTCAGGTGCGTTGTCGTTGCACACGCTCACGCCGGGGTGCTCCACGAGCAGCGTGTCGACCTCGGCGCGGCCCAGCGCCACGGCGGCCATGGCGCCTGCGTCGTAGCCCGCGTCGTCCGCGGGAGGTGCCATGGCGGCGCCACGGGCGCGGGCGAGTCGGAAGAAGTCGGCGTCGGAGAGCGATCCGGCGGCCCACAGCGCGGTCAGCTCACCGAAGCTGTGGCCGAGGAAGCCCTCGACCTGCAGGCCCAGCTCCCGCAGCAGCGCGAACTGCCCGGCGGCGAGTGCGCCGATCGCGGGCTGCGCGTACTCGGTGCGGCGCAGGTCGGCGTCGCGCTGCCGCGCCAGTGCGTCCGGGTCGGCGACGAACGCCGGCGGCGGGAAGACGGTCGCAGCGAGGGTGGGGGTGTCGGTGAACCGGGCGTTGGCGGCGTCGAACGCGTCGCCGACGGGCGGCAGGTCGCGGGCCGCGCTCAGCCCCATCTCGACGTACTGGCTGCCCTGCCCGGCGAACAGCGCCGCGACCGAGAGGTCGGCCAGCGCCTCGCTGCGGTAGTGGATGCCGCGCGGGTGCGACCACTGCGCGGCGTCCGATGCCGCCAGCGTCTCGACGGCCAGCGCCTGCAGCGCTGCCGCCTCGGCGTCGTCGCGCGAGACGAACCCGATGCGAGCGTGGCCCGCCGGCACGGGACCGTCCGATGCCTCGCCCCGCAGCGCGTCGAGCAGCGCCGACCGGTCGGGCGCATGCCAGAGGTGCGCGCGGGCGATGCGGTGCAGCGCGGGCACGCGTTCGCCCGTCGCCTCCTCGAGCACGACGTGGAAGTTGATGCCGCCGAAGCCCATCGCCGAGGCAGCAGCGCGGCGCTGGGGGCGGCGCGGATCGCGGATCCAGGGCCGGGTCGCGGTGTTGAGGTAGAGCGCGGGCACGTCGGCCAGCGCCGCGTTCGGCGTCTCGATGTTGATCGTGGGCGGCAGCAGCTTGTGGTGCAGCCCGAGCGCGAGCTTGATCAGGCTGGCGGTGCCGGCGGCACCCTTGGTGTGGCCGATCTGGGACTTGACGCTGCCGATGGCGGCGGCGCCGGTGTCGGCCGACGCTTCGGCCAGCACCGCGCCCAGCGCGGTCAACTCGGTCCGGTCACCGACCGCGGTACCGGTCGCGTGGCCCTCGAACAGCTCCACCGACGCCGGCGAGCAGTCGGCGTCGACGTAGGCGCGGCGCAGTGCCAGCTCCTGGCCAGAGGCGCGCGGGGCGTAGATGCTGCCGTAGCGGCCGTCGCTGGACGAGCCGATGCCCCGCACCACGGCGTAGACGCGGTCCCCGTCGCGGCGGGCGTCGGCGAGGCGCTTGAGCGCCATCATGCCGATGCCCTCGCCGACGAGCGTGCCGTCGGCGGCGTCGTCGAAGGGCTTGATCTTCCCGGCCTTCGACAGCGCCTGGGTCCGGGAGAAGCACATGAAGCCGAAGATCGTGTTCTCGGTGTCGCAGCCGCCGACGATCATCATGTCGGCGCGGCCGTCGGTCAGCTCGCTCGCCGCCATCCGCAGCGCCGACAGCGAGCTGGCGCACGCGGCGTCCACGGCCACGTTCATGCCGCCGAGGTCGAGCCGGTTGGCGATGCGCCCGGCCGTGACGTTGCCCAGCAGGCCCGGGAACGTGTTCTCCTCCCACGGCGGGAACGCCAGCAGGTACTTCTCGGCGATGGCCTCGGCGTCGGCGTCCGACAGGCCGCAGCTGCGCACCACCTCCTTGAGCACCGGCGTCTCCAGCCGCGCCGCCATCGGGTGGGTCAGCGGCATCGGCCCGGTCACCCCGAGCACCACCCCGGTGCGCGACGGGTCGTACCAGTCCGAACCGGGCGCGCCGGCGTCGCGCAGCACGTCACGCGCGACGTTGAGGCTCAGCAACTGGACGGTGGTGGTCACCTCGAGCAGGTTCGGCGGCAGCCCGAACTCGCCGGGGGCGAAGCCCGTCGCCGGGATGAAACCACCGCGCGTGCAGTAGGTGGTATCGGGCCGGGACGGGTCGGTGGACGGCGCCGGGTCGAAGTAGTCCTGCGCGCGCCAATGCGTATCGGGAACCTCACTCGTGCAGTCCACCGCGGCCACGATGTGTTGCCAGTACTGGCGGTAGTTCGCGGCATTCGGAAACAGCCCGGCCACGCCCACGATCGCTATGGGTTCGGCGGCCAGCGTGCGTTCGGTGCGTGCCCTCGCGTCGGTCACCAGAAGCCTCTCTACAACACCACGGAAACAATTCGGAAACGTGCTATTGGATTGCGGGAGCACCGGCCAGCATCGCCGCCATTTCCACGGCGATCGTGCGGTGACCGATGGTGGAGGGGTGGATGCCGTCCGGGTACCACATCGCGGCGTCGCGGGTCAGCGGCGCGGCGGCCAGCCCGTAGCGCAGCACGCCGAGCTCGACGCACAGCTCGTCGAGGTAGGCGTTGGCATCGGCGAACCGGTCCCGCAGCAGGGCCACCGTGTCGGCGGGCAGCCCGGGGATGCGCCCGGGGATGTCGGGGTAGTCGTGGGTGAACACCGTGCGGCCCGGGGCGGCCACGGCCTCGAAGATCGCCCGCAGGTTGGTGCGGATCCGGTCGCGGTCATAGGCCCGCACCAGGTCGTTGCCGCCGACGGCCACGCCCAGCAGCGGCGTCCGCACGTCCGCGACGGCGGGCACCTGCTTGTCGACGACGTCCTGGGTGAGAGCGCCGTACGCGCCGAGGTTGAGGATGCCTGCCTCGTCGATGCCCAGCAGGCGCGCGGTGCGCGGCACCCAGCCGACGAACGTGCCGTCCGGGCCGGGGTCGCCGCGCCCCTCGGCGAAGCTGTCGCCGAGCACGACCATCCGGTAGCCGCTCATGCCGCCACCCCCGACATGATCGCCGCGACGTTGGCCGGGTCGAAGAACTCCTCACCGGTGATGCCACCGCCGACCATCGTGAAGAACTGCTGCGTCGCGCGCTCGTCCCGGCTCACCGCCGCCACCAGCGCCGCGAGCTGCGGAGTCAGCTCCAGCTCGGAGATCATGCAGGTGAAGTCGTAGGCCGAGCGGCTCTCCGCGTCGCGTTCGCGCTGGTAGTCGGCCAGTGCCTCGGCCATCGGGCGCGCCCCGCCCAGCGTCTCGTGGAGCCGCTCCGCGAGGATCTCGGCGTGCACGAAGGCATCCGAGATGCCCTTACCGGTGAACGGATCCTTGTGGTAGCCGGCGTCACCGACCAGCGCCCAGCCCGGACCGTGGCTCTCGCGGTAGTAGTTGTCGGGGTAGCGCATCGCCCGCATCGGCTCGGCCCTGGCGCCGGCCTCGACCTGATCGGCGATCGCCGGATCGATCGTGCGGATGATCTGGCGGAACTGGCCGTCGACGTCGCGGCGGAACGCGCCGAACGCCTCGCGCCTGCGCATGACCGCGACGAGCGTCAGCCCGTCGTGGGTCGGCCAGGCGCCGAACTGCTCACGCACGCCGATCCGGCTGTGGAACTGCACGTCCATGCCGTCCCAGTAGCTGTAGTAGATGAAGCAAGCGGCCGGTACGACGTTGTAGGTCGTGGCGCCGACCGCATCGGCGACGAGCGAGCCGGCGCCGTCGGCACCGACCACGACCCGGGCCCGCTCCTCGACCGTCGCTCCACCGGCGTCCCGACCCCGGATCCCGACGACCGCACCGTCGGAGAACACGAGCTCGGAGACGGTGAACCCGAGTCGGACCTCGACACCCGCGCGCTCGGCCGCGCCCAGCAGCACGGCGTCGAGCACCGTGCGGCGCGGGGCGATCGTGCTGGTCAGGCCATCGATCGGGGCGGCGAAACCGTCGATGGCGGCGGCGCCGAACGACACCGTCATGTTCGTGATCTCGGGAACCCCGGTGGCCAGTACCTCGTCGAGCAGGCCCCAGTCCTGCAGCCGGGACATGCCGTACTGCTGCAGGTAGTGCGTGGACACGGTGTCGGCAGGCAGGGCGGTGCGATCGAGCACGAGCACTCGGTGGCCGCGGCGGGCCAGCAACATGGCGAGCGGCGACCCGGCGCAACGGGCTCCGACGATGATGGCGTCGTACATGGCGACGTCTGCTCCTCGGTGGCTGGTTCGATCACCGGACGGATCCCGGCGGCGATGCGCGGAAAACGGTTCTGACGCCCGGCGTACGGCACAGGTCTACGGCGCTCAGCAATTGCTGTCAACGCATGGAACACCACGATGAGACGGCACTATCGCCCCATTACCCGGACGCATCAAGAACGGCTCCGGCACAACCCGTATGCCGTTCTTTCGGAACGAAGGACATTGCCGTTCATCCGCTGTCCACATATCACGGGGCTAATTGCCGCCATGTCCGTCAACACGAACCCGCTCGCCGCCGCAACCTCCCGCCTGCGGTCCGCAGGTGCCGACACCGACCTCGAACAGCTGCGCCAGGTCGTCGACGCGATGGTGCCGTTCAACAACTTCGTCGGCGTCCGGATCACGGAGCTGACCCGCGAGTACGCCGTGGCCGAGGTGCCCGTCCGCGACGAGATGCTCAACCACTTCGGCACCGTCCACGCCGGGGCGCTCTTCCTCGCCGCCGAGGTGGCGGGCGCCGGGGCGTTCTCCGGGGCGATGGCCCCGCGGATCCTGCAGGTGCAGCGGTTCGTGCTGCGCGAGAGCAAGGTCGGGTTCCTCAAGCCCGCCTCGGGACGCATCCGCGCCCGCGCCACCGTCGACCAGCAGGTGGTGGCCGGGGTGCTGGAGCGCGGCGTCGAGGAGCGCTTCGAGCTCACCGGCACATCGCTGCTGCACGACGACGCCGGCGTGCTGGTGGCGCGGGTGGAGCTGGACTACGTCGCCTGGGTCGCGGCCGCCTGACCGCGCCAACCACTTCGCCACCGCGCCAACGTCTCGACATCGGCGCGGTGGCCACTACGTCGGCGCCGTCCCCCCGCGGCGGCGGCCCCGGCCGACCGCGCCAACCACTTCGCCACCGCGCCAACGTCTCGACATCGGCGCGGTGGCCACTACGTCGGCGCCGTCCCCCCGCGGCGGCGGCCCCGGCCGACCGCGCCAACCACTTCGCCACCGCGCCAACGTCTCGACGTCGGCGCGGTGGCCACTACGTCGGCGCCGTGCGGGTGAGGCGTCACCGCGCCAACCACTTCGCCACCGCGCCAACGTCTCGACGTCGGCGCGGTGGCTACTGCGTTGGCGCGGTCGAGGCGCGTCAGCTGCCCGCGACCGGGGCGGCCTCGACGATCGAGGCCACCGCGTACCGCCGCAGGGGCGCGGCGAGGTGCACCGGGCCGTCGAACACCGTGGCGGCCGCCGCCCGGTGCGCGTCGAGCACCGCGGGTTCGGCGGTGATGAAGTGGGTCAGCACCAGCTGCCCCACCATCCCCGCCGCCGCGGCCGCACCGGCCTCGGCCGCGCACAGGTGCCCGTGCGACCCGATCTCGGGGGCGGTCAGCGTCGACTCGGCGAGCAGCAGGTCGACGTCGCGGGCCAGCGCCCCGAGCTCGGCGCACACGCCGGTGTCCCCGGTGTAGGCGAGGCTGCCCCCCGCGCTGTCCACGCGCACACCGCAGTTGGGCGCGGTGTGGCGGAGCAGGTGCAGCGACACGGTGGCGCCGCCGAGCGCGATGACGTCGCCGGGCAGGTACTCGCGGACGTCGAAGGCGATGTCGAAGGCGCGGTCGAGCAGCGGGTAGGTGGTGACGGGGAACAGCGCCGCGAGCCGGTCGAGCACCGCCCGGCCACCCGCCGGCACGTACAACGGCACGCCGGGCGCGCTGCTGTCGAGGCCGAGCAGGGCCGCGTGGGTGTCGCCACCGGACGCCGCGAGCTCGCGCCGGGCCCGCACGTGCAGCAGCGCCTTGCCCAGCGGCAGCAGGTCGTAGCAGTGGTCGGCGTGCAGGTGGCTGATCACCACGGCGTCGAGCCGTTCGGGCGCGAGCACCGACGACAGCACCGTGGCGACCCCCGGACCGCAGTCGAGCAACACGGTCGCCGACCCGGTCTCCACGAGGTAGCCGGAGCTGGCCTGGCCGTCGGCAGGCATGCCCGATCGGCACCCGAGAACGGTGAGCTGCATGAGCGCGGATCCCTCCGTCGGCTCGCCGCCGACGGTCGTCGGCGTCGACGCCGACGATCCGGAGTGGCGCCGAGCCGGGCAATGAGCAACTTGCTCACGTCCGATCAGCGCGGCCTATGGCCCCCGTCACGAAGCGGTCGGAACGCGGTCCTGCAGGTTCGGGGCGGGCCACATGAACGGGCCCGCCGAGGCGAGGCTGCCGAGGAACGCCTCCACGACCGGCGACGGATCGGCCGCACGCCACGCGGCGAACAGGCTCAGCCGCGGCGACGGGCCCGTCAGGGGCAATGCGACGAGGCCCTGGCTACCCGCTCGGACCGCGCGGGCCGCCGAGCAGAACCCCACCAGCGGCCGCGCCGAGACGACGACGGCCGTGGCCAGCGGGTCGTCCACCTCCTCGGCGATGACGAGCTCGGCGCCGGCCCGCGCCGCCGCATGCATGATCGCGTCGTACATCGCGGGGCTCTGCGTGCGGCGGAACAGCACGCACGGCCGCTCCCCCAGCTCCAGCACGGAGATCGACTCGCGTCGCGCCCACGGGTGTTGGGCGCCGACCACCGCCACCACCGGCAGCGACAGCAGCTCGCGCGACTCCAGCTGCGCCGGTCGGGGTTGCCCGTAGACGAACCCGATGTCCAGATCGTCGTTGAGCAGGGCGTCGACCTGCGGGCCGCTGCGGCGTTCCCACAGCTGTGCCAGCACCTTCGGATGCTCCGCGGCCAGCCGCGCGAGCGTCTGCGGCAGCACCGAGAGCCCGGCCGGGAAGTTGAACCCGACGTTGACGGTGCCCGAGTGGCCCAGTGCCGCCGCCTTCGCCACCTCGACGGCCCGCGCCGCTCGACCGACGATCCGCTCCGCCTCGACCCGGAACGCCTCCCCGGCAGGTGTGAGCCGCACCTCGTGCGACGTCCGGCTGACCAGCTCGACGCCGACGTCGCGCTCCAGCCGCTGCAACTGCTGGCTCAGCGAGGGCTGCGCCAGGTGCAGCCGCGCCGCCGCCCTGCCGAAGTGGAGCTCCTCCGCTATTGCCAGGAATGACTCGAGATACCGGAATTCCATCGCCCGCCCCTCCGCGCCGCCTCCGCCACCGTAAGCGGCACGTGCGACGGGGGCGGCGTCTCGAGGGGGTCCCTTTGCGAACAGTGAGTGACGGGGACGGACGGCCGCGCGGCCACAGACCGTCCGGTGCCGCGGACCACGATCGCACGATCGGAGGGCGCTCTCGCCGCCCACCAGCAGGTCTTCGGCCGCCTAGGTTCGCCCTCGCCGCCGACCCGCAGGAGCGACGATGATCGAGACTGCCCACCCAGAGCCCGCACTGTCCCTGCGCGTCCTCGCCACCCGCGCCGTCGCCGTCGGGGTGCGGGAGTTCGTGCTCGACCGCCCGGGCGGTGGGCCGCTGCCGCGCTGGGAGCCGGGTGCGCACATCGACCTGCTGCTCGGCGGCGGACTCGTCCGGCAGTACTCGCTGTGCGGCGATCCCGGCGACGCCACGACGTGGCGCATCGCGGTGCTGCGCGAGCCCGGAAGCCGCGGCGGTTCGGTGCACCTGCACGACGCCGTCCGCCCCGGTGACGTGCTGGGTGCCCGCGGGCCGCGCAACCACTTCCGGCTGCGCCCGGCTCCCGCCTACCTGTTCGTCGCCGGGGGGATCGGCATCACGCCGCTGCTGCCGATGATCGGCGCCGTCGCCGCCGAACGGGCCGAGTGGCGGCTGCTCTACGGCGGCAGGCAGCGGATGTCACTGGCGTATGCCGACGAGTTGGCCGCGCACGGACCGCGGGTCCAGGTCCGTCCCCAGGACGAGACCGGCCTGCTCGACATCGATGCCGCGCTCGCCTCCGCCCCACCCGACGCGCTCGTCTACTGCTGCGGCCCGGAGCCGCTGCTGCGGGCCGTCGAGCAGCGGTGCGCGCCGGAGCGGCTGCAGGTGGAGCGGTTCGCGCCACGCGATACCCGCGGCGGCACCGGCCCCTTCGACGTCGTGCTGCGCCGCTCCGGGCGGCGGATCCACGTCGACGCCGAGACGTCGCTGCTCAGCGCGCTGGAACGGGCCGGGGTCGCGGTGCTGCCGTCGTGCCGGGAGGGCACCTGCGGCAGCTGCGAGACCGCGGTGCTGGCCGGACGTCCCGATCACCGCGACTCCGTGCTCGACGAGACCGACCGAACAGAGGGCACCACGATGATGATCTGCGTATCCCGCTCGCTGACTCCAGAGCTGGAACTCGACCTGTGAGCGAGCTTGCGAGCGAACCAATGTCACAGCGTCCTCGCGAAGCGCCGACCGAGTGCAGCGAGGGAGAACGATGAGTCGCATCGAGATCGAGGGACTGATGCGACGGTTCGGGCGCGTGACGGCCGTCGACGCCGTGGACCTCGACGTCCCCGACGGCGACTTCCTCGTGCTGCTGGGCCCCAGCGGGTGCGGCAAGTCGACGCTGCTGCGGATGATCGCCGGGCTGACCCCGCCGTCGGCGGGCCGGATCCTGCTCGACGGCGCCGACATCACCGCCACCCCGCCGCGCGAGCGCAACCTCGCGATGGTGTTCCAGAGCTATGCGCTCTACCCGCACCTGACCGTGGCCCGCAACATCGGCTTCCCGCTGCGGGCGCGTCGCCGTCCCCGCACGGAGATCGACTCCCGCGTCGAGACCGTGACGCGCGTGCTCGGGCTCGCCGACCTGCTGGACCGCAGGCCCAAGGAGCTCTCCGGCGGGCAGCGTCAGCGGGTGGCACTGGCCAGGGCGCTGGTGCGCGATCCGGGCGTCTGCCTGCTCGACGAGCCGCTGTCGAACCTGGACGCGACGCTGCGCACCGCCACCCGCGCCGAGCTGACCGAGCTGCACACCCGCCTCGGTGCGACGTTCGTGCACGTCACCCACGACCAGGTCGAGGCCATGACCATGGCCACCCGCATCGCCGTGCTCAACGGTGGTCGACTCGAGCAGGTCGGCACGCCCGCCCAGGTCTACGACGAGCCGGCGTCGACGTTCGTCGCCGGGTTCCTCGGCTCCCCCGCGATGGGTCTGCTGCCGGCGCGCGTCGAGTCCGTCGACGGGGTGCTGCATGCCCGCGCCGACGGCGTCGACGTCCCGCTCGGCCTACCCGCAGCGGACCTCACGCGCGAGGTCGTGCTGGGTGTCCGCGCCGAACACCTGAGCCTGGGTGGCACCGGTGCCGCCCGCCTGCAGGGCGTGGTGCGCCTCGTGGAGAACCTCGGCAGCGAGGAGGTCGCGCACTGCCTCGTCGGCGAGGCGCGGATCCCCGTGCGCGCGCCGCGTCCCATCGGTATCGCCGTCGGGGACGCCGTGACCCTGACCGCCGATCCCGCCCGAGCCCACCTGTTCGACCCCACCAGTGGCCGTCGCCTGGTGTGGCAGCCCACCCCCGTATCCGTCTGACCTCAGGAGACATCGTGCGGAAGTCACTCGCCCTACCCGCGCTCGCCGCGGCGCTGGCACTGGCGCTGGCGGCCTGCGGGCTCGGCAGCACCGCGCCTGCAGCGGCCCCCGCGGCTGCCCGCGCCCCCGAGCTCGCCCCCGGCCAGCAGGTCTCGATCGTGCTGGAGAGCTACAACTTCGGCCAGGCAGGCGCGTGGAACGACACGTTCACCGCGCTGCTGGCGGCGTTCCACCAGAAGTACCCGAACATCACCGTGACCGGCCAGAAGCCGCAGGGTGGCAGCGCGAACCCGGCCACCGACTCGGTGTCGAGCGTGCAGGCGCAGCTGGCCACGGGCAACCCGCCCGACGTGGCCCAGCTCGGGTTCAGCGACCTCGACTTCGCCGTCAGCCAGCTCGGCGCCAAGTCCCTCGACGACCTCGTCGGCGCCGATGCCGTGAAGGCGAACTTCGGCGGCACCCTCCCGTTCGCGCCGAAGGCGGCCACGCTCGGCGACGTCGACGGGAAGACATACGGCGTCCCGTTCGTCTTCTCGACGCCGGTGCTGTTCTACAACGCCTCCCTCTT
Source organism: Pseudonocardia sp. GCM10023141 (assembly GCF_042653605.1). NCBI lineage: Bacteria > Bacillati > Actinomycetota > Actinomycetes > Pseudonocardiales > Pseudonocardiaceae > Pseudonocardia > Pseudonocardia sp. GCM10023141. The sequence goes on from NZ_JBHSIR010000009.1 coordinate 295,864, forward strand.
CAAGGCCGCCGGCCTCGACCCGGCGAAGCCCCCGACCACCTGGGACGAGGTCAAGGCCGACGGCCTCGCGATCGCGAAGGTCACCGGCAAGGACGGCGCCTACGTCGACTGCGTCACCAAGGCGGCGAAGGACTGGTGCCTGCAGAGCGTGGTCCGCTCCAACGGTGGCCGGGTGATCTCCCCGGACCAGAAGACGCTCGAGTTCGCCGACGCCCCGGCCGTGCAGGCCGTCGCGATGCTGCAGGACCTCGTGACGTCCGGCGCGTCGCCGAAGCTGTCGCAGGCCCAGGCCGTCGACGCCTTCGGCCGCGGCACGCTCGGCATGATCCTGGAGTCCAGCGCGCTGCAGGGCACCTTCACCAAGGGTGCCCAGGGCGCCGGCTGGGACCTGCGCGGCACCGGGACGCCCGCGTTCGCCGGTAAGCCGGTGGTGCCGACCAACTCCGGCGCGGCGCTGTTCGTGCTGTCCAAGGACCCCGCCAAGCAGCGGGCGGCGTGGGACCTCATCACGTTCCTGACCAGCCCGGAGGCCTACGTCCAGATCTCCAGCAAGATCGGCTACCTGCCGCTGCGCACCGGCCTCGTCGACGACCCGGCCGGGCTGCAGGCGTGGGCGGCGAAGAACCCGCTGGTGCGCACCAACCTCGACCAGATGGCCGTCATGGAGCCGTGGGCGTCGTTCCCCGGCACCGACTACGTCCAGATCCGGGACGGGATGATGGCGGCCGTCGAGCAGGTGGTGCTGCAGGGTTCCGACCCGGCGACGACGCTGAAGGCCGCGGCCGACCGGCAGGCGCCGCTGCTGAAGTCGGGGCAGTAGTTGTTCGTCGAGATCACCGCTCCGGCCAGGTCGGCGCCGTCCGCTCCCCTGCGGCGGCGCCGACCGGGCTCGGTCGCGCCCTACCTCTACCTGGCGCCCGGGCTCGTGCTGCTCGGCATCTGGGTCTACCGGCCGCTGGCCCAGACCGCGCAGCTGTCCTTCTACTCGTGGAACCTGCTGCCGACCTCGCCGATGGTCTCGGCCGGGCTCGGCAACTACACCCGCCTGTTCACACTGCCTGAGTTCGGTGAGTCGATCGGCCGCACGATCGTGCTGGTGCTCGGGCTGCTGCCGTTCACCGTCGTGGTGCCGGTTGTGGTCGGGCTGCTGGCCCGGCGCGTCCGCGGCCGGACCGCAGTCCTCTACCAGACGCTGGTGTTCGCACCACTGCTCATCGCACCCGTCGCTGGGGCCGCGGTGTGGCAGTGGCTGCTCGACCCGCGCGCCGGCGCGATCAACCAGGTGCTCGGCACGACGACGAACTGGCTGCAGGAACCCGGACCCGCGCAGCTGGCGATCGTCGTGATCACCGGATGGCACGTGCTCGGCTTCGCGGTGCTCGTCGTGGCGGCCGGGCTGGCCGGCATCAACGACGACTACTCCCACGCCGCGGCGATCGACGGTGCGACCCGCGGGCAGATCACGCGGTGGATCACGCTGCCGATGCTGTCCCCGACGCTGGTGTTCCTCGTCCTCATGACGGTGCTGCTGTCGGCCCAGTGGAGCTTCCCGCTGATCGACACGCTCACCAAGGGCGGCCCGGCCGGATCGACCACGAACGTCTACTACCTGCTGTGGGACTACGGCTTCCACTCGTTCGACGCCGGGTTGGGCGCGGCGGCCGGGGTGATCTTCTTCGCCGGCTTCGGGGTGCTCGCGGCCGGGCTGGTGTGGCTCTCGGAGAGGGTGGCGTTCCATGACAACTGAGGCTCCTGCCGGTGGTACCCCCTTGCAGGAAAGCCACTTTCCCGCAACGTCGTTGCAGGAAAGTGGCTTTCCTGCAACCCCGGACGAGCCCGTCGGCTCGCATTCGCGCATCCGCGTCGTTGCGGGCCACCTCGCACTCGGCGTGGTCGGCCTGCTCTGCGCCTTCCCGATCTACTGGCTCTACGCGACGTCGCTGCGCGCCCCCGGCGATGTGCTGTCGCTCTCGCCGTTCCCGTGGCCGCTGTCGCTGGCCAACTACGCCACCGCGTTCCGCGTGCTGGACATAGGCGGCCTGCTGTTCAACACCACGGTGATGGCCGTGTTCGTCGCGCTGGGGCAGCTGTTGACGGGGCTGCTCGCGGGTTACGCGTTCGCGGCGTGGGAGTTCCCGGGCAAGAAGCTGCTCTACCTGGCGTTCGTGGCGACGTGGCTGGTGCCGTTCCAGGTGACGATGCTGCCCAACTACGTGCTGCTCTCGCAGCTGGGCGTACTCAACACGATCGCCGGGGTGGTGCTGCCCTCGCTCTGCACCGCGCTGGCGGTGATCCTGCTGCGCCAGCACGTCCAGGCCTTCCCCACCGAGCTGCTCGAGGCCGCCCGGCTGGACGGTCGCGGCTCGTGGTCGACACTGTGGACGGTGGTGGTGCCCAACCTGCGCCCGGCGCTGGCGGCGCTGGGGATCCTGCTGTTCGTCAACGCGTGGAACGAGTACTTCTGGCCCGCGCTGGTGCTGCAGCGCTCCAACGCCGTGCTGCAGTTGGGCCTGCGCAGCTTCATGGGCACCGAGGGCAACGACTGGGGCCCGATGATGGCGACGGCCGGCATGGCCTGCCTGCCGGTGCTGCTGCTCTACCTCGTCCTGCAGCGCCAGATCGTGAACGGGTTCGTGCGGTCCGGGCTCAAGTAGCCCGACCCGATCGCAGGAAGGCCACCTTGCCGCAAGGTTTCTTGCGGCAAGGTGGCCTTCCTGCAACGAGGGTCAGCGGGGGACGGCCGTCAGCGGCAGCTCGCGCAGCCCCCGGATCAGCAGGTTGGGGCGGTACACCGGCTCCCCCGCAGGCTCCAGCGCCCGCACCCGCCGCGCCAGCTCCCCGAACAGGATCTCCCCCTCCAGCCGGGCCAGCGCCGCGCCCATGCAGTAGTGGATCCCCAGCGCGAAGCCCAGGTGCCGCGGCGCGGCGGCGCCGGTCGCGTACCGGGTCACGTCGAAGGAGTCCGGCCGGACGAACGCGCGCGGGTCGCGGTTGGCGGAGCCGACGAGCACGCAGACGCTGTCACCCTCCTGGAACGTCCGCTCCCCCACCACGAGCTCGCAGCGTGCGGTGCGGGTGGTCATGTGCACCGGCGAGTCGTAGCGCAGGATCTCGTCGACGGCCGGGCCGGCCAGCTCGGGTCGCTCGTGGAGCAGGTCGAGCTGGGCCGGGTTGCGCAGCAGCGCCAGCAGCCCGTTGCCCACCATGTTGACGGTGGTCTCGTGCCCCGCGATCAGCAACGTGATGCAGGTGGTCAGCATCTCGTGCTCGGTCAGGGTGTCGCCGCGCTCGTGCACCGCGCCCAGCGCGCTGACCAGGTCGTTGCGGGGGTCCGCGAGCCGGCGCGCGATCAGGTCGCGGAAGTAGGTGACCAGCTCGACGGTGTTCTCGTCGCGGGTGCGTCGCTCCTGCGGCGAGAGCACCGGGTCCGGGTCGAAGCCGCGGGCGAGCCCCGGGCCCACCCGGTGCACCATCGCCTGGTCGGCTGCGGGCACCCCGAGCAGCTCGCAGACCACGATCAGCGGCAACGGGTACGCGATGGTCTCGATCGCCTCCACCGACGTCGCGGCCAGCGCCGCGTCGAGCATCCCGGTGACCAGCTCCCTGATCCGCGGACGCAGCGCGGTGACCGTCCGCGGCGTGAACGCCTTGCTGACCAGGCCGCGCAGCCGCGTGTGGTCGGGCGGGTCCATCCAGAGGAACGACGTGGGCAGCAGGCTGCGGTCGGCCTCGGGATGGAACAGCTCGGCCTCGTCGCGATGGCTCCACAGCGTCTCGCTCAGCACCGCAGAGCACTCGGCGTGGCGGGTCACGAAGTCGACCCCGAAACCACTCGGGAGGAAGGGGGTCGCCTCGCGGACCCGCGCATAGTGCGGATACGGATCGGCCCGGTGCTCGGGCCGGAAAGCGTCGAAGGCGACCGGCGTCGCGGGCAGGCTTGTCATCGCTCCAGGTTCTCCCGACAACAGCGCACCCGCGGGCTACGACACTGTGAATCCGACGTGAATTGTTGGACGCATTGCGGGACTTTGGTATTCGGCGATCACCAGCCGCGATGGCTCGATGCATTGCGCGCAGAACCCGTTGACCGGCCCGCACCGAACGGGTGTGCTCGACATCGAAGAATGGACGAGCACAAGGGATGAAAATGCTGACCCCCTGCGATCCGGCACGCACGGTCGCGATGACTCTGCACGCCGCGCTCGACCTCGTCGCGACGCAGCACCCCGACCAGAAGATCCATTTCCCGGACGAGGGCGAGGTGCTGCGCTACGCCGATCTCGCCGCCTCGTCGCGCACGATCGCCGCCGCACTGCACCGCCACGGCGTCCGGCCCGGGGACCGGGTCGCCATCCTGTCCCCCAACGCCCCCGAGTTCCTGCAGACGCTGTTCGGCGCCGTCCGCGCCGGGGCCGCAGCGGCCCCGCTGGCACTGCCGCTGGGCACCGACCTCGCCGACTACGCCGCCCGGACCCAGCGCATCGTCGCGGGCGCGAACCTGTCGCACCTCATCGTGTCGCACCGCATCGCGTCCCGGATCATGCCCGCCTTCGCCGCGGCCGGACCGGTGCTCCTCGACAGCAGCGCGCTCGTCGGCCCCGCCGACGCACCGGCGGCACCCGTCGACCCCGGAGCCGCCGCGATCGTCCAGTTCACCTCCGGCAGCACCGCAGCCCCGAAGGGCGTGGTGCTCAGCCATGCCAACGTGTGGCACTGCGCCCGGTCGATCACCGAGGCGATCCGGCTCGGACCGGCCGACGTGCACGGCTCCTGGCTGCCGCTGTTCCACGACATGGGCCTGTTCGGCGCGCTGACCGGGCTGTTCCGCGGCATCCCCCTGCACCTGTGGTCACCGGCCGGTTTCGTCCGCCGACCGGCCCGCTGGCTCGCCCAGTACGCGCAGGTCAGAGCCACGATCGCGACGATGCCGAACTTCGGCTACGACGCGCTGCTGGCGGCGGTCTCGCCCGCGCAGGCCGCCGAGCTCGACCTCTCGGCGTGGCGGGTGGCGTTCAACGGCGCCGAGGCGGTGTCGCCGACCTCGGTGGCCGCGTTCCTGGAACGGTTCGCCCCGGCCGGCTTCCGGCCCACCGCGATGGTGCCCGCCTACGGCATGGCCGAGGTGACGCTCGTGGCCACGCTCCCACCGCAGGGCCGCGCGCCGATCGTCGAATGGGTCGACCGCGACGCGCTGGCCGACACCGGCGCAGCGGTGCCCGTCGATGCCGACCACCCGGCCCCGCGCGGGCTCGTCGGGCTCGGCCACGCCGTCCCCGGCATGCAGCTGCGCATCGGCACCGGGTTGCCCGACGGCCAGGTCGGCGAGATCCAGCTGCGCGGCGCGATGGCGACGGCGGGCTACCTCGGCGGCGAGCCGGGACTGTTCACCGACGACGGCTGGCTGCACACCGGCGACCTGGGCTACCTGCGCCGCGGCGAGCTGTTCTTCACCGGCCGGCTCAAGGAGATGATCACCGTGGCCGGGCGCAACGTGTACCCCCTCGACGTCGAGGACGCCGCCCGCGACCTCCCCGGCGTCCACAAGGGCCGGTGCGTCGCGTTCGCCGAGACGCATTCCGACGGCGAGCGGATCGTGCTCGTGGCCGAGACGACGCTGTCCGACACCACCGCTCGCGCGGCACTCGTGCAGCTCCTGCGAGAACGGGTCGCGGCCGTCGCCGATGTGCCCGGTGTGACCGTTCTGCTCACCGCGCCCCGATCCATTCCCCGCACCACCAGTGGCAAGCTGCGCCGGCTCGACATGCGGAACCGACTCCGGGAGAAAGCACCGTCATGAGCGTACCCACGATGGCCGAAATGCACAGCTTGGACATCTTCCGGCACTACGACCGCGGCCACTGGCGATTGGCCGAATTCTCCCTCGACGGGATCGACCGCTCGCTGGTCAAGCCCGAATACATCACGCTGGTGAAGAGCGCGGTGATGGGCGAGTCGAACGTCATCGCCGCCGTCCACGGTTTTATGAACGAGTTCATCGACGACTACGACTTCTCCGCGTTCGCCGTGATCTGGGGCTACCAGGAGGTGCAGCACCACTACGCGTTCACCTCCTACCTGGAGGCCGTCGGCGAGAGCGTCGACTCCCGCGCGGTGGCCGCGATGCGCGCGCCCTACGAGCCGGGCAGCACCCGGTCGGCCACCCTCGCCACCAACATCATCTCCGAGCTGACCGTGAACCACGTCTACCGCTCGGTGGCCGCATGGGTGCAGGAGCCGGTGCTCGCCGACCTGCTGCTGCGCGCCGGCCGCGACGAGGCCGCCCACGCCCGCGAGTTCCGCCACTACGCGGCACAGCGGCTGCGCAGCCACCCCGACGAGCTCGCCTCCGTACTGGAGACGCTGTACTTCTACACCGCCGACGAGAAGATCAAGCACCCGGTGAGCGTCTTCAAGTCCGGCCTCGACGCGCTGAGCGGGCACGAGACGATCGACACCGGGTTCCAGCTGTTCCTCGACCGGATGGCCGCCCACGGCGAGCTCGACGCGCTGCAGTCCAAGATCCGCCGGACGTTCGGCGGCCTCACCGACCTGGACCTGAGCAGCAACGGGAAGGTCCGGCGGGCGCTCGCGGGGGCACTGGGATGACCGCCGCGACCGAGCTCGTCCTGCCGTGGGCCGAGCGCGCGGACTCCCACTGCTTCGGCTGCGCCCCTGGCAACCCGGCCGGGCTGGGGCTGCACTTCCGCCCCGACGGTGACGGCCTGGTCGCCGACGTCTGCCTGGACCGCCGCTACGAGTCCTACCCCGGCGTGCTGCACGGCGGGATCGTGGCGCTGGTCTGCGACGAGGTGATGGGCAACCTGATCGTGCTGCGCCACGGCCGCGTCGCCGTCACCACCAGCATGCGGATGCGCTACGTCGGCGTGATCGCCATCGACAGGCACTACCGCTGCCACGCCACGATCGCCCCCGGGCCGGGTGCGGCGATCCAGGGCCGTGCCGAGATCCGTGACGCGGCAGGCGAGGTCATGGCCACGGCCACGGCCACCTTCCAACCCGTCCCCGTCGACGACGCCGGGCTCCCCGCACTCGCTTCCTGAGAGGACCCACCGTGACCGCGTCCGCCAGCTCCACCACCGAGATCACCGCCGACGTCATCGGGATCGTCGCGAGCGTGCTCGGCGTCGAACCGTCCGACCTGCACGCCGACACCGACCTGCGCACCGTCGAGGGCGCCGACTCGATCAAGGTGCTGCGGATCATCGCCAAGATCGAGCAGCGCTACGACGTGGAGCTCGAGGACGAGGACGTCTTCGAGGTCAGCACGATCGCGCAGGTCGCAGGCGTGGTCGCCGCGGCCGTGGCACTGGCGCCATGACGACCACCGCGCCCGCTCACGAGACCAACCAGCACCCCACCAACCAGCATTACGACCTCGACCCCGCCGTCTTCGAGCAGTTCCTCGACCCGATGCGCAAGTACAGCGCGGGCCGCTACCTGTCGGAGTCCGACGACCTCGCCACCGCGCAGCGCCACAAGCTGCGCTTCGTCGCCGAGCGGATGGGCATCACCGACGGCGAGCGCGTGCTCGACATCGGCTGTGGCTGGGGCGCGCTGACGCTGTTCATGGCGCAGCGCTACGACTGCACCGTCACCGGGGTGACGCCGGCACCGCGGCAGCGCGACCACATCGTCGCCACGGCGGCGCAGCGCGGGCTCGCCGACCGCGTCACCGTCCACAACGGAGGGTTCGAGGAGTTCACGGCCGCTCCTGGGTCGTTCGACGCCGCCGCCGCGCTCGGCTCTGTGATCCACATGCCGGACCTGCCCGCGGTGCTCGCGCGGGCGCGCCGGCTGCTGCGCCGCGGCGCGCTGTTCTACGTCTCGGAGAGCTGCTTTCGCACCGCGGCGATCCAGGAGGAGTTCGACGCCCGCCCGGGCACCGGTTTCGTCCGCAACGCGATCTTCGGCAACGGGCGGCTGCGCCCGCTGTCGGAGCTGGTGGCGGCCGCGGAGTCGGCCGGGTTCGCCGTGGCCGCCGTCGACGACCTCACCGACGACTACCGCCGCACCATCGAGGCCTGGATCGCGAACGTCACCGACGCCACCGACCGGCTCGACGCGATCGAGGACGGGCTCGCCGAGCAGCTCACGCACTACCTGGAGATCGCCAACGCCGGCTGGGGCTACACGACCAAGCACTACGGCCTGACGCTGCGGAACGCGCGATGAACGCGGCCGAGACCTGGCGCGACAACCTGATCAGCACCGAGCAGCTCGCCGAGGCCGTCGACACCTTCCTCGCCGCCCTGCCGCCCGAACGGCGCTGGGACGCCGAGCGCAGCCTCGACTGGGACGCCGCCGACGCCGACCGGCTCAGCGACGGCCAGCGCAGCGCCGTCGAGTTCGTGACGGTGATCGAGGACCACCTGCCCGGCTACTTCGACGTCTACCACCGCCACTTCCCGGTGGATGGCAGCGTCGACCCGCGGGTGTTCACCCACCACCGCGAGCTCTACCACTTCACGGTGCGCTGGGCCGCCGAGGAGGACACCCACGCCCGCGCGCTGGCCCGCTACCAGCGCGCGGCCGGCATGGGTACCCGTGACGAGCTGCGCGCCGACCTCACCGCCTACGGCCAGCAGGAGTTCACGCTGCCCTACGAGCACCCCGTGCAGTTCTTCACCTACGCGCTCGTGCAGGAGAAGGCCACGCAGATCTACTACCAGCAGCTGCGCGCCGGTGTCGGGGACCCGGTGCTGGCCGACCTGCTGACGAAGCTCTCCCGCGACGAGGCCCGGCACTTCACGTTCTTCGCCGACGTCGTCTCGCGCTACCTGCGCGTGCACGGCGACCGGGTCGTCACACCGATCCGCGACGTCATCGCCGACTTCCGGATGCCGCTCGCCGGCACCGTCCGCGGCTACTGGCGGTGGGCGCTACGCATCGCCGACACCGCCCGCTACGACCACACCGACGCCTACGAGCACCTCATCGCCGTGATCGACCGCGCCGTCGATGTGCGCACCGACCCGCTCGACGAGCTCATCCGGTTCGTCGACTCCTGCCGGACCGTGACCGCCACCCCCACCGGAGGATCCCGATGACCGCCAGCCCTGCACTCGATGACGGGATCGCAAGCTCACCCGATGAGGTCGACCACCGCACCCGCGTCACCGTGCGGGGCTACGAGATCGACGCGCTCGGCCACGTCGCGCACACCGTCTACATGCAGTACGCCGAGCACGCCCGGTGGGAGCGCATGAGCGCGGCCGGCCTCAACGTGGGCGTGCTGCTGCGTGCCGGCGTCATGCCCGTGATGCTCGAGACCACGCTGCGCTACCACAAGGAGCTGCGGTTCAACGACGAGGTGATCGTGGGCTGCGACTTCCAGTGGGGCACCGGCAAGACCGGGCGCATCCACCAGCCGTTGCAGCGCGGCGACGGCGTGCTGGCCGCCGAGGTCACGAGCGTGGCCGGGCTGCTGGACCTCGCGCGCCGCAAGCTCGTCGAACAGCCGCTGGACAAGCTGCGGGAGCTGGCCGACGCGCCCGAGCTGATGGGGCTCTGACGACCCGATGACCGCGATCAGCACCCCCGAGATCAGCACCCCGGAGGCGGGCTGGTGCCACCCGCCCGGCGGGCCGGACCTGCCCGCCGACTCGGGGCTCGCGCACCTGATCGACCTGGGCCTGGCCCGCGATCCGGACGGGCCCGCCCTCTCGCGGCCCACCGGGACCGGCGTGGGCAGTGACGGATGGGAGGACATCAGCTGGCGCCAGCTCGCCGCCGACGTCACCGCCGCCGCGGCGATGCTGCTGGGCCGCGGCGTCGCTGCGGGTGACCGGATCGCGGTACTGGGCCGCACGAGCTACGCATGGGCCGTCGCCGATCTCGCCGCCGCGACGGCGGGGGCGATCACCGTGCCGATCTTCCCGACGTCGTCGCCGGCACAGATGCGCCACATCCTCACCGACAGCGGGGCGGTGGCCTGCCTCGCCGAGATCGGTCGCGAGGCCGACGTCCCGATCGGCCCGGTGTTCTCGCTCGACGGCCTGACCGACCCGGCGCTCGACCCCGACGGGTGGGGCGCGGCCACACCGGTCGACCCGCTGGCCGCGCGCACCGCCGTCGACGCCGACGACATCGCCAGCATCGTCTACACGAGCGGCACGACCGGCCCGCCGAAGGGCTGCGTGCTGACCCACCGCAACATGTTCGTGGCCGCGGCCGCCGTGGTGGCGCAGTGCACCGAGATGTTCGCCGACTCACCGGTGCGGCCGGCGACGATCGTCGGGCTGCCGCTGGCCCACGTCTTCGGGCGCACCGTGCTGCAGGCCGGGCTCTACAGCGGCTCGCGCACCGCGCTCGCGCCCGGCATCCCGGAGATGCTGGGGGCGCTCGCGACGTTCGAGCCGACCTGGTTGGCCGTGGTCCCCTACGCGCTGGAGAAGCTGCGCAAGGCGCTCGTCGCCGCCGACGCGGGGCCGGGCCGGCACCCGATGCTGGGCACCGCGCTGCGCCACGTCATCTGCGGTGGGGCCCGGCTCGACCCGCCGGTCGCGGAGTTCTACGCGCGCCACGGCGTCACGATCCTGCAGGCCTACGGGCTGACCGAGTCGGCGACCGCCGTCACCGTCAACGTGCCGTCGACGAACCGGCCGGGCAGCGTCGGACGGCCCGTCCCCGGCACGACCGTCGCGATCGCCGCCGATGGGGAGCTGCTGGTGCGCGGGCGGCAGGTCACACCGGGCTACTGGCCCGACCCGCAACCGTCGCCGGACGGCTGGCTGCACACCGGCGACCTCGCCACGCTCGACGATGACGGGTTCGTGTGGATCACCGGCCGGCGCAAGGAGATCCTCGTGACCTCCGGCGGGAAGAACGTGGCCCCGGTGCCGCTGGAGGACCGGTTGCGGCTGCACCCGCTGGTGGCGAGCGCGATGGTCGTGGCGGAGGGCCGCCCCTACGTCACGGCGCTGCTGACCCTCGACGGCCGCGCCGACCCGGCGGATCCGGAGGTGCTCACCGCGCTGGGCACCGCCGTCGACGCGGCGAACGCGACGGTCTCGCGGGCCGAGTCGATCCGCCGCTTCGCCGTGCTGGCCGCCGACTTCACCGTCGCGGCCGGGCACCTCACCCCGACGCTGAAGATGCGTCGCGAGGCCATCGAGGACGCGTTCCGCGAGCAGGTCGAGGAGCTGTACCGGTGAGCCGCGGGCACGCCATGGTGCTGGGCGCGGGGATCGCCGGGCTGCTGGCAGCGCGCGTGCTCGCGGACCGTTTCGCCACGGTCACGGTGCTGGAGCGCGACGGCGACAGCGGCGCCGCCCCCCGCCGCGGAGCCCCGCAGGGCGCGCACCTGCACGGCCTACTCGACGGCGGCCGCCGCCTCATGGAGGAGCTGCATCCCGGGCTGACCGCGCAGGTGGTGGCCGCCGGGGCGCCGCAGGTGGAGCCGCTGCGCGACACCCGCTGGTACCTCCACGGCAGGCGGTTGCACCCGACCGGGACGGGGCTCGTGTCGCTGCTGGCCAGCCGGCCGCTGCTGGAGTCGGTGCTGCGAGCCCGCACGGTTGCGCTGCCCGGGGTCCGGTTCACGATCGGCACCGCGACCGGACTCGTCGCCGGGCCGGGTGGCGGCGTCACGGGAGTGCTCGTGCGCGAGGGGCCGACGATCACCGCCGACCTCGTCGTCGACGCGACGGGCCGCGGCTCCCGGTCCCCGGACTGGCTCGCCGCGCTGGGCCACGACCGGCCGGTCGAGCAGCGCGTCGACGTCGACCTCGGCTACGCCACGCGCTACTACCGCCGCCGACCCGGCGACATGGACGGCAGGCTCGGCGTCACCGTCTCGACGGTCCCCCGCTCGCGCGGCGGCGGCGCCATCGCCGTGGAGGGTGAGCGGTGGCTCGTGACGCTCGCGGGCATCCTCGGCGACACCCCGCCCGTCGACCCGGCCGGGTTCACCACGTTCGCCGCGACCCTGCCGGTGCCCGACATCCACGACCTCATCGCCGCGGCCGAGCCGCTCGGCGATCCCCTCCCCTACCGGTTCCGCGGATCGCGCTGGCGACGCTACGACGGCGCCACCACGGTTCCCGCAGGCTTCGTCGCGATCGGGGATGCCGTCTGCAGCGTCAACCCGCTCTACGCGCAGGGCATGTCGCTGGCCGCCCAGCAGGTCCGGGTCCTGCAGCAACAGCTCATCGGGCCCGGTCCGCTGGATCCGCGCGCGTTCCACGGCGCCGCCGCACGGCCGTGCAGGCAGGCGTGGGAGATCGCCACCCGGGCCGACCTGGCGCTGCCCGAGGTCGCGGGCACCCGGCGGGTGCCGGCCCGGATCCTCGACGCCTACGTGCGGCGCGTGCAGCTGGTCGCCCACCGCGATCCCGCGGTCGCGCGCGCGTTCCTGCGGGTGGCGAACCTGGTCGACGCCCCGTCCCGACTGCTGACCCCGCGGCTGCTGGCCAGCGTGCTGCGGCCGGGTGCCACGTGAGGGACGCCGCGATCGCCGGGGTCGGTGGCAGCGTGCCGCCGACGGTGGTCACCAACGCCGAGCTCGCGGCCCGGATCGACTCCTCCGACGAGTGGATCACCAGCCGCACCGGGATCCGGCAGCGCCACGTCGTGGAGCCCGGCACCGCGACGTCCGATCTCGCCGTCGAGGCCGGGTCGCGCGCACTGAAGAGCGCCGGGTGCGACACCGTCGATGTCGTCGTGCTCGCCACCACCACCCCCGACCACAGCTGCCCGGCGACGGCACCCGCGGTGAGCAGCAGGCTGGGCCTCTCCGGAGTGGCCGCCTTCGACGTCAACGCGGTCTGCTCCGGCTTCCTCTACGGCCTCGCCGTCGCCAGCAGCATGATCCGGTCCGGTACCGCCTCCAGCGCGCTGCTGATCGCCGCCGACACGTTCTCCACCATCGTCGACCCCGACGACCGCGCCACCGCGTTCCTGTTCGGCGACGGCGCCGGGGCCGTCGTGCTGCGCGCCGCCGACCACGGCGAGCCCGGCGTGCTCCTCGACGTCGAGCTGGGCAGCGACGGCACCATGGCGGACCTGATCATCGTCCGCGCCGGCGGATCCCGGCTCCCGGAGAGCGCCGAGCCGGCCGACCGGTTCTTCGCGATGCAGGGCCAGAGCGTCTACCGCCATGCCGTCGCCCGCATGACGGCAGCGACCCGCTCGGTACTCGACCGCGTCGCCTGGACACCCGCCGACGTCGACCGGTTCGTCGGCCACCAGGCCAACAGCAGGATCCTGCAGGCCACGGCCGATCGCCTCGGCATCCCCGAGGAACGGGTGATCATGAACCTGGACCGCGTCGGCAACACCGCCGCGGCCTCGATCCCGCTCGCGCTGGCCGACGCCGCCGCGGAGGGCACGCTGCGAGCGGGCGACCGCATCGCCCTCGCGGCCTTCGGCGGCGGCACGACCTGGGGCGCGGCGGCGCTCACCTGGCCGGAGCTGCGCTGATCCCCACTCAGGACGCCGGGTCCAGCCGTTCCGCGTCCCGCCAGGTGAACGGTGCGGCCGCCGCGAGGCTGTCGAGGAACGCCGCCACCACGTCGGAGGTGGCGGCCGCCCGCCAGACGGCGTGCACCGCCAGCTGCGGCACCGGCCCGGTGAGCGGGACCGACACGAGGCCCTGCGCGCTCGCGCGCGACGCCCGCGCGGCCGAGGCGAAGCACAGCAGCGGCCGGGCGGAGATCACGATGCCGGCCGCGATCGGATCGTCCACCTCCGCGACGACCTTGAGCTGCGTGCCCGCGCGGGCCACGGCCTCGACGATGGCGTCGTACATCGCCGGGCTCTGCTCGCGGCGGAACAGCACGCACGGCCGCTCGCCCAGCTCGAGCATCGAGATGGACTCCCGCCGCGCCCACGGATGCTGCGCGCCGACCAGCGCCACCACCGGCACCGAGAGCAGCTCGCGCGACGCCAGCTGGGCAGGCCGCGGCGCCCCGTACCCGAACCCGACGTCGAGCTCGTCGGCGAGCAGCCCGTCGAGCTGGGGCCCGCTGCGCATCTCCGACAGCTGGACGGCGACCTTCGGATGTTCGGCGCGCAGGAGGGCGATCGTGCGCGGCAGGACCGCCAGTCCCGCCGGGTAGTTGAATCCGATGTGGAGCTCGCCCGCCAGCCCCCTGGCTGCCGCCTGCGCCACCTCCACGGCCCGGGCAGCTCCTCCCATGAGGCGCTGCGCCTCCACCCGGAACGCCGCACCGGCGGGTGTCAGCCGCACCTGCTGCGGGCTGCGGCTGACCAGCTCCACTCCGACCTCGCGCTCCAGCCGGCGCAGCTGCTGGCTCAGCGACGGCTGTGCCATGTGCAACTTGGCCGCCGCCCGTCCGAAGTGCAGCTCCTCCGCGATCGCCAGGAACGACTCGAGATATCGGAACTCCACAGCTCACCCCTCCGCGCCTGCCGTCACCCTAGGTCGCCCACGTGACGACCAAGGGCGTGCGGGACGGGCTGCCCGCGAACGGCGGGTGACGCGCGTGGGTGTCCTCCGCGGTGGGAACGCGCATCCCGATCGGTCGATCGCCGATGGCTCTCACCGGGTCCGGTGGACAGCCCGGCGAACCTACGGTCACGGGAGGCGGCCAGCCCACCCGAACCGGAGGACCCGATGACAACCGCGATCACTGATGGGGCCACGCTGCTCGAGGCCTATTTCGATCCGGCGCACCGCGCCGACCCGTTTCCGCTGCTCAGGCAGATCCGCGAGGCCTCGCCCCTGGTGCTGCGCGGTGATGACCTCGTCGTCGTCGCCCGCTACGACGACTGCCGGCAGGTGCTGCGCGATCCGTCGGTCCGCAACGAGCCCCGGCTCTCCCGGCTCGGCGCCGCCCAGCCCGAGCAGGCCCGGTCGCTGCTGTTCCTCGACCCGCCGGCGCACACGCGGATCCGGCGCCTGGTCTCCAAGGCCTTCACGCCCCGGGTCGTCACGGGGCTCGTGCCCCGGATCCGGGCCCTCACCGACGCGCTGATCGACGCGCTCGCCGACCGGCCGGACTTCGACGCGGTTGCCGACTTCGCGTCGCCGCTGCCGATGCAGATCATCTGCGAGCTGCTGGGCATCCCGGTCGAGGACTACCACAGCTTCGAGCCGGTGGCGCACCGCTTCGGCCGGGGGCT
Organism: Pseudonocardia sp. GCM10023141; assembly: GCF_042653605.1. Classification (NCBI taxonomy): domain Bacteria; kingdom Bacillati; phylum Actinomycetota; class Actinomycetes; order Pseudonocardiales; family Pseudonocardiaceae; genus Pseudonocardia; species Pseudonocardia sp. GCM10023141. Next base: position 310,969 of record NZ_JBHSIR010000009.1, read on the forward strand.
GGACTTCGACCTGATCATCCCCAACCCGGACCTCGACGACTCCCAGGAAGCCAGGGAGTTCCTGTTCGGCTACCTGCGCGACCTCATCGCGCGGCGCCGCCGTGAGCCGGGCACCGACCTGCTCTCGCGCATGATCGCCGTCGAGGAGCAGGGCGACGTGCTCACCGAGGCCGAGCTGCTCGCGACGTCCGCGCTGCTCATGGGCGCGGGCTACGACACAACGGTCAACCTCATCTCCGGTTCACTGCTCGCGCTGCTGCGCGACCCGGCCGCCCTCGCCCGCCTGCGCGCCGAGCCGCAGCTGGCCACCGGCATCGCCGACGAGGCGCTGCGCTTCTGCTCGCCCGCGCAGTTCGTGATGCGCACCGCGACCGAGCCGCTGCGGGTCGGCGACGTCGACATCACGCCGGGCACGCTGGTGCTGTGCCTGCTCGCCGCGGCCAACCGCGACCCGGCGCGCTACCCCGACCCGGACCGCTTCGACCTCGACCGCGCCCCCACCGACCACGTCGCGTTCTCGGCGGGGATCCACTTCTGCATCGCCGCGGCGCTCGCCCGCGCCGAGGCCGCCGTCGCGATGACCGCGTTCGCCGAGCGCGTCGTCGGACCTGAGATCGTGGCGGAGCCGACGTGGCGCGACAACATCAACCTTCGCGGGCTGCGCTCGCTGCCGGCGCGGCATGCGGGGATCGTGGCCCCCCGGATCGGGCACTGAGCCGGCCGGTCAAGGCCTGCAGCGCCACGGCGGCGACGCAGCAGCCCACCGCCCAGATCCACAACCGGTCCGCGCCGGCGGCGGCCACGATCAGGCCGCCGCCCAGCCCGCCCGCGGCGATCCCGATGTAGACGGCCGAGGAGTTGAGCGAGATCAGCAGCGGGGCGTGCTCGGGGTCGATGCCGACGAGCCGGTGCTGCTGGGCGGGCACGAAGGCCCAGCCCGTGACACCCCACAGGAACAGGAACGCCACCGCGCCGGGCAGGGTGGAACCGATCAGCGGTGACACCGCGAACACCACCGTCACGAGGGTGAGCGCCACCAGGACGGTGCGGTAGGGCCCCCACCGGTCGGCCAGCGTGCCGCCCGCCCAGGTCCCGATGAGGCCGCCGAGGCCGTGGACGGCGACGAGCAGCCCGAGCGCGCCGCGCCCGACACCGGGTTCCGGCGCGAAGATCGGGTCGAGGTAGGTGTAGATGCCGTAGCCGGCCGCCATCCCGAGCAGCGTCACCCCGAGCGCGGCGGGGACGGCCCGGTGGCGCAGCGGCAGCAGGCGTTGCGCCAGCGGGCGCCGCACCGCAGCGCCCACCGGTGGCCGCATCAGCAGCAGTCCGGTCGCCGCGAGCACGGACAGCGCCGCCACCAGCACGAACGTCCACCGCCATGAGCCCATGCCGGCCACCGCGATGCCGACCGGCGCCCCGACGACCGTCGCGACCGACATCCCGCCGAGCACCACGGCCAGCGCCCGGCCGCGGTAGGCCGGCGGCACCATCGCCGCCGCCGCGGCACCCGCCGCCGGCGTGTAGGCGGCCGCGGCGAGCGCGCACAGGACCCGCGCCGCGACCAGCAGGCCCAGCGCCGGAGCGAGCGCGGCCAGCACGTTGAACACCGCGAACAGGACCAGCGCGCCCACCAGCACGGGCAGTTGCCGCCTGCCACCGATCAGCGTGCTCAGCAGCGGCGAGCCCAGCGCGTAGGCGAGGGCGAACACCGTGACGATCTGACCGGCGGCGGCAGCGGGCACCGACAGGTCGCCTGCGATGCCGCCCAGCACACCGGCGACGACGAACCCGTCCGTGCCGATGGCGAACGTGCCGACCGCGAGCATGCCGACGGCGGCCCAGCGAGACCGCGCCGGTCGTGCGTCGTCGTGCGGAGTCATGGACATACCCACCCCGGATCAGCCAATGTTGATCTTCATCCTCCGCGAGGAGCAGCGGCTCGGGCAATGAGCGGTCTCGACCTGCCCGATAGCGAGGAGCAATCGTCGGGGACGAGGCCGCGCGGGCGACCTACGTTCGCCACCATGAGCGTTGAGCCGGTCACGTCCCCCTTCACGGCGGTCACCGGCACCTCCCGGCACGCGGCGCTCCGGGCGCTGGCAGCGATCGCGCCCGTGCAACGCGTGCGGCTGTTCACCGGCCTGTCGGCGTGGCTCGTCACCGGGTACGCCGAGGCGCGCGCGGTGCTCACCCACCCCGACGTGGCCAAGCACTTGACACCGAGCTACGACGCGCTGCCCGCCGACGTCGCCGCGGCGATGAGCAGGCACCTGCTCGGCACGAACCCGCCCGACCACACCCGGCTGCGCCGACTCGTCGCCGCCGCCTTCACCACCCGTCGCACCGATGCGCTCGCACCCCGGATCCAGGCGATCACCGACGGTCTCCTCGACGAGCTCGCCGCGCGCGGCCCGGGCCCGGTGGACCTGGTCGCCACCTTCGCCCACCCGCTCGCGATCACCGTGATCGCCGAGATCCTCGGCATCCCCGAGCACGGACGATCGGACTTCGGCCACCGCTGCGGCGTGCTGATGACCGCCGCAGCGCAGCCCCGCGACACCTTCGTCGACGCCGCCACCGCGATCGTCGCGCAGATCCGCGAGCTGATCGCGGCGAAGCGCGCTCACCCCGGCGACGACGTGCTCTCGACGATGATCGCGGCCCGCGACGGCACCGACCGGCTCACGGAGGACGAGCTCACGTCGATGGCGTTCCTGCTCCTGTCCGCCGGCCACGAGACCACGGTCGCCCTGCTGGCCGGTGGCGTGCACGCACTACTGAGCCATCCCGACCAGCTGGCGTTGCTGCGCGCGGAGCCGCGGCGGCTACCGGCGGCGGTCGACGAGCTCCTGCGCTACGACGGACCCGCACTCGCCGCGATGCCCTCGGTGGCAACAGCGCCGATCACCATCGGCGGCGAGACGATCGCGCCCGGCGACCTCATCGTGGTGAGCCTCGTGGCCGCCAACCGGGACCCCGGCCGATTCAGCGAGCCCGACCGGTTGGACATCACGCGTGAGCAGGCACCCCACCTCGGCTTCGGGCACGGCATCCACCACTGCATCGGCGCCCCGCTGGCCCGCCTCGAAGCCAGGATCGGCATCGGCTCGCTGCTGGCGCGCTACCCGCGACTGCGCCTCGCTGCCCCGCACACCGAGCCAGAGCGCAACCCCGCGCTGATCCTCAACACGCTCGTCGCACTGGACGTGCTCGTGCACTGAACGTGCTCCTGCACTGAGCGACACCGTCCGTACGAGTCCGGCGCCGATCAGGACGTCCGACCCTGCGGTGTCCGGCGACCGCCCGCCGGCTGCCCTTCGGCACGGCGACCGGCCCGCGCCGCAACCCGGTCGGTCCCAGCCCGGTCGGTCCCAGCCCGGTCGGTCGCAGCCCGGTCGGTCGCAGCCCGGTCCCCGGCGCACGCCCGGTGGCGAGGGACGACGCGTTGACGTGGTCGAGGTAGGCGGTGACCGCTCCGCTGAGCGCTACGGCGCACGCGACGAGCTCCGTCGCGTCCCGCCGGTGTCGGGCCACTGCCTCGCGCAGCCACGTGTTGGCCAGGTCGAGTTCACCGCGGAGCCGGAGCTCTCCCGCCGAGCCGGCCGCGACGGCAGCGAGGGCGAGCTCCAGATCGATGATCTCGCTCTGCAACTGGTCCACCGCCGCGACAGCGGTGGCGAGCTGCAGCGCCGCCGCTGCCGCCGCCGTGGCCCTGCTGGCGAGCTGCGCCCGGATCGACCACGGAACCTCGTGGGCGGCACCGAGGCCGTCCGCGAGCTCGCTGGGCAGCTCGCGGGGGGATGCCTTGTCGGGCGCGCCCAACGCGCTGCTGTCCGGCGCACGCATGTGATGAGCCAGTCGCTCGAACTCAGCGAGGGTGGGTAGCGTCTCGCCGTTCTTGATCCGGGTGAAGGTGGCCGGGCTGGCGTAGCGCTCCTCGAGCGGGATCGGATACGTCACGAGCGCCTGGGCGAACTTCTCCGAGATAGAGGGACCTCCGCTCGTCGATCGCGCTCTGCCGGGCGAGGTCGAGATCCTGCAGCCGGGTGTCGCCCAGTACCGCGCCGGCCTTGATCACGCTGTCGCGAACGGTGTCGGCCTGTTGCGGGTAGGAACCGGCACGAGCATCTCGAGCGTGTGGCGGGTGAATTTATGGACCAGTCGGTTCTACTTCCAGCGGCGCCGGTTCGACCGGAGAATCCTCAGTTCACAACATTCTCGCTCGTCCAGCGAGGCATCGCGACGCCGCCACCACGCCCGCTGCCGCCCGAAATTCGGACTTGACAGTCCAGTAATCTGCCGCAATAGTCGGCTCCGCCGCGCCGCTGCTGCAAGCCTGCGGAACGGTCCGTGACGAGGGAAGAGAAGGTGGGAAGTTGCCGACGAGGGAATCTGCCGGCCCGGGTGGTTGCCGCCGCGGGGTGGTGACCTCCACGTCGTCGCCGTCGCGCCGGCTGCGGTGACGATCGCCGCCATGGACGGATCGACGACGAGTACGAGTCCCACGCTGTTGCGGATCCGCGAGGAGATCATCGCCGACCCCTCCAACCGGGACGCGACCGCCGCGGGCCTGCAACCCCTCTACACCGCCCACCAGGCCGCCCGGATCGTGCTCATCGGGCAGGCCCCGGGCATCCGCGCGCAGCGCAGCGGGATCGCCTGGAACGACCCGAGCGGCGTGACGCTGCGGCGCTGGCTCGGCGTCACCGACGACCAGTTCTACGACCCGACGACGTTCGCGATCCTGCCGATGGACTTCTACTACCCGGGCAAGGCAGCCCACGGCGACCTGCCACCCCGCCCCGACGTGGCACCACGGTGGCATCCACGACTCCTCGCGGAGCTCCCCCACGTCCGGCTCACCGTCCTGATCGGCCGGTACGCCCAGAAGCGCTACCTGCCCGAGTCCGCCGCGGCGAACCTCACCGACACCGTCCGGGCGTTCCGCAGCCACCTCCCCGACCGGATGCCCCTCGTCCACCCCTCACCGCTGAACTTCCGCTGGCAGACCCGCAACCCGTGGTTCGCAGAGGAGGCCGTCCCGGCGTTGCGCGCTCGCGTGCGCGCGATCCTCGAACCACATGTCGACCCGGCCGGCCGGGACGCCGGAGCTTGAAAGGAACGACAACCCATGAATCGACGATGCCGAGCAGGCGAGAACTGCGATGCAGGAGGTGCCCGATGAAGGCGATCGTGGTGACGGATCAGGCCGCCGGAACGTCCGGGATGACGCTCGTGGACCAGGCCGAGCCGGCGGCGGCCGGCAACGACGTCCTCGTGCAGGTGCACGCGTCGGGATTCACGCCGGGCGAGCTCACGTGGCCCTCGAACTGGACCGACCGCCTGGGCCGGGACCGGACGCCGTCGATTCCCGGGCACGAGGTGGCGGGGGTGGTCAGCGCTCTCGGCTACGGCACGCGGGGGCTGTCGGTGGGACAGCGGGTGTTCGGCCTCACCGACTGGACGCGCGACGGCACCCTGGCGGAGTACGTGGCCGTCGAGGCGCGCAACCTCGCGCCCCTGCCCGGTGATGTCGACTTCGCGGTGGGTGCGAGCCTGCCGATCTCGGGACTGACGGCGTGGCAGGGATTGTTCGTCCACGGGCGCTTCGAGGTGGGGCAGAGCGTTCTCGTGCACGGTGCGGCCGGCGGCGTCGGTTCGATGGTGACGCAACTGGCCCGCCAGGCCGGCGCCCACGTCATCGGCACCGGACGCGCTGCCGATCGGCAGGCGGCGCTGGACTTCGGCGCACAGGAGTTCCTCGACCTCGACCACGACGCCCTGGAGGACATCGGCGGCGTCGACCTGGTCTTCGACGTGATCGGTGGCGACATCCAGAAGCGGTCCGCGGGCCTGGTCCGCCCCGGCGGGATGCTGGTGACCATCGCCGGCCCACCCGAGGCGCAGCCGGTGGATGGCCTGGCTGTCGACTTCGTCGTCGAGGCCGATCGCGCTCAGCTGAGCGAGGTCGTCCAGCGGGTCCGCGACGGGCGGCTGCGGACGAACATCGGCACCGTCGTGGCGCTCGACGATGCCGTCGCCGCCTTCAACCCTACCGGGCGGATCAAGGGCAAGACGATCATCCGCGTTCGCCCGGAGAGCACGGAGTCCCGCGGATGAAGGCGATCGTGGTGACGGACCCGTCCGCGGGCACCGCCGGCATGATGCTCCGGGAGCGGCCCGAGCCGGACGCGGCGCGGCTCGCCGGTCTCGAGGGCGCGAACTACGGCGATGTCATCGTCGAGGTTCATGCGTCGGGGTTCACGGGGAACGAGCTGGAGTGGCCCTCGACCTGGGTCGATCGCCGCGGTCTCGACCGCACCCCGGTGATCCCCGGCCACGAGGTGGCCGGGGTGGTCACCGCACTCGGCTACGGCACAACCGGTGTCTCAATGGGACAGCGGGTGTTCGGCATCACGGACTGGACACGCGACGGCACCCTCGCGGAACACGCCGTCGTCGAGGCACGCAATCTCGCGCCACTGCCCGGCGACGTCGACTTCACGGTGGGTGCGGGCGTCGCGATGACGGGACTGACGGCGTGGCAGGGACTGTTCGAGCACGGCCGCCTGCAGTCCGGGCAGAGCATCCTGGTGCACGGTGCGGCCGGCGCCGTCGGTTCGATGGCGTCACAGCTCGCGCGGGAGGCAGGCGCCCACGTCATCGGCACCGGACGCGCTGCCGATCGGCAGGCGGCGCTCGACTTCGGCGCCCACGAGTTCGTCGACCTCGACAACGACGCCCTGGCCGACATCGGCGGCGTCGACCTGGTGTTCGACATGATCGGCGGCGACATCGGGAAGCGGTCCGCCGGCCTGGTTCGACCCGGCGGAACGCTGGTCAGCGTCACCGGACCGCCGCAGGTCCGACCCGCCGACGGTCGGACGGTCGACTTCGTCGTCGTGTCCGACCGCGCCCAACTGGGCGAGATCGCCCGGCGCGTGCGGGACGGGCGCGTGCGGACGAACATCGGCACCGTCGCAGCGCTCGACGACGCTGTCGCCGCCTTCAACCCGACCGCGCGGGTCAGGGGAAAGACGATCATCCGCGTTCGTCCGTGAGGACTCGAGGTCAGTGCCGGGAGGCGGCACCGCTGACGGCGTTCTCGACCACGTCGTCGAGCTACGATCGCGTCCGTGACGAATGGCGGAGCGACGAATGCCGGAGCTGAGCCTCCCGCGCGGCGCCTGACCGCCCGCGGTGCCCTCACCCGCGACCGCATCGTCGCGGCCGCGGCCGACCTCATGCACGCCAACGGGGTGGCCGGCACGACCATCGACCAGGTCGTCGAGGCGTCCGGTACCAGCAAGTCACAGCTCTACCACTACTTCGACGACAAGGACGCCCTGGTCACCGCAGTGATCAAGATGCAGGCCACGCGTGTGCTGGAGCGGCAGGAGCCCCACCTCGAACAACTGAGCTCGCTGCAGGGTCTGCGGCGATGGCGCGATGCGATCGTCCGCTTCGTCGACGAGCGCCACGGAGCGCGCGGCTGCGAGATCGGCTCGCTGGCCAGTGAGCTGGCGGACCGGTCCGAACCGGCCCGGATCCTGCTCAACGCCACGTTCCAGAACTGGGAGTCCTACCTCGCCGCGGGGATCCGCCGGATGCAGGATCGCGGCGAGCTCGACCCCGACGCCGACCCTGCCGAGCTCGCCACCGGCATCATGGCCGCCTTCCAGGGCGGCTACCTCCTCTCCCAGGCCGCCCGCAGTGCGCAACCGATGGCGCTGGGGCTCGATCTCGCCCTCCGCAGCGTGGAGGCACTCGCGTTGCCGCAGGAACGGGCACCCGGCGCAGCGAGCTGACCGGTTCGCGTGGTCCAGCCCGACTGCGCATACCGTCGCCGGTCCTCGCACACGCTCCAACCCGTGCGAAGACGGGACGCGGTGTGCGAAGTCGGGAGGTCGGGTGCGCGACGGTCGCGAGCTATGACACTGCGGCCGCCGCGGATGCGGTTCCGAACCAGGCGGTCAGCGCCGCGGTGAGCTCTGCGGGGTCGGGCTCGACACCGGCGAACGCGACGTAGCCGTCGGGCCGGACCAGCAGCGTGACCCGGCCGTCGGGTGAGCCGGACAGCTCGTCGTGGACCCGCACCCGATCGGCGAAACCCGCTGCTGCGGAACGGATCTCGGCGCCGGCGCCGGGGGCGATCAACAGTGCCCTGCCGTCGCGGAGCGCGTCGGGTTCGAGCGCGGGTACGAACCGGCCGGTCAACGGGTGCGCCGAGTCCGGCGCGTAGTCGATGTCGGTGTGGTTGATCATCTCGGTGAAGTGGCGCTTCGCCTCCGGGATCTGCAGCGTCTCGCCGAGCACCTCGCGCAGCGCGCTCGTCTGCGGGCCCGGCCGCATCAGCGCCACCTGGGCGCGGGTGTTGCGCAGCACCCGTTCCGCGACCGGACGCCGTTCGGCGGTGTAGGTGTCGAGCAGCCGCTCGGGTGCGAGACCACGGATCACCAACGCGAGCTTCCAGCCGAGGTTGACCGCGTCCTGGAGGCCGAGGTTGAGGCCCTGACCGCCGATCGGGGAGTGGACGTGCGCGGCGTCGCCCGCGAGCAGGATCCGGCCCTGCCGGTAGACATCGGCGAGGCGCGTGTTGTCGCTGTAGCGGATCCCGCTCTCCAGCCGCGTGACGATGGCGTCGGTTCCGCTCGCCCGGCGGATGCTGGCCTGCATCTCCTCTGCGGTGACCGGGGTGTCGCGGTCACCGGGCCCGCCGTCGAACTCGATGGTGGCGATCTCCCCTGGCACGAGCGACAGGTTCACCAGGCCACCGGCACTGTGCAGCGACGAGGTGATGGCGTCGGGATCGGCGAGCTCGGCCACCGCCGACCGTCCGGTCATCGTCGCGGGTGTGCCGGGAAACGCGATGCCCGAGCGCTTGCGCACGACGCTGCGCCCACCGTCGCACCCGACCAGGAACTCGGCGTCCCACCGGCGGCCGTCGGCCAGCACGGCGACCACGGCGCCGTCCTCGTCGAGGACGTCGACAACCTCGCATCCCGGGCGGACGTCCACATCGAGCTCGCGCGCCCGCTCGGCCAGAACCGCCTCCACGAGATGCTGCTTGAGCAGGAACTGCTCGGCGCTCCCGTCGAGGACGCCCTCGTCCTCGACCAGCGGCAACCCGCCGAAATGTCCCCTCGCCCGGCCCTCCTGCAGCATGCGGACGAGGTGACCGACCAGATCGGCACTCGCCCGATCGTGCGCGGCGATCCCGTCGAACATCGCCTTCTGCGCCGCGGCCAGCGCCGCGGTCAACCCCCTCAGCCGCAGCGTCTGCGTGCTGCGCGCGTTGATCCCGCGCATGCCGAAGCTGCGCTCGCGGCGTTCAGAACCCCTGGCCGCCTCCAGGACCAGTGGCTCCACCCCTGCCAGCTTCAGCTCCGCGGCCAGCAGCAGACCGACCGGGCCGCCCCCCACGACGAGCACATCAACCATCTGGATCCCCCGCTCCGACCCTGCGCCGACAGCACCAAACAAGTCCACGACGTGATCGCTGTCAACCAGGATTCAGCTGTCGACGGTGCGCCGCCGCGGACGGGTCACTGTCGCGGAGCCGGGTCGGGATCGACGTGATTCCTGGCCGGACCTGCCGACACCTCTGGCCGGATCCGTGCGTTGCCTCGTTGTCCGGTCAGGCAGAATCGCGCCGCAGGCACACGGGGCCGTCGTACCCGCAGCTCGCGGACAGGGAAGGACCAAGGATGCCGCCGCGCTGCTGCCTGCCCACCCTCGAGCACGGCCCACCGACATGTGTCCAGCCTCCAGGTGTTGACGGCGCCGACGTGCGCTGCAGGACGGTGCGTGGGTTGGCGGCGCGATGTCCGTGATCAGGTCACTCGACCGTCGACGGGGGCGCCGTGCCGGGTGATCGCGGTGGCGGTGTTCGCGGCGATGGCGGCACCGACCTGCTCGGCAAGGGTGACGACGACCAGCAACTGCTCGAGTTCGGGGCGCCGGACCCGCGTGGCGGCGGTGAGGACGAAGTGGCCGAAGGTCTGGCCGCCGTGCTCGGCCAGGAGGTCGATCTCGTCCATGGTGGGCAACCCGTCGCGGCGGACGTCGACCTGATGGCCGTTCCAGCTGACGGTGCCGTCCCGGTCGAGGTGCGCGCCGGCGGGGGACAGCGCGGGCTCGAACCGGCAGGCGTCGAGGTCGAGGATGTCGGTGATCTGCTGGGTGACGCGCTCGATCAGCTCCGGCAGCGTGGTGTCGCCCGATGCCACGATCCGTGCCGCGGTGACGACGCCCGCCAGGTATCCCTCGCGCGCGCTCGACCGGGCCTGCTGCCGGCGCCCCCACAACGCGATCTCGATCACGGCCAGCCCGACGACGGTCAGCAACACGGCGGTCTCGATGTCATCGGGATCGGCGATGGCGAGCGTGCCGTAGGGCGGGGTGAGCAGGAGGTCGAACCACACCGCGCCGGCGAGGGCGGCGACGATGCCCGCGACCCGCTGCCCGGTGGCAGCAACACCGACCACGACCAGTACGAGCAGGAGCGCGGCGTTGGTGGTGGCGACGACGCCGCGCAGCGGAACCAGGAGACCGCACAGTGCCAGCGGTGCGACCACGGCGACGATCACCATCGCGGGTGTGCTTGGCGCAGAACTACGCATGCGTGAAGCAGGCGCCGCGACGGCCGGGGCGTCAAGAGGCCTTAACCCATCCTTGACGGCCGCTCATCCCTGGGAGGCGGAGCCCGCGGTGCGATGCCCCACGGGCCCCGGTGGGGTGGATCACGCTGTCAAGAACGCGTACGGATCGCGCCGCCTGCCGCCGCGACCCGGAAGGCTCACGCGCGGCGCGACGGTATCGCGCCGGATGCGTACCCAGAGGATCACGATGTCGCACGTCATTGCCGCACAGGACAAGCACCGGCTCACCGCCGGTACCGGGCTTGCCGCGTTGGGGTTGGATGCGTTGGCCTCCTGCGCCTACGGGCCGGAGTCGATCGTGTTGGCGCTGGCCGTTGCCGGCACGGCAGGGATCGGGTTCACCCTGCCCGTCACGCTGGTGATCGTGGCGCTGCTGGCGGTGCTCGTCATCTGCTACCGGCAGGTCATCGCGACCTACCCCGACGGTGGCGGCGCCTACACCGTTGCTCGCGACAACCTCGGGCGTGGCTACGGGCTGGTCGCCGCGGCGTCGCTGGTCGTGGACTACGTGCTCAACGTCGCCGTGTCGGTAGCCGCTGGTGTCGCCGCGTTGACCTCGGCGTTCCCGGCCCTGCTGCCCTGGACCGTCGAGCTGTGCCTGGCGGTGCTGGTGGCGGTGACGGCCGTGAACCTGCGCGGGGTCGTGGCCGGGGGGAAGCTGTTCGCCCTGCCTGCGCTGGCGTTCGTCGGGTCGCTGGTCGTGCTCATCGTCGTCGGGATCGCTCGCGGCGGGCCGCTCGCACCACTCCCGACGCCCGACGTCGTCATCACCCCGCAGACGGTGGGGGTGCTGCTGATCCTCGCCGCGTTCGCGAACGGCTGCTCGGCGTTGACCGGCGTCGAGGCGATCGCGAACGCGACGCCGTCGTTCCGGTCACCGCGCCGGGTGCGGGCGCGCCGGGCGGAGGCCGGGCTGGGGATCGTGCTCGGTGCGCTGCTGATCGGCCTCGCGGTGCTCATCGGGCTCTTCGGTGCCGGACCGGTCAACGGGCGCACCCTGCTCTCACTGCTGGCCGAGGGCGCCGTCGGGACGGGCCCGTTCTACCTGGTGGTGCAGCTCGCGACGGTCGTGCTGCTGGGCCTCGCCGCGAACACCTCCTACGGCGGCCTGCCCGTACTCGCCGCGCGGCTGGCCGCCGACGGTGCGTTGCCACACGTGTTCGGGCTGCGCGGGGACCGGCAGGTCTACCGCGCCTCGATCGTGGTGCTGTCGGTCCTGTCCGCGGTGCTCCTGCTCGTCGCCGCCGGCCAGGTCGCCGTACTCGTACCGCTGTTCGCGATCGGCGTCTTCGTCGGTTTCGCCCTCTGCCAGGCCGGGATGCTGCGCCACTGGTGGGTGGCGCGCGGCCCGCGGTGGCGGCCGCGAGCGGCACTGAACCTGCTGGGCGCGGCACTGACCAGTGCGGCAGCCGTCGTGCTGGTGGCCGAGAAGTTCACCGAGGGCGCCTGGGTGATCGCGGTGATCATCCCGGTGCTCGTGGCACTGTTCGTCGGGGTGCGCCGCGCCTACACCCGCATCGGTGCGGTCCTCGAGGTCGACACCAGCCCCCGCCGACCCCGGCCGGCAGCCTCGGTGGTGGTGGTCCCGGTCGTCGGGATCACCCGGTTGACCGAGGAGAGCCTGTCGGCGGCGCTGTCGATGGGTGACCGGGTGGTGGCGTTGCACGTCGTGCTCGGCGACGAGCCCGACGACCGTGGCGCCACAACCGCGTTGCAGCAGCGATGGCAGCAGTGGCGGCCCGATGTCGTGCTGGTCATGCTCGCCGCGATCGACGAGGACGGGGCCCCGAGCCGGATACTGGGCCCGGCAATCTCCCGCTACCTCCGGAGGCTGGCCGAACCGGGCACCGAACGGGTGGTGCTGCTCATCGGCGAGGTCGCCCCGGATCACTGGTGGCAGCGGGTGCTGTTCAACCGTCGCGGCGCGATCGTCGCCCGCTACGCGGGCCGCCACACCGACGCGGTGATCTGCCGCCTGCGGTTCCGGATGCGGCCCCGGCCCGGATCGGGTCCCGACCCGGCGCCACGCCGCAACCGGGGTCTGGTGCTGCCGCGCTCCGGCTGACCCCGATCGCCCACGACCGGGCGGCGGCGGGTCATCTCGCGCACCGCAGGAGCCCCTACTCTCATGCCGGGCGTGGCGCGTACATGATCACGGCGACGCCGAGCAGGCAGATGATCGCGCCGATGACGTCGTAGCGGTCGGGTCGGAAACCGTCCAGCAGCATGCCCCAGGCCAGCGACCCCGCGACGAAGATGCCGCCGTAGGCGGCGAGGATGCGCCCGAAGTTCGCCTCGGGTTGCAGGGTCGCGACGAAACCGTAGGCGCCCAGCGCGATGATGCCGGCACCGATCCACCACAGCCCACGGTGCTCACGGACCCCCTGCCAGATCAGCCACGCACCACCGATCTCCGCGACAGCCGCGAGGACGAACAGCAGGACCGACCGGATCACCGTCACACCGGGAATCCTGCCAACCCCGCGATCACGGCGAGCGCGAGGAGCACGATCAACGCGGGGACGACGACGGGTGGCAGACGCCGCGCCGGCTCGGACGTGGCCGCGGCGCTCAGGCGGGTGCTCCGAACAGCTCGGCGACGAGGGGACGCGCCGCGGGTGGGCCGTCAACGGTGCGGATCAGCTCGGTCGAGGTGATCACACGCCGAACTGCAGGAACGAGCAACACGACTGTTCCGCGGTGGCCAGCCGGGCCAGCTGCCCGGCGAGCTCCGGATCCAGCGGGAGCGCCACCCGCAACCCACCGGGGGTGTCCTGCCTGGTGGTGGCCCCCGCGCAGCAGCTGAGCCCACCCGGCGCCGCGTTGCGCCTGCTCGTCACCCGCGAGGGTGCAGGCGATCACCCCCGGCGCGACCGGTGCAGCTGCCTGCGGGACCGATCCGAACTCGATCACGGCCGGCCCGGTCTGAGCGTGGCCCCCGGATCCGTGACGGTATCTAGCGTTGCCAAGTACTGGTACCTAGTGTTACCGTCTAGTAGTAGTCAGCATCGCTGAGTAGAGAGGCAGGCGATGGGCAACCAGATGACGGAGATGCTCAAGGGGACGCTGGAGGGCATCGTCTTGGCGGTCCTGTCGGCACGTCCGGCATACGGCTATGAGATCACCGCACGGTTGCGGGATCAGGGTTTCTCCGACCTCGTCGAAGGGACCGTGTACGCGCTCCTGATCCGGGTCGAGCAACGGGGCTTCGTGGACGTCGAAAAGGTCCCCTCGGAGAAGGGTCCACCACGCAAGGTGTACTCGCTCAATTCACAGGGGCAGGAACAACTCGACGGGTTCTGGACGACCTGGAGATTCCTGACGGAGCGGATCGAACAGCTGCGCATCGCACAAGGAGAAGGAGAGAACTGATGGCTGCCAAGTGGATCGAGACCCTCACCGGGTCACTGGAGCAGAAGAAGCAGTACCGCCAGGACAAGGCCCGCATCGACGCCCTCCCTGGGCCGTACGAGACGGCGGCGAAGGCATTGCACCGGTACCTCATGTACTACGGGGGCATCACCGACGGCGACACCCTCACCACGATGTTCGGCGACCTCACCGACCTGTGGGAGCGCGCCGCCACCGACGGCACACCCGTGCACGAGATCGTCGGCGACGATCCGGTGGAATTCGCCGAGGCCTTCGCGCGGGCCTATGACGGCAAGCAATGGATCGACAAGGAACGCGCTCGGCTCACCCAGGCGATCCAGGACGCCGAACGGGAGCAGCAGCGATGAAGACCCCACCCGCGATCCGCGTCCGGGGCATCGAGAAGTCCTACAAGGACGTGCACGTGCTGCGGGGCGTCGACTTCGACGTCGCCGGCGGCAGCATCTTCGCGCTGCTGGGCTCCAACGGTGCCGGCAAGACCACGCTCGTGCGGATCCTGTCGACGCTGCTGAAGGCCGATGCCGGCACGGCGACGGTCCACGGCTTCGACGTCGCCGACAGTCCCGGCGACGTGCGCCGGTCGATCAGCCTGACCGGTCAGTTCGCCGCGGTCGACGAGATCCTCAGCGGTCGGGAGAACCTCGTGCTCGTCGCCAGACTTCGCCACCTCGACGACCCCGGCGCGATCGCCGACGCCCTACTCGCCCGCTTCTCCCTCACCGACGCAGGTGACCGCAGGGCATCGACGTACTCCGGCGGCATGCGCCGCCGACTCGACATCGCCATGAGCCTCATCGGCAACCCCCCGGTCATCTTCCTCGACGAGCCCACCACCGGCCTCGACCCGCAAGCGCGGATCGACGTCTGGCAGGCGGTCCGGGAACTCGCCACGGGCGGCACGACCGTGCTGCTCACCACCCAGTACCTCGATGAGGCCGAGCAGCTCGCCGACCGGATCGCGATCCTGCACGAGGGCACGATCATCCAGAACGGCACGCTCACCGAACTCAAGCAGCTCCTTCCGCCGGCCGAGGTCGAGTACATCGAGAAGCAGCCCTCCCTCCAGGACGTCTTCCTCGCACTCGTCGGCCCCACCGACACCGCCTCCCGAGCAGGCAAGGACTCCCGATGACCACCTACGTCCTCGCGGACACCGCCACCCTCACCGGCCGCTCACTGCGCCACATCCTCCGTAGCCCCGACACGATCATCACCACCGCGGTCACCCCGATCGCCCTGATGCTGCTGTTCGTGTACGTGCTCGGTGGCGCGATCAGCACCGGAACCGACGAGTCCTACGTCAACTACCTGCTGCCCGGCATCCTGCTCATCACGATCGCCTCAGGCATCGCCTACACCGCCTACCGACTGTTCCTCGACCTGCAAGGCGGGATCTTCGAACGGTTCCAATCGATGCCGATCGCACGCTCGAGCGTGCTGTGGGCGCATGTGTTCACCTCGCTGGTCGCGAACCTCATCTCCGTCGCGCTCGTCGTGGGTGTCGCCCTCATCATGGGGTTCCGCACCGGGGCATCGGTCGGCGCCTGGCTCGCGGTCGCCGGCATCGTGGTCCTGTTCACCCTCGCCCTGACCTGGCTCGCCGTGATCGCCGGGCTCTCGGCGAAATCCGTGGACGGGGCCAGCGCGTTCAGCTACCCGCTGATCTTCCTGCCCTTCATCAGCTCCGCCTTCGCACCCACCAGCTCGATGCCCGGCCCGGTCGCCTGGTTCGCCGAGAACCAGCCCGTGACCGCCATCGTGAACACGATCCGGGCGCTGTTCACCCAGCAACCCGTCGGCAGCGACATCTGGGTCGCGCTCGCCTGGCTCGCCGGCATCCTCGTCATCGCCTACACCGTCGCGATCGCCAGGTACCGACGCAAGATCAGCTGATCAGTACCGGCGGCGACGTGCCGGGTCTCGCCGGTGATGGTGCGGGCCCGGTCCGAGACGGGGAACGCCACGGCGTGGGCGACGTCGATCGATCGATCAGCCGTCCCAGCGGCGACAGCTGCGCGAACCGCGCGAAGTCCTCGACGAACGCGGCGTCACCACCACACCGCGGCCGTCTCCGGGTTGCCGTGCACGAACGCGATCACGACAGGTACGCCCGGAGCCCGTCGACGCGCTGCTCGACGACGTCCTGTCCGCCGTGCTGGACCCGGGTCCCGACGTGACCGACCCGATCGCGGGCGTCGCTGCGGTGATGTCGTCGTCGTACGAGGCACTGCTGCGCCACGCCGACCTGGTGCCGTCCTTCCTGGCCCGCCAGGGCGCTCGCGGCCCGAACGCGGTGCGCCTCGGCGTCACCGTGGACACGCTGCTGACCAGGGCGGGCGTCGCACCCGACACGGTGCCCGGCGCCCGCCGCACGCTGATCGTCCACGCGATCGGCTCGGCGGCCTTCGCGGCAGGCGGCGACGCAGCACCGCTACCGCGAGCCGTCTCGCGCGCGACGTTCGACACCGGCCTGGCCTGGCTACTGGCGGGCATCACCGCTCGTCCCTGACACCGCCGCCGCCCGCCGCCGGCCGTACCGCGCCAGGCGGAGATCGTATATGATTTGGAATATCTTTGTTCGGACCGGCAGGTAGGAACCAACATGGCCAGCGCCCTCCCGCTCGCGGAGCGTCCCGGAAAGATCATCGCGGTCCACCTCAACTACCGTTCGCGTGCCGAGCAGCGCGGCCGCGTTCCCGAACAGCCGTCGTACTTCCTCAAGCCGTCGACGTCCGTCGCGGCGAGTGGGGCCGTGCTCGAACGGCCTGCCGGCACCGAGCTGCTCGGCTTCGAGGGCGAGATCGCGCTGGTCATCGGCCGGGAGGCGCGCCGCGTCACCCCCGAGGACGGCTGGTCGTACGTCTCCGGGGTCACCGCCGCCAACGACCTCGGCGTGTACGACCTCCGCTACGCCGACAAGGGCAGCAACCTCCGCTCGAAGGGCGGCGACGGGTTCACCCCGCTCGGCCCGACGGTGCTGCCCGCCGCGGACCTCGACCCCGCCGCGCTGCGGCTGCGCACCTGGCACAACGGCGCGCTGGTGCAGGACGACACCACCACCGGGCTGCTGTTCGAATTCGGCAGGTTGGTGGCCGACCTCTCCCAGCTGATCACCCTGGAGCCCGGTGACGTCATCCTCACCGGCACTCCCGCGGGCGCGTCGGTGGCGGTACCCGGCGACGTCATCGAGATCGAGGTCGTCGAGGTCGGGCGCTCCGGGCGGAGCACCGGCCGGCTGGTCACGCGGATCGGCGAGGGCACCGTCGCGTTCGGGCCGTTCGGCGCGCTCCCCCGCGTCGACGACGAGCAGCGCGCCGACGCGTACGGGACCCGCGAGCCCGGCTTCACGCTGACCGCGGAGCTGCGGACGCGGATCGAGTCCGTCGGCACCGCCACGCTGTCGGCGCAGCTGCGCAAGCGCGGGTACAACGCGGTATCGATCGACGGGCTCACCTCGACCCGCCCCGGCGCGCGGCTCACCGGCCGCGCGCGGACGCTGCGCTACCTGCCCTACCGCGAGGACCTCTTCGCGAGGGTCGGCGGCGGCTACAACGCGCAGAAGCGGGCGATCGACGGGCTCGGCCCCGGTGACGTGCTGGTCATGGAGGCCCGCGGCGAGCCGGGCACCGGCACCATCGGCGACATCCTCGCGCTGCGCGCACAGACCGCCGGTGCGGCCGGCATCGTCACCGACGGCGGTGTCCGCGACCTCGCCGCCGTGACCGCGCTGGACATCCCGACCTACCACCGCGGGCCGCACCCCGCCGTGCTCGGCCGCCGCCACGTGCCGTGGGACGTCGACATCGCGATCGCCTGCGGCGGCGCGGCGGTGTGCCCCGGCGACGTCATCGTCGGCGACGGCGACGGCGTGCTGGTCATCCCGCCGAGCCTGGTCGAGGAGATCGTCGACGCGGCGATCGAGCAGGAGCGTCAGGAGCGGTTCATCGCGGAGCAGGTCGCCGCGGGCGAACGCGTCGAGGGGCTCTACCCGATGAACGAGTACTGGCTCGGGAGGTACGCCGCATGGCAGGCGAGGTGACCGCGACGGGACTGAGCAAGTCCCAGATCGCCCACCGGTGGATCAAGGCCCGCATCGCGGAGGGCCGCTTCTCCCCCGGTTACCGACTCGTGCTCGGGCAGCTCGCGCAGGAGCTCGGCGTCAGCGTCGTCCCGGTCCGGGAGGCGATCCGGATGCTGGAGGCCGAGGGACTGGTGACGTTCGAGCGCAATGTCGGTGCGCAGGTCGCGATGGTCGACGAGAGCGAGTACCAGCACACGATGCAGACCCTCGCGCTCGTCGAGGGATATGCGGCGGCACTGGCCGCGCCGCTGGTCCGGCCCGAGGCCCTGGCCGAGGCACGGTCGCTGAACGCCGACCTCGCCGCCTGCCTCGGCGACTTCGAGCCCACCCGGTTCACCGCGCTCAACCGGACCTTCCACACCGTGCTCTTCGCGGCGTGCCCCAACCCGCAGGTCCTCGACCTGGTCGAGCGCGGCTGGAACCGGCTGAGCGCGCTGCGCACCTCGACGTTCAGCTTCGTCCCCGGCCGCGCCCGCGAGTCCGTTGCCGAGCACGAGACCATCCTCGGCCTGATCGAGAGCGGCGCCCCCGCGGCCGGGATCGAGCAGGCCGTGCGCGCCCATCGGCTGGCGACCCTGGAGGCGTTCCTCGCCCACCAGGCCGCCCGGCACCCCTGACGCAGAAAGGCTACCCATGCGATTCCGCTCCGACCCCCAGGACATCCGCGGGTCGATCGCGCCGCTGATGACGCCCTTCACCGCCGACGGCGCGGTGGACCACGACGGCCTCACCAACCTGGTGCGCTGGCAGCTCGCGTCCGGCTCGCACGGCATCTCGATCGGCGGCTCCACCGGCGAGCCCGGCGCCCAGTCGATCGCCGAGCGCGCCGCGGCGATCCGCACGGTCGTCACGGCCGTCGCCGACCGCGTCCCGGTGGTCCCCGGCACCGGCTCGGCGCGGCTCGACGAGACCCTCGAGCTGACCTCCGCCGCCCGCGACGCCGGGGTCGACGCCGCCCTGATCATCACCCCGTACTACGCGCGCCCCACCCAGGAGGCGCTCCACGTCTGGTACCGCACGGTCGCCGACGAGTTCCCCGACCTGCCGATCATCGCCTACAACGTGCCGAGCCGCACCGCCGTCGACATCGCGCCCGAGACCGTCGCCCGGCTGTTTCGCGACTGCGAGAACTTCGTCGGGGTCAAGGAGACGACCAAGGACTTCGAGCACTTCTCCCGCATCCTGCACCTGTGCGGGCGCGAACTGCTGGTGTGGTCGGGGATCGAGCTGCTCTGTCTGCCGCTGCTGGCGCTGGGCGGCGCCGGGTTCGTCAGCGCGACCGCGAACATCGCCCCCGCCGCCTGCGCCGAGATGTTCACCGCGTGGGAGTCCGGTGACCACGAGCGCGCCCGCGAGATCCACTACGGCCTGCACCCGCTCGTCGACCTGCTCTTCGTCGAGACCAACCCGGCACCGGGCAAGTGGGTCCTCGAGCAGCGCGGGCTCATCGCGTCGGGATTCGTGCGGCCACCGCTCATCACCCCCACGGACGCGGGCATCGCCCGGATCGAGGAGCTGATGGCCCACGGCGCCGAGTACCTCAGTCCCGTCGTGGGCTTCGCCGCTGCGGAGAAGTCATGAGCCACGTCCCGGACGGCCTGCCCCAGCGGATCCAGCATCACATCGGCGGGCAGCTCGTCGACGGCATCTCCGGCAGGACGTTCGACGTCCTCGACCCGGTCTCCAACCGGCCCTACGCCACCTCGGCCGCCGGCCAGGCGGAGGACGTCGACCGCGCGGTCGCCGCCGCACGCACTGCGTTCACCGACGGCCCGTGGCCCACCATGGCCCCCCGCGCGCGGGCCCGCGTGCTGAACCGGATCGCCGACGCCGTCGAGGCCCAGGACGCGCGGCTCGCCGAGCTGGAGACCTTCGACACCGGCCTGCCCATCACCCAGGCGCTGGGCCAGGCGCAGCGGGCCGCCGAGAACTTCCGGTTCTTCGCCGACCTCGTCGTGGCCCAGTCCGACGACGCGTACCAGGTGCCCGGCCGGCAGCTGAACTACGTGCACCGCAGGCCGGTGGGTGTGGCCGGGCTGATCACGCCGTGGAACACCCCGTTCATGCTGGAGAGCTGGAAGCTCGCGCCCGCGCTCGCCGCGGGCTGCACCGTGGTGCTCAAGCCCGCCGAGTTCACGCCGCTCTCGGCGAGCCTGTGGGCGCAGATCTTCAGCGACGCCGGGCTGCCCGAGGGCGTGTTCAACCTCGTCAACGGCATCGGTGAGGAGGCGGGCGACGCGCTCGTCAAGCACCCGGACGTCCCGCTGATCTCGTTCACCGGCGAGAGCACCACCGGGCAGACGATCTTCGGCAACTGCGCGGCAGGCCTCAAGGGGATGTCGATGGAACTCGGAGGCAAGTCCCCCGCCATCGTGTTCGCCGACGCCGACCTCGACGCCGCGCTCGACTCGACGCTGTTCGGGGTCTTCTCGCTCAACGGCGAACGCTGCACCGCGGGCAGCCGCATCATCGTCGAACGCCCGATCTACGACGAGTTCTGCTCGCGCTTCGCCGAGCGGGCCCGCGCCATCGTCGTCGGCGACCCGCACGACCCGGCCACCGAGGTCGGGCCGCTCGTGCACCCCGACCACTTCGCGAAGGTCATGAGCTACGTCGAGCTCGGCAGGAGCGAGGGCCGGCTGCTCGCGGGCGGCGGGCGTCCGGACGGGCTCGAGACCGGCAACTACGTCGCCCCGACGGTGTTCGCCGACGTCGCACCCGACGCCCGGATCTTCCAGGAGGAGATCTTCGGGCCGGTCGTCGCGCTGACCCCCTTCGACACCGACGCCGAGGCGCTGGCGCTGGCCAACGGCGTCAAGTACGGCCTCGCCGCCTACGTGTGGACGACGAACCTGCAGCGTGCGCACACCTTCGCCCAGTCCGTCGACGCCGGCATGGTCTGGCTGAACTCCCACAACGTGCGGGACCTGCGCACGCCGTTCGGTGGTGTCAAG
This sequence comes from Pseudonocardia sp. GCM10023141, assembly GCF_042653605.1. Taxonomy (NCBI): domain Bacteria; kingdom Bacillati; phylum Actinomycetota; class Actinomycetes; order Pseudonocardiales; family Pseudonocardiaceae; genus Pseudonocardia; species Pseudonocardia sp. GCM10023141. The sequence continues at coordinate 332,058 of NZ_JBHSIR010000009.1, forward strand.
GCCTCCGGACTCGGCCAGGAGGGCGGGTACCGCTCCCTCGACTTCTACACCCACCAGCAGGCCATCCACGTCTCGCTCGGACCGGTGCACACCGCCCGGTTCGGGGCCGTCGCGAAGGACCGGACATGACCAGCACCCCGCCCGACGTCGTGCGCTGCGCGTACGCCGAGCTCGTCGTCACCGACCTGGCCGCCTCGCGCGAGTTCTACGTGGGCGTGCTCGGTCTCGTCGTCACCCACGAGGACGACGAGGCGATCCACCTGCGGGCCTTAGAGGAGTACCTGCACCACTCGCTGGTGCTGCGCCGGGGCGATGTGCCCGCACTCGCCGTGCTCGGCTACCGGGTCCGGTCGCCGCGGGAGGTCGACGTCGCCGAGTCCCACTTCCGCGGCCTGGGAGCTCGGGTGGAGCGCCGCGCGGCCGGCGCCACCCGCGGCATCGGCCCGGCCGTGCGCGTCGAGGACCCGCTGGGCTTCCCGGTCGAGTTCTTCTACGAGGCCGAGCACGTCGAGCGCCTCACCCAGCGCTACGACCTGCACGGGGCCGGCGCGCTGGCGCGGCTGGACCACTTCAACGTGACCACTCCGGACGTCCCGGCCGCCCGCGCCTACTACGAGGGGCTGGGTTTCCGCGTCTCGGAAGACATCCGCGACGACGAAGGCACGGTGTACGCGGCCTGGATGTTCCGCAAGTCCACAGTGCACGACATCGCTCTCACCGGCGGTGACGGGCCACGCCTGCACCACATCGCGTTCGCGAGCGCCGAGCGTGCGCAGATCCTGCACATCTGCGACCACCTGGGCGCACTGCGCAGGCCCGACATGATCGAGCGCGGCCCGGGCCGCCACGGCGTGTCGAACGCCTTCTACCTCTACCTGCGCGATCCCGACGGGCACCGCATCGAGCTGTACACCCACGACTACTACACCGGCGACCCGGACAACCCGGTGATCTCGTGGAACGTCCACGACAACCAGCGCCGCGACTGGTGGGGCAACGCCGTGGTGCCCAGCTGGTACGCCGAGGCGTCAGCCGTGCTCGACCTCGACGGGAGGCCCCGGCCGGTCGTCGAGCGCACGGAGGACCGCGAGGCCGACGTGACCATCGGCGCCGACGGGTTCTCCCGCACGCGCACGGACACCGAGTTCAAGCTGGGCGAGCAGGTCTGAGAGCGGGTACGAGAGCACCACCGGGGAGGACCGCCCGGTTGCAGGGTCACCGGTCCGATCCCATCCCTGCTGCTCACTGGATCCGTCGTTCGGTGCCGGCCCACGCAGCATCCCGCAGCACGAACTTCTGGACCTTCCCCGTCGACGTCTTCGGCAACTCCCCGAACACCACCGACTTCGGCGCCTTGAACCGCGCCAACCGCCCCCGCACGTGCTCGATGATCTCCGCCTCGCTCACCTCGGCCCCGGCGTGCAGCGTCACGTAGGCCGCCGGGACCTCGCCCCACCGCTCATCCGGCACCGCGACCACCGCCACCTCCAACACCCCGGGATGCTCCGCGATCGCCTGCTCCACCTCCACCGACGCGATGTTCTCCCCGCCGGAGATGATCACGTCCTTGCTCCGGTCGCGCAGCTCCACGTACCCGTCCGGATGCCGCACACCCAGATCACCCGTGCGGAACCACCCATCCGGCGCCGCCGCCCGCGTCGCCTCCGGATCCTTCAGGTACCCGAGCATCACATTGTTGCCCCGCAACGCGATCTGCCCCACCGTCGTGCCATCGGCCGGCACGTCCGAGCCGTCCGCCGCGATCACGCGCGGCGTGAACGCGATCATGTTCCCCACCCCTTGGCGGGCCTTCAACCGCGCCTGCTCCGCGCCGTCCAGCTCGTTCCACTCCGGACGCCAGTCACAGATCATCGCCGGCCCGAACGTCTCGGTCAGCCCGTACAGGTGCGTGACGTCGAAGCCCAGCTCCCCCATCCGCCGCAGGATCGCAGGCGACGGCGGGGCCCCACCGGTGGCGATCTTCACCGGCACGTCACCCGGCACCCCGTCGGCGGCCTCCGGCGCGTACGCCAGCATCGACAGCACCGTCGGTGCCCCGTTCAGGTGCGTCACGCCCTCCTCCCGGATCAGCCGCCACACCTGCGCCGGATCCACCTTCGGCAGGCACACGTGCGTCGCGGCCGCCGCCGTCACCGCCCACGGGAAGCACCAGCCGTTGCAGTGGAACATCGGCAACGTCCACAGGTGCACCGACGACGGCGTCAACCCCGTGTGCCCCACCATGGCCAGTGCCTGCAGGTAGGCACCCCGATGGTGGTACATCACGCCCTTGGGCCGTCCCGTCGTCCCGGACGTGTAGTTGATCGACAGCAGCGCCCGCTCGTCCGACGGCGTGATCGCCAGCGGTTCCGCACCCGCCAACAGCTCCTCGTACGCCTCCCCCACCCGGATCACCACCGGCGGATCGGCGAGCAGCCCCACCACCTCGGCCACGAGCTCGTCGAACACCGGATCGTGCACCAGCACCGAAGCCTCGGAATGCTCCAGGATGTAGACCACCTCCCGAGCCGAGAGCCGCGTGTTCACCGCCACCAACGCCACCCCGGCCCACGGAACACCGAAGTTGGCCTCCAGCAGCACATGCGTGTTCGGCGCCAGCACCGCCACCGGGCGCCCCTGCGCCAACGGCGCCAACCCACCCGCCAGCCGACGGCACCGATCGTGCAGCTCGGTGTAGGTCCAGCGTTGCTCCCCGTCGATCACCGCGACCCGCTCACCATGCGCCGCCGCGGCCCGATCCAGATAGGAGACCGGGGTCAGGGCCTCGAACGACAGGGCATCGAACTCGGGGTCGTCATCGGGCATCAGGGCTGTTCCTCCAGTTTCGGGCGCTCGCGGATCGCGTCCCACCGCCCCCAGTGCACCACTTCCTCCACGGGGCGGCGCTTCGGCTCGGCCCATCGGCCCTTGACCGGGTAACCCATCGGGATCAGCGCCATCGTCAGCGCGTCGGCGGGCAGCCCCAGCAGCTCGCGCAGGTCGTCCTCGTGTCCCGCGTACAGGGTCGTCAGCGACGTGCCGATGCCGTAGGCGCGGGCGGCGAGGCACAGGTGCTGCACCGCACCGTAGATCGACGACCCGGCCCGCGGGCTCGCGACACCCGCCGCGCCGCGCAGCACCGGGAACACCCACACCGGCGCCTCCTCGAGGTGCAGGGCGAGGTGCTCCGCCCCGAGGAAGCCCTGTCTGGTCAGCCCGCCCGACGACGCCGGGTCGGCGAGGATCTCCGCGCGCCGTCGCCCGTAGGCGGCCTCCCAGCCCTCGCGGTACCAGCCTGCGATGACCTTCTTCACCTCCGGGTCGGTGACGACGACCCATCCCCAGCCCTGCGAGTTGCCGCCGGAGGGGCCGCGCACGGCGGCGTCGAGCAGCACCCACAGCACGTCGTCGGGGATCGGGTCGGTGCTGAGGAACCGGCGTGACGGCGTGGAGTGCAGGGCGTCGAGCACCGTGATCGGCTCGGCACCGGGCGCGGGGACAGCAGGCACAGGTCTCGCTCCTTCGTCAAACGGACTGGCGGTCATCACACGTGCGGGGCGGACGTCGGACACCCAGATCATCGAGGATGTGCGCGGCCAGCATCTCCTCCCGGTCGGTCCACGTGGCGCAGCCGTGCAGCGCGTGGACGAGACCCGACCCGGGCCGTTGCCGGCAGCGCAGGTAGACGAGCACTCCCCGACCCGCGCGATCGATCGCGGCGAGCGCCGCGTCCCGCTGCGCCGCGCAGGAGCAGCGCGTGGAGCCCAGCACATCCCCGGCGAGGCACTCGACGTGCAGGTGCACCGGGACGTCCGCGGCGCCGGTCACCACGCCGCGCACGAGCGCGATGTGCTCGACCCCGTCGCCCGCGTAGCCGATCGCGTGGAAGGGCCCGTGCGCCGTCGGCAGCTCGGCCCGCCCGCCTGCGAACACCGGCGGCTCGGTGCGCCGGCGCCACGCCACCAGCTCCGAGACACCCAGCAGCGGCACGTCGTGGCGCTGCGCGAGCGCGCTCAGCTCGGGCGGTGCGGCGATGGTGCCGTCGACGTTGGCGACCGCGGCCAGCACCCCGGCAGGCGCCGGTCCCGCGAGCCGGCACAGGTCGGGAGCACGTGACCGGGCCGGACGAGGTCCGCGGGGCCCGTCGCCGGATCGGCCAGCGCCCGCGCGGTCGACGCCCGATCCCGCGCCGAGATGCCGGTGGTGATCCCGACGCGCAGGTCGACCGACACGGTGAACGCCGCGGCCCGGGCCCCGGCGCCGTGCGCGACCAGCGGCGGCAGCCGCAGCTCGTCGAGCCGATCACCGGTCATCGCGACGCAGACGACACCGCTGGACTCCCGCACGAGCAACGCCATCGTCGCCACCTCGACCCCCGCGGCGGCGACGAGCAGCACCCCCTCCTGCCCGGGGGTGAGATCGTCGACCAGCACGACCGGTCGGCCGCACCGCAGCGCAGCCGTCGCGGCAGGTACCGCCTCCCTGCCGCGTGTCCTGTCCACCAGCGCCGGGGCCGCCAGCGCTCGATCCATCAGCGCCCGATCCATCAGCGGTGCGCGGGCTGCAGGCCCGCCAGCAGGTGCCGGCGCCGCGCCGCGACGAGATCGGCGAAACGCAGCACCTCATCGGCCACCATGCGCAGCTGCTCGACGACCTGCGGCTCGCGAACGCCGTCTGCAGCGAGTTGACCGCCGCCCCGTAGGGCGTCACCCAGCCCCGCAGCGCGTGCACGATCGTGCGCAGCGCGCTCAGCGTCGTCACCGACGCCTGCCAGCCGTAGGCGGTGACGACGAGCCCCACCGAACGGTCTGCCAGTTAGGGCAGGGGATCTGCGCGCATGTCCTCGGTGTAGTCGAGAGCGTTCTTGACGAGCCCCGAGATCGAACCGTGGTACCCGGGCGAGGCGATGACGACCCCGTCGGCGCGGCGCAGGTGCGCGACGAGGTCGTGCGCCACCGACCCGCCGTCGCCCCGCTCCGGGCTGTACGTCGGCAGCGTCGCCGGCTCGGCCCCACCGAACACGCGGGTGGTGGCACCCTGTTGCGCCGCCCGGTCCACCGCGATCCGCAGGGCCTGCTCGCTCGACGAACCCGCCCGCACCGTGCCACCGAGCCCGACGACGTGCAGCGGCCTGCCGGCAGGTGCTCCGGTCACGAGGCACCGCCGCCGAGGAAGGCGGTGATCGCGCCGAGGGTGTCGTCCGGGTACTCCAGCAGCATCCCGTGGCCGCCGCGCGGCAGCACCTGCAGGTGTGCGTTCGGCAGGAGCCCGGCGATCTCCACCGACTGCGCGACCGGCGTCAGCACGTCCTCCGCGCCGACGAGCACGAGCGTGGGCGTCGTCGCCGACGGCAGGTCCGGGCGCGAGTCGTAGATCCGCAGCCCCGCGGAGGAAATTGCGCCACCACATCTCCTCGTAGGTGGACGAATGCCATCGTCGCCGACAGCACCGTCACTCCGAGGATGCAGATGATGAGCATCTGCTTCGCACCGATGCGGTCGGCGAGCACGCCCGCCAGCAGCAGCAACGGGAAGTAGCCGAGCAGGTAGCTGGCCGTCACGCTGGAGATCTGAGCCGGTGCCAGGTGCAGTTCTGCGGACCAGAAGGGGTTCAGCAAGCTGAACTTGGCACTGTCGAGCCACACCACGAAGCTGAGGAACAGGATGCTGACGAACATCAGCCCCCGCTTGCCGGCGAGCAGCCGTAGCGGCGGCGTAGGTGCGGTTATCGCCATGACGATCCTTCGGTCGGAGCCAGGAACGGATGACGGACGTGCGTCCGAGCGCAGGATCGTAAGAACGGCAATTACCTGAGCGCGACGGAAGACCTTCCAGCGAACAATGCCGGGATGTGTCCGTTTACCTATTGTTCACGCCCCACCGATCCGAGCGGTCCCGACCGTTCGCTGCGGCGTCCCGACAGCACGGTGGCGCCGTGGGACGCGGACCTGACCGCGCCGACCTGGTAGCCACCGCCGATGGCGCGACCTCAGCCCACCGCCGCCGGCTCCGCGAGGCGCACGAGACCGGTCAGCCCGGCGAGCACCTGTCCGAGCAGGGCGGCGCTCGCCGTCTCCGGTGGCAGCCGGGGCTCGCGCAATGCCAGGTGCGCGCTCGCGAGCAGGAACTCCGGCTGGCCCAGCACGATGGCATCGAGCTTGTGCAGGACCTGCCGCAGCGCCATCTGCGCCCGCACGGTGCCGAGCGGGCCTGCCGAGGCGCCGACGATCGCCACGGGCTTGCGGCGCAGGACGGGCGGCTCGTCGTGCACCGGTCGCGAGAGCCAGTCCAGTGCGTTCTTGAGCCCGCCAGGGATGCCCGCGTTGTACTCCGGGGTCGCGACCAGTACCGCGTCCGCTGCGGCGATCCGGGCGCGCAGGTCCGCGACGGCGGCGGGCGTGGGGTGCTCCTGGTCCTCGTTGAACAGGGGGATGCGCGCCAGCTCCGTGAAGTGGTCGAATCGCAGCTCGGGGGCGAGCCGCTCGGCTTCGTGCAGGAGTCGGGTGTTGTGCGAATCCCGGCGCAGCGAGCCGGAGAGCGCGAGGATCGTGACGTCGGGCACGGGAGTTTCTCCTTCGGGGGGTGCTCACTCGTCGGGGGTGTGCAGCGTCCACATCTCGGGGAACGGGAGCTCGTCGATCGCACCGAGCAGCCAGTCGACGCCCGATGCGTAGTAGGCGGGCCTGCGGCCGAGCGTGCGACGGGTGGCCACCAGGTGGCGGTGCTTGTAGCCGGCGAAGCCCTCCGCCACGGCGAACAGGGCGTCCGCGAGCGCGCGCAGGTCAGCGTGCTCCGCGGCACCGGCGTACACGGCGCCCCAGGCCCGTTCGACGTCGGCCCGCGGCTCGCGGTGACCCCCGGGGGGCTGCGCGGCCCCGGGCTCCGCGTACGCGGCGGGCACCGTGAAACCGCGGCGGTGCAGCACCCCGAGCGCGGCGTCGTAGACACTCGGCGCACGCAGCGCGGCCTGCAGCACGTCGTGCTGCTCGGCGACGTCGGCGACCGGCTCGGCGAGCGCGGGGTCCTTCAGCCCGAGCAGGAACGTCAGCTCCCGGTACTTCCAGGACTGCAGTGACGACGAGCGCCCGTGGGTGGCCGTCATCCCCTGCTTGATGGGGTGGAAGTCGCGCGGGGTCATCCAGCTCAGGGAGTCCCACGAGGCGTTGAGGCCACCGAAGTGGCTGGCTGCGCGGCGCAGGGTCGCCGCGGCCGACTGGGGCCGGTCCGCGTCCAGGTGAGCGCGCGCTGTCCGCAGGTCGGTACCGATCAGCCCGAACCACAGCTCCTGAACCTGGCACACGACGAGGAACGACTGCTCGCCCTCGGTCGCGCTGACCGGCGACTGCAGCTCGTGCAGCTCCCGTGCTCGCAGGTAGGAGTCGTAGGCGGTGCGCCGGTCCGGCCCCCCGCTCACAGGGCACCCTGCAAGGCGGGCAGCCGCAGGAACCGCTCGGCGTTGCCCCCGAGAACGGCCGCCTGCTCGGCCGCGCCGAGGAAGCCGGACTCCCGCACGACCCGCCCCGCGGGACGCTCGCCGAGCGGGTACGGGTAGTCGCTGCCCAGCATCACGTTCTCGTGGCCGAGCACGTCGACGAGCAGACGCAGTGCCGCGGGGTCGAAGACGACGCTGTCGACGCTGAACCGGCCGACGTACTCCGACGGCGGTCGCTCGGAGACGCCGACGAGGTCGCGCCTGCGCTGCCAGGCGTTCTCGAAGCGGCCGGACCAGAACGCGTAGGACCCACCACCGTGCGCGAAGCAGATCCGCAGGCTCGCCGGTACCCGGTCGAAGACGCCGCCGAGCACCATCGCGATCAGCGACAGGTGCGTCTCGGCCGGCATTCCCGCGAGCCAGCGCGCCATCCAGCGGTCCAGCCGGGGCGAGCCCGGCATGTCCCAGGGGTGGACGAACACCGGTGCGCCGATCTCCGCGCAGTGGATCAGGAATCGCTCCACCCCGGCATCGTCGAGATCCCGGTCTCCGACATGGTTGCCGATCTCCACGCCCCGGTGACCGGCCGCCATGCACCGGTCCAGCTCGGCCATGGCCAGTTCCGGGTCCTGCAACGGGACCTGGCAGAACGGCAGCAGCCGCTCCCCCGCGGGCGCGCAGATCTCCAGCGCCAGCTCGTTGAAGATGCGGGAGACGCGCAGCGCCTCGCGCGCGTCGCGGTCGTAGGAGAAGAACAGCGGGGTGGGCGACACGACCTGGCTGTCGACGTCGTCCTCGCCCATGTCCTGCAGCCGGCGCACGGCGTCCCAGCACTCCGAGCCGATCCGCCGGAACTCCGTGGAGCCCACCATGATCGTGGCGTGGGCCTCGCTGTCGACGCGCAGCCGGGGCCAGTCCGGACCCGCACCCAGCGTGGGCCAGCCGCGCGGAACGAAGTGGGTGTGGATGTCGACGACCGACGTCACGACGCCTTCCGTCCGGGGTGGACGGCGGCGCACTTCGGGCAGGTTCGCGCCTGTTCGCTCGCGTAGAACTGCTCGAACACCGGGGGCAGGTCGACGACGAGGTCGCGGACCTGCAGTTCGGTCTCGTGGACGAGCGCCTCGCAGTCGAGGCAGAACCACTGGAACTTCTCGAGGGTGCCCTCCTCGCGGATGCGTTCGAGCACGATGCCGATCGAGCCCGGCTCGGGCCGCTGCGGCGAGTGCGGGAGACCCCGGGGCAGCAGCCACATCCCACCCTCGCGGATGTCGACGCGGCGCACGCCCTCGTCGGTCATCACGTTGACGTGCATGTTGCCCTTGATCTGGTAGAACCACTCCTCGTACGGGTCGACGTGGAAGTCGGTGCGTTCGTTGGGTCCTCCGACGACCTGCACGAGGAAGTCCCCGGTGCGCTCCCACATCACCTTGTTGTTCACCGGTGGTCGCAGCAGGTGGCCGTGTTCCTCGACCCACCGGGCGAAGTCGAAGACGGGGCTGATCTCAGTCATCGGGGGGTGTCCTCTCTGGTGTGCTGGCCGGGCGCGGTCGGGTCGGTGACCGACAGCGACGCGATGGCCTGGATCTCGATCAACAGGTGCGGGTGCGGGAGCTGGTGCACCGCCACGGTCGTGCGGGCCGGGCCCTGCTCGTCGAAGAACCTGCCGTAGACCTCGTTGTAGCCCGCGAAGTCGTTCATGCTGACCAGGTAGGTGGTGATCTGGACGACGTCGGCGAGTTCCGCGCCGACCGAGCGCAGGATGTCACGAATGTTCTCGATCACCGCGGTGGTCTGCTCGCGGATGTCGAGGTCGGTCGCACCGAACTCGTCGACCCGCACGCCCGCGAACGTGTTGTCCGGGCGCCTGCTGCTGGTCCCCGACACGAACACCAGCTCGCCGACGACCTTGACGTGCGGGAACCGGCCGCGCGGCACGGCCTTGCCCACCACCGTCCTGGCCTCGTTGCGGCTCATGCGGCATCTCCCATCCGGACGCAGACCGTGGTGGGCTCGGTGTAGAAGTGCAGCGAGTGCACGCCGCCCTCGCGGCCGATCCCGGAGAGTCCGGCCCCACCGAACGGCGAGCGGAGATCGCGCAAGTACCAGGTGTTGACCCAGGCGATCCCGACCTGCATCGCCTGCGCGACCCGGTGGCCGCGCTCGAGGTCCCGGGTCCAGACCGAGGCGGCGAGCCCGTAGTCGCTGTCGTTCGCCAGCCGCACGGCCTCGTCCTCGGTGTCGAACGGCAGCAGTGCCGCGACCGGGCCGAAGACCTCCTCCCGCAGCACCCGTGAGGAGTGGTCGAGGCCGGTCCACACCGCGGGCTCCACCCAGGCGCCACCGGCGAGGTCCGGACCGAGGTCGGGCACCCCGCCGCCGGCGAGCAGCTTCGCCCCGTCCTGTTCGGCGAGGGCGTAGTACGACAGCACCTTCTCCCGGTGCGCGCGGGAGATCAGCGGGCCGGTCGTCGTCGCGGGATCGGTGGGGCGGCCGAACCGCAGCGCGGCAGCCCGTTCCGCGAGCCCGGCGGCGACCTCGTCGAAGATCCCCCGCTGCACGTAGACGCGCTCGGTGCACAGGCAGATCTGGCCGGTGTTGGTGAACACGGACCGGGCGAGCCCCGCGACGGCGGCATCGACGTCGGCGTCGTCGAACACGACGGCGGCGTTCTTGCCGCCCAACTCGAACGACACCGGCAGCACCCGGGGCGACACCGTCCGCATGATCGTCGACCCGGTGCCGGACTCGCCGGTGAAGGTGACGCCGTCGATACCGGGGTGGGTCGTGAGGAGCTCCCCCGCCGACCCCGGGCCGAACCCGTGCACCACGTTGTAGACGCCGTCGGGCACCCCCGCCTCGGAGAGGATCTCGGCGAGCAGTGTGGCGCTGGACGGGGTCTCCTCGGACGGCTTGACCACCACCGCGTTGCCCGCGGCGAGCGCAGGCGCGACCTTCCAGGTCAGCAGCAACAGGGGCAGGTTCCACGGCACGATCACCGCGACGACGCCGAGCGGTCGACGCACGGAGTACGTCAGTGCCCGGGCCTCGGGGGTCTCCGTGAGGTAGGAGTCCAGGCCGGTCGCGGCGAGGATGTCGGCCGCGGCCCGGAAGTTGGCGGCGGCGCGGGCGACGTCGAGGGTGGCGGCGAGTGCCACCGGCTTGCCCGTATCGGCGACCTCGGCGGCGAGCAGGTCGTCGAAGCGTTCGTCGATCCGGTCGGCGACGCGCCGCAGCAGGGCGACCCGCTGCGGTGCGCTCGTGCGGCCCCACGCCCCGTCGACCGCGGCCCGGGCGGCGCGGACGGCCCTGTCGACGATCGTGGCGTCGGCCTCGGCAACGGTGGCGATCGTGGCGCCGTCGACCGGGTCGATCTTCGGGAACTCCCGCTCGCTCCCCAGGAACCGGCCGTCGACGAAGTTGTGGATTGTCCTGGTGGTCACGAGTGTTACGTCCCTCCGGCAGTCCCCCGGTCCCGATGTCCCGGGGAGCGACTCGACCATCCTGACCGCCCGCGGTATGCCGGACAAATGCCAATGATCCCGCGATCTATACCGTTCCGGTAATACCGTCGCCGTGCTATACCCGGCCGGTGGACACCTCACGGCTCTTCGACGGCCGGCTGAAGCTGCGTCATCTCGCGCTGGCCGACGCGCTGACCGAGCACGGCAGTGTCGTCGCAGCCGCCCGGTACCTGCGGCTGGCACAGCCGGCGGCAACGCGCTCGCTGCGCGAGCTGGAGGACATCCTCGGCGTCGAGCTCTACACGCGCGGGCCGCGCGGGCTCTCGCCCACCGTGTACGGATCGGCCTTCACCACGCACGCCCGGGCGGTGATCTCACAGCTGACCGAGGCCGGCAGGCACCTCGTCGAGCTGGGCGACGCCCAGCAGGGCACGGTGACCGTCGGCAGCCACCTCGCCGGGTCGAACCTGCTGGTGCCGCAGGCCATCGAGCGGCTCAAGGCCGGCCATCCGCGGGTCACCGTGGTGGTGCGCGAGGCGACGCCGGAGGTGCTGCGCACCGAGCTGGAGAGCGGCCGGGTGGATCTGATCGTCGGGCGGTTGAGCTCTGCGGGCACCCTCGCCAACGCGACCCACGAACCGCTCTACGAGGAGCACATCGCACTGGTCTGCCGGGCGGGCCATCCCGTGGCGGCGCTGTCGGATCCCGTGCTGTCCGATCTCGTCGACTACCCGTGGATCCTTCCCGGTGCCGAGACCGCGCTGCGCGGCGAGCTGGAGAACGTGTTCGTGCGCAGCGGGATCGGCCTGCCCGTCAACCGCGTCGAGACCACCTCGATCCTCACGGTGCGCTACCTGCTGACCAGGACCGACGCGATCGCGGCGCTGCCCGCCCTGATCGCGGCCGACGATCCCGGCACCGTCACGCTGCCGTTCCCCCTGGAACCCATGAACCGCACGGTCGGCGTGACACTGCCCAGCCATGGCTCGCGCACCCCGTCGACCGAGGCGCTGCTCGCGGAGCTGCGCGCGGTCGCGCAGGAGATCCGCACCGCAGCAGGAGCCCCGCAGCCGAAGCTGCCGGGCTCCTGAGGGTGCAGCCGGTCAGCGCCCGGCGGCCGGCACCTGCGCGACACCGCCGCCGCTCTGCTCGGCCAGCGGGGCCGTGCCACTGCGTTGCCGGACGAGCGCGACCGACAGGAACGACACCAGGCAGACCACGATCATGTAGATCGAGATCGGTGTGGACGAGCCGAACGCTCCGTAGAGGGCGGTGGCGATGATCGGGGCGAACGCGCCGCCGAGCGTCGCCCCGATCTGGTATCCCACCGAGACCCCGGAGTACCGGACGTTCGCGTCGAACATCTCGGTGAACAACGCCGGTGCAGGCCCGTAGGTCATGCTGAAGATCGCCTGCGCGACCACCAGCGCGAGGGTGATCAGGACCAGCGAACCGGTCTGCACCAACAGGAACAACGGGAACGCCCATACGGCCAGTCCCGCGGCACCGAGCAGGAACGTCCGCTTGCGACCGATCCGGTCCGACAGCGCGGCCGCGGCCGGGATCGTCACCGCGGAGACGACCGCCGAGATCAGCACGCCCGTGAGGATCGTGGAGCGAGCGACTCCCACCGATTGGGTGGCGAAGGAGAGCATGTAGGTGGCGACGAGGTAGTACACCGCGCCGTTGACGATCGTGGCGCCCGCGGCGAGCAGGATCTGCCGGGGGTGGGTCAGCAGGCACTCGACGAACGGCGACCGGCGCCTGCCCCCGCTCGCGGCCGCGGCGCCCGCCGGCGTCTCGTCGATCTGCGACTGCGCGTAGAGGCTGACCGCGATGAGCACGATGCTGAACAGGAAGGGCAGCCGCCAGCCCCAGGTCTCGAAGGCCGCGGACGGCATGACCGCGTTGACGACGAGCAGCACCACGTTCGAGAGGATGAGCGCCATGGGGACGCCGAGCTGCGCGAAGCTGCCGTAGAAACCGCGCCTGCCGGGCGGGGCGTTCTCGGTGACCAGCAGCACCGAGCCACCCCACTGCCCTCCGAGCGCGAGTCCCTGCAGCAGTCGCAGCAACACCAGCAGTACCGGCGCCAGCACACCCACCGTGGAGTAGGTCGGGAGCAGCCCGATCGCGGTCGTGGCAGCACCCATCAGCAACATCGCGGTGATGAGTGCGGGTTTGCGCCCGACCCGGTCACCCCAGTTGCCGAACAGGGCGGCACCGACCGGGCGGATCAGGAACCCGACGGCGAAGGTGCTGAACGCCAGCAACGTCCCTGCTGCCGAGTCGACCACCGGGAAGAACAGCTTGTTGAACACCAGCGCGGCGGCCGAGCCGTAGACGAAGAAGTCGTACCACTCGATGGTGGAGCCGGCCAGGCTGACCAGGACCGGTTTGCGCATCGAGGGCCATGCGGACGGGACGGACATACCCGCGCCTCCAGACTGGGTGGGTGCCCTGCCGCCGGGGCGGGCAGGGCGGACTGCCGGGCGCGCGGTCGAGCGACCCGGGGCGTGGTGGGAGCCGCGGTACCCGGGGCACCGGGATCACGGGGAGTACGTCCGGCCGCGGAGGCCGGGTGCGGGACGCCGTCAGCGGTAGCGGACGTCAGCGGTAGCAGTCGTCAGTGCGGGTCGACGACGGCCTTGCCGTCGCCGCGGGCGAGCTGGGTGCCCAGGTCGTGGTACTGCGACTTGTGCCAGAGCAGGGGTGCGGCGTCGTCGCTGTCGTCGTCGCCGTGATCGAGTGCACGGCCGACGAAGATCGTGTGGTCGCCACCGTCGTACTCCGACCACTTCACGCAGCGGAACCATGCGAGCGAGCCTGCGATCGTCGGGCAGCCGTCCGACCAGTCCAGCTTCACGTCGATCGGGACGCTCCACGGCCTGCGGGCGAAGTAGTCGGCGATGTGGCCCTGGTCGTTGCGCAGGATGCTGAGGCCGTAGTGCCCGTCGGCGGCGAGCAGCAGCTCGTGCATGCGCCCCGGCTTGTTGACGGCCACGGAACACAGCGGCGGATCGAGCGAGACGGAGGTGAACGAGCTCGCGGTCATGCCGTGCACCTCGGCGCCGTCGAAGATCGTGATGACGGATACCCCGGTGGCGAAGTGACGCAGTGCCCGACGGAACTGCTGAGCCTCTGACGTCGCCGCGACGAAGGCGCTGCGTGGCTGGTCCATGGTGCTCCCGGTCCGGTTCACGTCATGCGATCATTGTTGTGCAGGCCCCGGGGAAAGGCGCCGGCAACCTGTCGTCCGGGAAATACTAGCGACGGAGCGCGATATCGCCATGCCTTGGCGATGCCGAAGCACCTCTGAGATATACCATTCTCGATATAGTGGGTCCGCGTGTCCGGGCACCTCCGGAACGGGTTGCAGGAAGGCCACCTTCCCGCACGATTCTTGCGGGAAGGTGGCCTTCCTGACGTCCGGAGTCCTCGGTGGGCGGTGCTGGCCGCGCGACTGCCGTCCCTCCGGATCGTGCCCGGTCCGCCGCTGACGTTCCAGGGACCGGACCTGGCCCGCGCGGAGCGGGTACTGGCGGAGCCGCCCGGCGCCCACGGCTGACCCGGGGTGCCCGTCACCCTCAGCCGCTGTCCCCGCACCGGGCGACAACGTGACCCGCCTTGACGACCAGCCGCCGGTGCGGCCGGACGACGACGGCCGCTGCGGGGACCTCGCTGTCCACGAGCAGGAAGTCCGCCGCACATCCTGGCCGGATCCCGTAGTCCTCGAGCCCGAGCGCGCGGGCGCCCCCGAACGTCGCGGCGTCGAGCGCGAGCTCGATCTCGTCGTCGCGACGGAAGCCGCTGCGGTAGGCCAGGCGCATGGCCCGCTCGAGCATGTCCCCGTTGCCGTACGGCGCCCACAGATCGCGAATGCCGTCGTTGCCGCAGGCCACGTTCGGCCCGGGCGGCCCGCATGCGGACCAGCGGGGGGGACGGGCCGGTCGTAGACCGCCGCCGTCGCGATGCTGACGCCGTTGGCGGCCAGCCGCTCGATGAGGCGATCCTGCTCGGCTCCCGCCGTAGCGCAGAAGCCGAAGGCGCGGCTCACCGTCGCCTTGCCCGCCATGGTCAGCGCTCGGGTCCGTTCGATCACGAGCCCGACCTGCCAGGCACCGAGCGGGCCGGGGTCGTGCAGATGCAGGTCCACGCCGCACCCATGGCGCGCGGCGATGTCGAAGATCGCGTCGAGGTGGCGCACCGGGTCGCCGTCGTACCCGGCGGGGTCGATGCCCCCGACGTCGGGCTGGAAGGCGAACATGGCCGGCCAGGACGCGACGTGCACCTGCTCACCCAGGCTGGACATCATGTACTTGCTCAGCGGCTGGAAGTGCTCCCAGCAGTTCAGGCCGCCGGCCCGCCCGAACGAGAAGTCGTGGGTCAGGAAGTCGGTGCCGTTGCCTTCCCCGTAGATGGTGCGCTCGACGTGGGTGGGCTTGAGCTTGCGCCGGTTCGCGACGATCTCGCCCTGCTCGTCGATGAAGACCTGGCTGAGGTAGCGGGTGCCGCCCTCGCGTTCGGAGTAGCGGAGCAGGTAGTTGAAGCCCCACTTCTGGTCCCCGACCCCCTGGCCCTAACCAGGGGCACGGAACCCAATGCAACCATTCGGCCACCCCAACTCGCGGGTCAATCCATCGCAACTCGCGGTGCGTTCGAGCGCAACTCGCGTCGAGATCGAGCTGCTCGGCCGCCCGTCCCGGACCTCGCAGCTCCGGGGCATGGGTCAGGATCGCCGCCTCGAGCCGCTGTGCCCCGGGACCGGGATCGACCCCGAGCTCGCCGGCGAGCACCCCGCGCAGGCGCCGGTACGTCTCCAGCGCCTCGGCTTGCCGACCGTCGCGATGGAGCGCAAGCAGGAGCTGGGACCAGCGCCGCTCCCGCAGCGGCTCGTCGCTGACCAGCCTCTCGCATTCCGGGACGGTTTCCCGCCTGCCGAGGGCCAGCATCACGTCGACGCGCTCCTCGGCCGTCGCCGCGCGGAGCTCGTCGAGCCCGGCCACCTCGGCGCGGGCGAAGTCCCGGTCAGCGAACTCGGAGAAGGCCCTGCCCCGCCACAGCGCGAGCGCATCGTCGAACGTGTCGATCGCGACCGCGGGAGCGCCTTGCTCCACCTCGCGACGCGCCTGGGCCGCGAGTTCTCGGAACGTCGCGGCATCCGTCGACAGGCCGTTCGGGGCATAGCCCGGCGCCCGGGTGGTGATCGCCGCGGTGCCCAGCCGGCGCCGCAGGCGAAGCACGTAGTTCTGCAGCGTCTTCACCGCAGTACGCGGCGGGTTCTCGCCCCACCGGGCCTCGATCAGCCGATCCTCGGCAACGGCCGCTCCAGGGTGCACCGCCGGCGCAGCGAGCAGGCAAGGACCACGGCATCCTCCTCGCTCGCCGACGTGATCGAGCAGCCGAACCAACCCGCCAAGGCCTCCACGGCCAACGAGAGCCCTCTCCGAACCGCCCACGAGGAGCTCGAACGCACCGCGCTCAAGAAACGCCGATGACGGCGACAAGGAACCCGGCGTGATCCAAGGAATGATCCTCATCGTCGTGGCGGTCGTCGTGCTCATCGTCGCGACAATCATCGATGCCATTCTCGGCTGACAGGGGAGGCCGCACCGGTCGAGCCGCGCCGAGGTCGCTTCCGGACCGTGCTCGGCCTCGATCCGCGAGCGTCTACAGTCCGAAAGATGCCGGTGCTGAGACTCGGACTGAACACCTCCGACATGGACACGGTCGTCGCCGATGCCCAGGCGGCGGAGGCGGCCGGGTTCGACTACCTGGGCTGTGGCGAGCACCTGTTCTTCCACGGAACGATGCCGAACGCGTTCATCACGCTCGCCGCGGCCGCCGGGGCGACCTCCTCGATACGGCTGGTCAGCACGATCACCCTGCTCCCGCTCTACTCCGCGGCGATGGCCGCCAAGCTGGCCGCTTCCGTGGATCGCGTCTCCGGCGGGCGGTTCGAGCTGGGCGTCGGCGCGGGCGGAGAGTACCCACCCGAGTTCGCCGCCGCCGGGGTCGACCCGGCCACCCGCTTCCGTCGCATGGACGAGGGGCTGTCGGTGATACGGCAGCTGTTCCGCGGTGAGCCGACCAGCTTCGCGGGCGAGTTCACCACGCTCGACGGCGTCACGCTCGACCCCCCACCCGTCCACCCGGGTGGTCCGGCGATCTGGCTGGGTGGCCGCAAGGACGGGGCGCTGCGGCGGGCCGGGCGGTTCGCCGACGTGTGGATGCCGTACATGGTCGATCCCGTGCGGCTGGACGCCGGCCTGGTCCAGGTCCGCGACGCCGCGGAGGCGAGCGGCCGCAGGCGGGAGGACGTGGCGGGTGCGGTGTTCCTGTGGACCTGCGTCGATCCCGACGAAGCCTGGGCCCGTGGGACGGGCGTGGCAGCGGTCAGCGCCACCTACGCCCAGGACTTCGCTCCACTCGCCGACCGTTACCTCGCACTGGGCACTCCGGACCGCGTCGCCGCGCGCATCGCGGAGTTCGCCGAGGCGGGCGCCACCCGGGTGATACTCCAGGTCGCGGCCGGCCCGGCGGACCGCCGCCGGGCGGTGGGGACGATCTCCGACGAGCTCCTCCCCCGGGTGCGCGCGCTCACTGCTCCCGGAGCAGCCGCCTGAGTCCCTCGTACCCGCCTTTTCCGAGCGCGCGCGCCGCCGCGTCCCGCCTCACCGCGACCGCCCGAGCCCTGATGGCCCACCGCACCCGAGCTGAGTCGGTGCGGTCGGCCGGGTGAGCGGAGTCCGCCGCGGCGTCGAGCTGCGTCGGATCGATGGCGCGCGCAGGGTGCGCGGTTCCCGGATGTGCAGGTCCGGCTTCGAGCGGCGTGGTCGCCGAGTGGGCCGAATGCAGGCAATTGGCCCGCAATCCTTTCCGGCATGCGGAAATGTCGTTCATCACCGCGGGAAAGAACCGCACCATGCTCCTACCCGAAAGCGATGAAACGCGGCACGCCGGAATGGCCGCGGCCCGGCCAACTCGCATCGCGATGGAAATCGCCATCTCAGCAGACACGGAGTGATTTGCCATGCGCTCTGCCCTCTTCCCCGAGTCGGTCCGATGAGCACCGACCTGCGGGCCGCGCTCGACGACGGCCCGATGAGCCGCACCCAGTGGGTCGCGATCGCCGTATGCCTGCTGCTCAACATGCTCGACGGCTTCGACGTACTCGTGATGGCCTTCACCGGCAAGTCCGTTGCGGCCGAGTGGGGGCTCTCCGCCACCCAGCTCGGCCTGCTGCTCTCGGCCGCGCCGGTCGGCATGGCCCTCGGGTCGATGCTGGTGGCGCCGTGGGCCGACCGGATCGGCAGGCGCCCGATCATCCTGGGCTGCCTCACCCTCAGCAGCGTCGCGATGCTGCTGTCCTCGCTGACCCAGTCCGCCGGCCAGCTCGGTCTGCTGAGGGTGCTCGCCGGCATCGGGATCGGGAGCATCATCGCCAGCAGCAGCGTGGCCTCCGCCGAGTGGTCCAACCGGCGCTGGCGGGGTCTCGCCGTCAGCCTCAACGCCACCGGCTACGCCCTCGGGGCGACCCTCGGCGGCCTCATCGCGGTCGTGCTGATCGGCGGCTACGGCTGGCGCGCGGTGTTCCTGTTCGGCGGCGTCGCGACAACGGTCGCGATCCCGCTGGTGATCTGGGGTCTGCCCGAGTCGATGGACTTCCTGCTCAACCGCAGGCCCGCCGGGGCGCTCACCCGGATCAACAAGCTGGCCGCCCGGTGTCGCCTGCCCCAGCTGACGGCACTCCCCGAGCAACTCACGGCGCCGCGCTCGGTCAGCGGCAACTACCGCGAGCTGCTCACGCCACGGCTGCGCCGCACCACGCTGCTGATGTGGTTCGTGTTCTTCGCCGTCATGGCCGGCTTCTACTTCGTCACGAGCTGGACACCGACGCTGCTCGTCCAGGCCGGTCTGACCCCGGCCCAGGGCCTGACCGCAGGCACCCTGCTCAACCTCGGCGGCGTGTTCGGCTCGGCACTGCTCGGTGTACTCGCCGCCCGGTTCGCCCTGCGCAGCGTGCTGCGCGGGTACCTCGTCTGCACCGCGGTGCTGCTCGCGGTGTTCATCGCCTCGACCTCGCAGCTGGGTCTGGCCTTCGCCGTCGGCATCGGCGTCGGCCTGCTCGTCAACGGCTGTGTCGCCGGCCTGTTCGCGTTCACCGCGACCGTCTACGACTCGCAGGTGCGGGCCACCGGCTTCGGCACCGCGCTCGCGATCAGCCGCACCGGGGCGATCCTGGCCCCGTTCGCCGCCGGCGCTCTGCTCGACGCCGGCATGAGCCCCCAGCAGCTCTACCTGGGCGCCGGCGCGCTGTTCGTCGTGACGGCCGTCGTGCTCTCGTTCGTGCGCGTCGCGACGTCCCCGCGGGTCGCCGCTCCCGTCGCCGCCCACTGACCGAACCGGAAGGACGCTCTCCGCAATGTTGATCGGCCACGGGACCCCGCCCGCAACCCTCTCCAGCCGGCACGTGACCGAACCCGGATTCGAGGCCGTCGTCCGCGACCGGCAACCGATCGCGGACGGCGTCGTGGCGGTGGTGCTGGGCTCCCCGGCCGGCGGCGACCTCCCGGCGTGGTCGCCCGGCGCCCACGTCGATCTGATCCTCGCCGACGATCTCGTACGGCAGTACTCGCTGTGCGGTGACCCGGCCGACCGCACCTCCTACCGGATCGCGGTCCTGCGCGAGCCGGACGGGCGCGGCGGCTCGGCGTTCGTGCACGACGAGCTGGTGCCCGGCGCAACGGTGCGGGTGGTCGGCCCGCGCAACCACTTCGCCCTCGAACCGGCGCGGCGCTACGTCTTCCTCGCCGGTGGCATCGGGATCACCCCGATCCTGCCGATGCTGGGGGCGGCCGCGGCGGCGGGAGCGGACTGGCAGCTCACCTACGGCGGGCGCACCGCGGCGTCGATGGCCTTCGCCGACGAGCTGCGCGCCGTCCACGGCGAGCGGGTCGCGCTGCGGCCGCAGGACGATCACGGCCTGCTCGACCTCGACGGTCTGCTCGGCGAGCCGGCCGCGGACATGCTCGTCTACTGCTGCGGGCCCGACGCGCTGCTCGTCGCCGTCGAGGGGCGCTGCGCGGCCTGGCCGGCCGGCGCCCTGCACGTCGAACGGTTCAGCCCGAAGGACCAGGGCGAGCCGGTGCTGGCGGGGTCGTTCGAGATCGAGCTCGCCCGCACCGGGACGACGTTGACCGTCCCACCCGACCGTTCGGTGCTCGACGTCCTCGCCGCCGCAGGGGTACGGGTGCTGTCCTCCTGCCAGGAGGGCACCTGCGGGACGTGCGAGACCGCCGTCCTCGACGGCGAGGTCGACCACCGCGACTCGCTGCTCACCGACGAGGAACGGGCCGCCCACACCACCATGTTCGTCTGCGTCTCGCGCGCGGCGGGCCCGAAGCTGATCCTGGAGCTCTGACGATGACAACGACGTCCCCGACCGCGACCCCGGCCGTGCCCGAGCTCGATGCCGACCCCTTCGCCCCCGACGTCCTCGTCGATCCCTACGCGTTCCACGCCCGGCTGCGCGACGCCGGTCCGGTCGTGCGGCTCGCGCGCGACGGCTACTACGTCGTCGGTCGCCACGCCGAGGTCCGGGCCGCGCTGGTCGACTGGGCCACGTTCGTCTCCGGGCGTGGCGCGGGCCTCACCGACTTCGCCCGGGAGGAGCCCTGGCGGCCGCCGAGCCTGCTGCTGGAGGCCGACCCGCCCGACCACACCGCGTTCCGCGATGTCATGAACGCGGTGATCACCCCGCGCGCGGTCCGCGCGCTGCGGGCCACGTTCGCGGTGGCGGCCGAGCGGATCGCCGACGAGCTCGTCGCGCGGGGCCGGTTCGACGCGGTCACCGACCTGGCCGAGGCCTACCCGCTCGAGGTGTTCCCCGATGCGGTCGGCTTGCCCCGAGCGGGCCGGCGCAACCTGATGGTCTACGGGTCGCTCGCGCTCAACGCGTTCGGCCCGCGCAACGAGATCCTCGCGGCAGCACTGGCCGCAGCCGGGCCGGTCCAGGAATGGGTCGACCGGCACTGCCGTCGGGAGAACCTCGCTCCCGACGGGCTCGGCGCCGCCATCTGGGCGGCGGCCGATCGGGGCGAGGTCTCCCCCGAGAACGCGCCGCTGCTGGTGCGCTCGCTGCTCACCGCAGGCGTCGACACCACCGTCACAGGGCTGGGCAACGCGATCTACTCCCTCGCGAGCAACCCCGACCAGTGGAGCGCGCTGCACGCCGAACCGCAGCTGGCGAAGTTCGCGTTCGACGAGACGCTGCGCTGGGAGTCACCGATCCAGACGTTCTGCCGCACGACCAGCGTCGACACCGAGCTCGGCGGCGTCCCTATCCCGGCCGACTCCAAGGTGCTGCTGTCCCTCGGCGCGGCCAACCGCGACCCCCGGCACTGGGGCGAGGACGCCGACACCCTCGACATCACCCGCTCGGCGGCGGGACACGTCGCGTTCGGGATGGGCGTGCACCAGTGCGTCGGCCAGCCGATCGCGCGGCTCGAGGCCGAGATGGTGCTCGGCGCACTCGCCCGGCGCGCCGTTCGACTCGAGCTCGACGGCGATCCGGTGCCGAAACTGCACAACACCCTGAAGTGCTGGTCGAGTTTGCCGGTTCGGATCCGGACGAGCAGCGCCTGACGGACCGCACAATCAAGGTCCGACGGGCGCGCCTCCCGTCGTCGGAGGTGAAGGAATGAGCGTCGGCACCGGTCCGGTCCTGTCGCGCGCCCTCCAGATCCTCGATGCGTTCTCCTCCGAACGTCCCGCGATGAGCCTGAGCGAGCTGTCCCGCCACACACGGCTGCCCGTGTCGACGGTGCACCGGATGGTCGGCGAGCTCGTCACCTGGGGTGCGCTGGAGCGCGACGAGCACGGCCACTACCGCATCGGGCTGCGGCTGTGGGAGATCGGGTCGCTCGCCACCCGCGGCCTGCCGCTGCGCGAGCGGGCGCTGCCGTTCCTGGCGGACCTGTCGCAGGTCACCCGGGAGATCGTGCAGCTCGCCGTGCGCGAGGGCACCGAGCTGGTGTTCGTCGAGCGGATCGCCGGCACCGACTCCGTGTCCCCGGTGATCCGCGTCGGCGGCCGGTGCCCGCTCGCCGCGAGCGGGGTCGGTCTCGTGCTGCTCGCGCACGCGCCCACCGAGGTCCAGGAGGAGGTGCTGCACGCGCCGATCGAGTCCTTCACCCCCTTCACCGTCACCGATCCCCGGGTGCTGCGCCGGATGCTCGCCGACGTCCGCACCAGCGGGTTCTCGATCAGTGACCGCCAGCTCACCACCGACAGCCTCTCGGTCGGCGCGCCGGTCCACGACGAGCGCGGCACGGTCGTCGCCGCCGTGTCGCTCGTCGTCCGCCACGGCTCCGCGTCACCGCACGCACTGGCACCACTCGTGCGCACCAGCGCCCGCGCGATCTCCCGGGCGCTCGCCACCCCCGAGTGACGTCCGCTCGCCATGGGATCGGCCGAGACGGCCGGGAATGTGGGGGCGAATCGAGCTACGGCGCCGTGTGCGTGAGCATCGCCTCGGCCACCTGCGCGTGTGCCCTGCGAGGGAGCTCCGCGCCGACCCCGTCGAGGACCCTCAGGGTGGCGCCGGGGATCTCCCTGGCCAGCGCCTGCGCGTTGCCCACCGGGAAGAACGGGTCGGCCGCCCCGTGCACCACCAGCGTCGGTGCGCTGATCTCCGAGAGCCTCATCCGCCAGCGTGGTGTGCAGTCGAGCCGGGCGAACACGGTGCTCATCAGGCCGTTGCGCGCCGACGCCGGATGCGGACCGGCCCGGTCGAGGACACCGGCCGCGTGGGCGCGGGCCTCGACGGCGTCGAAGTGGGGCGAGCCGGAGAGCACGCGGGCCGTGGCCACCGCACCGTCCAGGATCGACGTGCGGTCGCTCCAGTCGACCGCAGCGGCGCCACCGAAATGGGCCATGATCGTCGGGGAGTGGTCGGGCAGGTCGTCGTCGACCGGGCCCGGCGCGACCGGGCGAGTGCCGATCAGCACGAGCGAGGCCACCCGCGACGGATGGTCCAGTGCCACGAGTTGGGCGATGAAGCCGCCGGTCGCGAGGCCCGCGACGTGCGCGCGAGCGATGCCGAGCGCGTCGAGCACGCCGACGGCGTCGGTGACGAGGTCGCGCAGCGAGTAGCCGGGCGAGTCAGGGTCGACGGTGGTGGACCGGCCGGCGTCACGCAGGTCGTACCGGATGACGTACCGCCCGGTGAGCCGTTCGACGAGCTCGTCGTCCCAGCTGGCGACGGTGGTGCCGATCAGCAACAGGGCCGGGTCGGTCGGCGAGCCGGCGGTGTCGACGCACAGCTCGACCCCGCCGACCCGAAGAAGAGTCTCCATACCGACCAGACCCTCCGAGATCGCACAACTCATCGGTCCTCGACGGTGGCCGGTCCGGCACGATCGCGACCCTCGCCTCCCGAGACGATCAGGACCGGTACTCGGGATTGGGATAGTCGAAGCGGGCACCGGCGTCCCACTCCCGGCGCTGGTTGCCGTAGGCGGGAAAGCCTCCGGACGCTCGAAGGAGCCCCGCCAGGTGCAGCAGGTTCCAGGTCATGAACGTGGTGTTGCGCTGGGTGAACTCGTTGTCGACCCCGGCCAGTGAGCCGTCCTCGAGCTGGTCGCCGTAGCTCGGTCCCGGACCGGCCTCCCCGATCCACCCGGCGTCGGACTGCGGCGCCACGCTGTAGCCGATGTGCTGCAAGCTGTAGAGCACATTGGACGCGCAGTGCTTGATCCCGTCCTCGTTCCCGGTGATCAGGCAGCCGCCGACCTTGCCGTAGTAGAGCCACTGCCCCCGGTCGTTGAGCTCACCGGAGTGCGCATAGAGCCGCTCGATGACCTTCTTCGTCTCGCTGCTGTTGTCACCGAGCCAGATCGGGCCGCCGATGACGAGGATGTCGGCGGCCAGCACCCGTGGGAACAGCTCCGGCCAGGCGTCGACCTCCCACCCGTGCTCGCGCATATCGGGGTAGACACCGCTCGCGATGGGGTGATCCACCGAGCGGAACTGGTCGACCCGCACGCCCTGCGCAGCCATGATCGACACGCTCGCGTCGATCAGCAGCTGGGTATGGCTGCGCGCCGGCGATCGCGTCAGCGTCGTGTTGATGAACAGAGCCGAAAGGCCGCTGAAGTCCCGGTTCGTGTCGGTCACGAGCGGACCATAGCGGCGTCCGCGAGACGCTGACGTGGTCCACCACCAACTCGTCAGCAACAGACGACGCTCGACCCGGACCCCGGTCGCGCACCGCCATGCCTTCCGCCGGGTCCCGATGTGGCCTCTTGTCAGTGACCTGGGTGAGCGTCTGGCGCGGACGACGGCTCCAGCGCCGCCTGCAGGTCGGGTTGCGCGATGAAGACGGCCACCTGCAGCTCAGCGACGAGCCGCTGGACCGGGTCCTCGACGTCGACCCCGAAGGCATCACGGATCCGGGTCAGCCGGTACTTGAGGGTGTTGCGGTGCACGTAGAGCGTCCGAGCGGCCGCCGTGAGATCGCCGCCGGCCCCGAAGAACGCCTGCAGGCTCGGCAGGTACTCCGTGCCTCGGTCACGGTCGCTGACGACCATGCCCGCGACGCCACCCTGCAGCAGCCGAGGACGCTCGACGATCAGTTCGGTCAGCTCGGACATGATCGCTCTGGCGATCGACTCGTCGAACAGCACAACGCGTCGCTGCTCGTCGAGCAACGGCATGTTGAGCAGGCGATCGACGTCCTGACGGGCCTCGGTCACCTGGGCGACGCCGGCGACCTCACCGCTGACGGCGGCGCGGAGCTCGACGTGCAGCTGGCGGCGCACCTGCCCCACGATCTCGGTGGCCAGCGCCTGCACGTCCGCTGCCGGGGGCCGGTCGTCGACGACCGGGATCATCGCGTAGATCCGGCCGTTGCAGGACGTGACGGCACCTCGGCGGTAGGAGGCCTCGACCCGCAACGCCACCACGTCCTCCACGGGGCGCAGCGCAAGGTCGCTGTCGTTGCGCCCGGGAGGTGGGGCGTGCTCGGGGGCGAACGCGACAAGCCGGAAGGGGCGCCCCGCCACGCCGATACGGGCCTCGACCGTCTGCACGTTGCCGCGCCCGGACAGGGCGTTGCGCAGCAGGTCACTGCGCAGTCGACGGTCGAGGTCCTCGGTGATGCGGGACCGGAGCAACTGCATCGCGGCCACCCTGGCGACCTCGGCCAGTAGATCCTCCGACTGCTGGTCCAGTTCACGCTTGGACTCGGCGACCCAGATGTACCCGAGGATGTCGCTGCCACCGCGGATGGCCGTGACGAGCCGGGTCGCGCCGTCCGGCGGCACGACCCGCACCGGCCGCAGGCTCTGTCGCACGCGCGGGAGGATCCCGGTCGACTCGCACCACGCGATGAACTCCTTGGGCGGTCGCCGCTGCAGGATCGACTGCTGGCGGATCTCGTCGATCTCGTCGCCCAGGCTGGAGAACGCGATGACCTCCATGCGGTCGTCGTCGATGATGACCGGACCCTCGAGCGTCGCCGCCGCCGAGTTGGCCAGTGCGAACAGGTCACCGAAGGCGACGCCGCGCTCGTCGGAGACCGTCGCCGAGGCCGACGAGATGGACTGGCGGGCAAGGACGTGCAGCTGGTCCCACGACATCTCGGGCGCCACGGCGAGCACGGTCGCGCCCGATGCCACGGCCAGTTCCTGGAGTCGCTCGCGATCGCGCTCCGCAGCGATCTTGAAGACGAGGACGACGTGGGCGCCGAACTGCTGCGTCAGCGCCTCGACGTCGCGACCGTCGATGCGCATGCCGATGCCCAGGACGAGGTCACCGGCGTTCACCTGGCCGACCGTGGAGGTGTCATGGATCAGCACGGCGACGATCGGGATCTCGAGCCCGGCCGGTGCGTGGATCACGTCGACGTAGTCGCCGCCGACCATGCCGAGGAAGGTGCCGAGGGTGAGGGCCGTGGTGTGTGGGGAGGATGCCATCGTGGTCCTCCTCCGGGTAGATCTCAGTGCAGGACCTGCGCCCCTTCGACCTCAGTGTCGCCGGAGGACCGCCCCGGATCGTGCCGCAGGCGTTGCGTCCCTGTAAAGGTCGCCATGAGATGCGCATACACCGCAACGGCCGTGACCAGCGCATCGATGTCGACGTACTCGTCCACGGCGTGCGCGACCTCGAGATCACCGGGTCCGAACACCACCGCGGGGATGGCGAGCTGGTTGCGCATGAATCGGGCGTCGGTGGTGAACGGCAGGCCCGTCACGTCCGGCCGTCGGCCCGTCATCGCCTCGTAGGACTGCGCAACACTCGCCACGAACGGATGCCTGCTGTCGATCTCCGACGGTTCGCAGAACGTGTCGACCTCGAGCTCGTAATCGGTCCCGGGAACGAGTCCCAGCGAGGCGATCCGATCGACGATCCCGCGAAGGGCGCTCTCCTCGGTGTCACCGGGGAGCACGCGCCGATCGATCCGCAGCTCGCACTCCTCGGGCACCACGTTGGGTCCGCTGCCACCGCGGATCATCCCGACGTTGCAGGTCGTGGTCCCCAGCAGCGGGTGCGGGGTCTGCGGGAAGACGTTGTCGTGGAGCACCTGCGCGATCGCGGCGGCACTCATGATCGCGCTGCGACCCTTCGCGGGCTCGCTGCCGTGTGCGGGGATACCGCGGGTGACGACGCGGGCGAACATCAGTCCGCGTTCGGCCAGACACAGCCGGAGGCCGGTCGGTTCGGGGGCGAGGCAGGCGTCGGCCCGCACCAGGCCACGGCGCACGAGCTCCGCGGTGCCGAGCTCGCCACCCAGTTCCTCGTCGGCGACGAGGTGGAAGACCACCTCGCAGGGCAGCTCGAGGTCCAGGCCGCGACACACCTGCAGCGCGATGATCGCCGCGGCGACGCCACCCTTCATGTCGGCCGCTCCCCGACCGTAGAGGCGACCGTCGCGCACCTCGCCCCCGAACGGATCGTGTCGCCAGCCCGCCGCCCGGGCGGGCACGGTGTCGAGGTGCCCGTTGACCAGGAGAACGGGCTTCTGGCTGCCTGCCGGCGCCGTGGAGACCAGCAGGCTCTGCCGACCGGGCGCGGGCTCCACGATGTCGGTGTCACCGATCCCCATGTCGGCGAACGCCGAGCGGAGATGATCGACGACAGGTGACTCGCGGCCAGGCGGGTTCTCCGACCGGATCCGCACGAGATCACCGGTCAGGGAAACCACCGCTTCGACGTCGACCGCCGAGCGGATCCTCCTGGCGAGGGATGCCGCCGTCATCTGAGTTTCTCCACGTCATCGTGGTCGAGGAAACCCGCGTCGGCGAGGCGGCCGAGGAACACCGCGAGCCTCCCGTTGAGCAGCAGCGGCCCGGCGAGCTGCGCGCGCGCAGCATCCAGGTCACCGGATCGGGCCAGCAGCACGCCGCTCCAGAGCTCGGCCTCCGGATTGCCCGTCATGACCTGCGCCGCGGCGGCCAGTCGATCGAGGGCCCGATCCCGATCTCCGGCGGACGGCTCGGCATACGGCCCGACCATGAGCCCCGGCGCGAACATCGTCGCGGAGACCGCGTCGAAGGCGCGCCGGTAACCGAGCAACCGGCGCAGCTCGGCGATGGGATCGGCGTGGTCCTCCACGCGCAGGTCGACGGGCGTGTGGTTCCAGGGGTCATCAACCTGTTCGCCGTCGACGACGAGCAGCGCGGCGCCCTGGCTGCCGCGGATGTCCCCGCCTGCCGCCTCGGCCGCCTCCATGGCGACCATCAACCGTTCGGCGAGGTCTCCCGCCGCCGCGTGATAGGCCCTGAGCATGGCGGGCAGGACGTCGGCGTTGTCCAGCATGTTGCCCTGCACGGCGACGGGTCCGTCGACAATGCCGCCCGCGGCGGCGATGCAGGCCTGTCCGGTCCACGACGCGGCGTCCCCGTCGGCGGCGACGAGCCCGACCTGCCGCACCTCCGGGTGGGTGTCCTCCCCGGTGAGCCGATCCAGAACGGCGCCGGCCGTGACTCCGGTGGCGAGCAGGTCCATGCCGACGCCGCCGTAGCGGCCGTCGACGAATGCCTGGGTGGCGATGGCCCCGACGCCGGGACGTGCCCAGGTCACCGCGGCGCCCGGCGCGAAGAAGTGGGATTCGCAGGCGACGCCGAGCTGTCCGGTGCGCCCGTCCCTGGCAACGATGGAGTACGTCACGGCGACACCGTGTCGAGCGCCGTGTGGAACGCGCGGACGGCGGCCGCGGTTCCCAGCGGGTCCTCGAGCATCGGGAGGTGCCCGATGTCGGGGATGACCTCGACATCGCCGTGCAGTGCCGCGGCCAGCTCGTGCGCCATCGCGGGCGGGCAGGTGGGGTCGTGGGAACCGACGAACACGCGGGTCGGCGGTGGATCCGCGATCGCGGCGGCCGCGGGCCGCGAGTCGGCGAGCCCGAAGGTGGTGCGCAGCACGTCGACGACGGTGTCCAGGTCTCGATCACCGCGGCGCCCCGCCACGGCCACGGCGACCAGTTCGGCCTCGGCCTCGGCGCGCGCCGCCGGACCGAGGATCTCGGCGCCGTGCCGGACGAACCACTGACGCACCCCGAGCGCGCGCAGGTCGCGTTCGACCTCGTCGAGCGTCTCTGCCGGCCAGCCCAGTGCCAGCGTCGCTCCGAACGCGGCGATGCTCGCCACCCGACCGGGTGCCGCGGCAGTGAGCTCGACCGCCACCGCACCGCCGATGGACCCACAGACCAGATGCGCCCGTTCGATGCCCGAGGCGTCGAGTACGGCCAGAGCGTCGGCCGCGTAGTCGGCCGGGTAGTAGGGACCGCCCGCTGCGGACCGCCCATGTGCGCGGTAGTCCACGGCGACGGCCCGCCTGTCGGCGCCCAGTTCCGTCGCGACCGCCTCCCACACCGCGGCGGCGGTGTTGACCGGATGCAGGTAGAGGATCGGCGTCATCGCCGAGGGCGAGGGCCAGGCCAGGTAGGACAGCTCCCCGGTCGCGCCCGGCGTCGAGCGACGTTCGGCGTTCGGCATCGGATGCGTACTCCAGACTGAGGGGTGGTCGGGCGCCGCGAGTGCTCAGGCGTCCTGCGGGAACCGCGGCGCGTCCGGCGACGCGATCGGCGACGCGTGGAAGTGCCAGATCTTCCAGACCGGGTTGCCCTTGCCGTCGTCGCGTCGGTAGACCTCGGTGACGCGGAAGACGAGCGGCTCGGGATCGGGCTCGAGCACACCGGTGCCCTTGTCGCCGGAGACCTGAGCGCTCCAGTAGGTGGTGAGGTAGCCGAGGTTGCCCTCGGCGTGCACCTTCGGCTCCTCGACGATCTTCATGTCCGAGAGGTTGAAGCCGATCTGGTGCAGGCCCTCCCAGAGCCGCACCTTCTCGTCGACGCTGTCGTACTGGTGCCCGTTGAGGTTGAACTGCAGGTACCCCGGGTTGGCGAAGTTGGGGTACATCTTCTCCGCGATCAGGTCGTTGTTCGACTCCAGCCAGGACTGGTGGACCGCGAGGATCTCCTTGATGTCGCTGTCGTTGTTGACGTTGTCGGCCATGTCTTCTCCCTGCTCGGTGGGTCGGGTCAGGCGGGTACGGGCGAGACGCGCAGCAGCGGCGGCACGTCCTCGGCGAACTGTGCGCGGGCCTCAGGACAGCTGCGGGAGCACCGCCGAGGCGGCCAGTTCCAGCTCGTCGAGCGCGCTGTCCGCGTTGACCGGCGAGAGGACGACGCTCGTCGCGCCGGCAGCGCGCAGTGCGGTGATGCGCGCGGCCACCTCGTCGGGATCGCCGGCAACGGCGAGGGTGTCGATCCACTCGTCGGGCAGCTTGTCCGCCATCGTGTCGGCGCCCTCGTCCAGCAGCGTCGCGATGTGGTCGTTGTAGCCGAGCGCGCCGGTCAGCGGGTTGTGCGCGCCCACCGCGGCGATGTAGGCGGCAAGGGTCGGCCGGACGGCGGCACGGGCCTGCTTGCTGTCCTTGGCCACGCTGAACAGCGCGAACGTCGGCACCTGGTGCTGCGTGCGCCCCGACTCGGCCATCCCCTCGTGGATGTGGCCGAGCGCCGATTCCAGGTAGGCGGTGCCGGCCAGCACGCTCATCACGGTGCCGTCCGCGATCTTCCCCGACAGGCGCAGCGACTTCGGGCCGAGCACGCCGGTCAGCAGCGGGACGTCGTCGTCCACCGGGTGCGTGGCGGTGACCGAACGAAAGGTGAACTGCCGTCCTTCGATGTCGACGGTCTCGCCGGCCAGCAGTGCACGCACGCCGTCGATGCACTCCGTCAACGCGGTGAGGGGCGACTTCGCCGTCAGGCCCATCTGGTTGGTCCAGAACGGCACGCCGTGCCCGATGCCGGGCAGGAACCGCTGCGGGTACGCGCGGGCCAGCGTCGCGATCTCCATCGCGGTGACGGCCGGGTGCCGCGCCACGGAGGCGGCGACGCCGAGCCCGACCTTGACGTGCTCGGTCGCCCCCAACGCGAGCGCAGCACCGGTGAACCCGCCGTAGCAGAAGTAGTCCTCCGCCACCCACACCTCGCTGTAGCCGAGGCGCTCGGCGGTGGCGGCCAGGTTCGGGATCCGCTCCGGCGGAGTCGACGTCGCGACGAAGACACCGACAGGGGTGTTCGCACTCATGGGTTCCTCCGCAGGTGGCGGACGGGCGGATGCACGTGGGCACCGCCGTGGGTCGACGACGAGTCTCGGCGTGCTCCCCGGCACAGGGCAATTGACGGTCCGGCGAACCGGGGCGGCGAGCTTCGGCTGATCCGTCAATGGACACCCACCCGCAGAGGATCGACGCTGGCTCGCATCCCGAAAGAGCTGCTGCGCGCCCGGCACCCACCGTCGAAGGGCTGATCGTGACCTCGCAACACGTACCACCCGGATTGATCGGTGCACGCGTGCGCCGAAAGGAAGACCCGGCCCTGTTGACCGGGCGGGCGCAGTTCGTCGACGACGTCGTGGTGCCCGGCATGCTGGAGGCTGCGGTCCTGCGCAGCCCGCATCCGCACGCCCGGATCCTGAGCGTCGACGCGAGCGCGGCGCTGGAGCTACCCGGCGTCTTCGCTGTCCTGACCGGCGCGGAGGTCCAGGAGTCCTGTGCGACCCCGCAGCCCGTCGTGTGGCGGATGATCCCCGACCAGCTGATGACCGAGCAGTACGCGATGGCCGTGGACAAGGTGCGCTTCGTCGGCCAGCCCGTAGCGGCCGTCGCCGCCGTCGACCGCTACGTGGCCGAGGACGCATTGGGGCTCATCGAGGTCGAGTACGAGCTGCTCCAGCCGGTCGTGACCCTCGACGACGCACTGGCCGCGGACGCGCCGCTGCTCTACGAGGACTGGCCCGACAACGTGAGCTGCCGCCAGACGATCCCGAAGGGGGACGCCGCGACCGCCTTCGCCGAGGCCGACGTGATCGTCACCGAGACGCTGAGCTACGGCAGGCAGATGGGCGCACCGCTCGAGACGCGCGGCGCGGTCATGTCGTGGGACCCGTTCACGAACCGCCTCGAGGGCTGGATGTCCACCCAGTCCCCCAACCTCACCCGTGACCTGCTCGGAGAGGTCCTCGGGCTACCCGTCGACCACATCAGGGTGCGGACCCCGCACGTCGGGGGCGGGTTCGGCAACAAGTTCGACTTCTACGCCGAGGAGGTGCTCGCCGCGCTCCTGTCCAAGCGGACCGGTCGCCCGGTGAAGATCATCGAGGACCGGCTCGAGAGCTTCGTCGCCAACGCCCACTCGCGCGAGCAACGCATCGAGGTGTCCCTCGCCGCCAGATCCGACGGCACCATCATCGGCATGCGGGGCACGGTGTGGGCCGTGCTCGGCGGCCAGCTCGCCACCGTCGGGATCGGACCGTGCTGGCTGACGATGGCGCTCATGGCCGGCCCGTACGACATCCCGAACGTCGAGACGACCGTCGTCGGTGTCGTCACCAACCGCTCGCCGTACGGGTCCTACCGCGGGTGGGGACAGCCGAAGGCGAACTTCGCCCACGAGCGGATCATCGAGAAGCTCGCGCGCGAGCTCGGGATGTCGGCCAACGACGTCCGCCGTCGCAACCTGATCGCACCGGACGCGTTCCCGTACGTCAGCCAGGTCTTCTACTACGACAGCGGCAACTACGTCGAGTGCCTGGAGATGGCGGAGAAGGCCGTCGCGGAGCGCGGCTGGCTCGCCCGTCGTGACGCAGCGGCGAGCGAGGGCCGGTCGCTCGGGGTCGGCTACGGCTTCCACATCGAGATCAGCGCACTGGGCCCCAGCAAGATCATGAACCAGGCCGGGCTCCAGCACTCGTCGTTCGACGAGGAGATCGTGCGGATCGACTCCGCGGGCGGGGTCACTGTCCGCACCGGGCTCTCCGCGATGGGCCAGGGCATCGAGACCGCGCTCGCCCAGGTCGCGGCCCACACCCTCGGCGTTCCCCTCGACTCGGTCACGGTGCTGTCCGGTGACACCCAGACCAATCCGTTCACCGGCTACGGCACGGGCGCCAGCCGCGGCGCCGCGCTCGGCGGCGGGGCGCTGCTGCGGGCGAGCACCCGGCTGCGCGCCAAGGTGCTGCGCATCGCGGCGCACATCCTCGAGGCCTCGGCCGACGACCTGGAGATCCAGGACGGCCTCATCTCCGTCCGCGGCACCTCCGGCGGGCCGTCGGTCACCATGCGCGAGATCGGCGACGCCGCCTACCGCCGTCTCGACGGCAAGCTGCCCGATGGTGAGGACCCCGCGCTCGAGGAGCGCGACGTCCTCGACCCCGAGAACGTGGCCTTCTCGTTCGGCACGACCGCCGTGCTGGCCGAGGTCGACCGGGAGACCGGCCGGGTCACCTTGCTCGACTACCTCGTCGTGCACGACTGCGGAACGGTCATCAACCCGACGATCGTCGACGGGCAGATCCACGGCGGTGCCGCCCAGGGCATCGGTGGTGCGCTGTTCGAGGAGATCGTCTACAGCGACGAGGGCCAGCCCCTGACGACGACGTTCATGGACTACCTCATCCCGACCGCGTCCGAGCTCCCGCCCTTCGAGACGCTGCACATGAGCACCACGGCCGATCACATCCCCGGCGGGTTCAAGGGCATGGGCGAAGCCGGCACCATCGGCGCCGCCTCGGCGATCACCGCGGCCATCGAGAACGCCCTCCCCGACATCACCCTCGAGCTCACCCGGCTACCGGTGACCCCACCTCGACTGCTGTACGCGATCGCCCAGGCGTCGGCAAACCACAACGCGGAGGCGACCTCGTGAAGCCCGCACCGTTCGACCACGTCCGCGCCATGAGCCTCGACCACGCCATCGACACGCTCGTGGCCGGGGATGGCGACGCCAAGGTCCTCGCCGGCGGGCAGAGCCTGATCCCGCTCCTCGCGATGCGCCTGGCCCAACCCACCGTCCTCGTCGACCTCGGCAGTCTTCCCGAGCTCGCCTACATCCGGGCTGACGGCGAGATCGTGGAGATCGGCGCGATGACCCGGACCCGCGACGTCGAGACCTCATCGGCGATCAGGTCGACCGTCCCGCTGCTACCCGCAGCCCTGCGCTACTCCGGCCACGTCACCATCCGCAACCGGGGCACGCTGGGCGGCAGTGCCGCGCACTCCGATCCAGCGGCCGAGACCCCGGCCGTCCTCCGCGCGCTCGACGCCGACCTCGTCGTCGTCGGCCCGAACGGCAGGCGAACGATCCCCGCAGCGGACTTCTTCCGCAGCTTCCTCGTGAGCGCGCTCGAACCCGACGAGATCCTGACGGCCATCCGCATCCCGAAACAGCCCGCCGGGACCGTCGTGGCCGTAGAGGAGTTCGCTCGTCGCCACGGCGACTTCGCGGTCGTGGCCGTCATGGGCTCCGCCCGCGTCGACGAGTCCGGCGCGGTGGCGGACGTGCGGATCAGTCTGGCGGGCGCAGGCCCCACACCCGTCCGGGCCGACGCGGCCGAGGGGTTGCTCCGCGACCAGACCCCGTCGACCGATCTCGTGCTCGCGGCCGCCGCGGCGGCCGCGGGAGCGATCGATCCCGTCTCCGACATCCACGGACCCGCCGACTATCGCCGCACCCTGACGGAGGTCCTCACCCGACGATGCCTCCAGCGGCTCCTGACCAGCACCGAGCAGAGGAGAGCGGCATGAGCACCCCCACCCGCGTCGGCCGCACGGTATCGATGACCGTCAACGGCGAGCACGTGGACCGCCACGTCGAGCCCCGCCGCACCCTCGCGGACTTCCTCCGCCGCGACTGCGGGAAGACCGGTGTCCACCTCGGATGCGAGCACGGCGTCTGCGGTGCATGCACCGTGCTCCTCGACGGCCGCACCGCACGATCCTGCTGCACCCTCGCCGTGCAGGCCGACGGCGCCGAGATCACGACCGTCGAAGACCTCGCGAACGGGTCCGAACTGCACCCGCTGCAGGAGGCCTTCTGGAAGCACCACGGATTGCAGTGCGGATTCTGCACCCCGGGCATCCTGCTCACCGTCCAGGAGATGCTCGCCGACAACCCCGATCCCACCGACGCCGAGATCCGCGAGGGCCTGTCCGGCAACATCTGCCGCTGTACCGGCTACCAGTTCATCGTCGACGCCGTCCGCGACGCAGCGGCGATCCTGAGGGGTGACACCCCGGCGGCAACGGCTTCGGACCGGTGATACGAAGAACGCGTCGGACCGGGCTCAGATATAGGGCAGTTACCCGATTTTCCACCGGGCGGCAGTGCCTAGCCCAGGCCGTGTCCTGTGAGCCGGTGCGCAGCCACAACACGATCGCGGCGATGACGTGTTCGCTGCGGAAGCAGGCGGCGCGTGTGGCGTAGCGGATGGCGAGTCCGCGGAACTGCTTGAGTCGGTTGAAGCAGCGCTCGACGACGTTGCGGTCGGCGTAGACGAGCGGGTCGAAGGCGGGTGGACGTCCGCCGCGGGACCCTTTGGCGGCGCGACGGGCGATCTGGTCGGACTTCTCCGGGCTGGTGAACGCGATCCCGCGTCGCCGCAGCGCGGTGCGGATCGAGGGGTCGGAGCAGGCCTTGTCGGCCAGTACCCGCTCGGGTCGTTTACGCGGTCGGCCGGGCCCATCGCGACCGACCGAGATCTGGTCTAGCAGTGGCAACCTCATCGAGAATCCGCACCCAGTGCCGTTCGCGGTCCAGACGCGAGAGTCATCCCGTGAGGCGGGCGATGAGCTCGCGCCTGCTGTTGGTCCCGGACTTGGCGAAGATCGACTTCAGGTGGTCGTTGACGGTGACCTCGACGATCCCGAGTGCCCGTGCCGTCGAGCGGGTGTCGGCTCCGTCGACGAGGCGGCCGAGCACATCGGTCTCCCGCGCTGTCAGGCCGATGGCCCGGCGGTAGACCTCGAGGCGGTCGGCGGTGGTGGCGTCCTCCAGCGTCACAACGATGTCACGGGCCGGCCCGCCGGCTGGGCCGAGCCGGGCGGCCCGCACGATCAACCACCGCCCGCCCGCGTACCCCCGCGTCATCGCGGGACGGTCGTCGACACCGCCTTCGACCGCCAGCAGTTGGGCGGCGACGTTGAGGGCGATCGCCGGCACCGGCGAGTGTTCCGGCGGGGTGGGAAGGAGCGCTCGCAGCCGGACGTCGGCCTGCGGCGTGAACGACTGCGGTGCGAGCGACTCTGCCAGCAGGAGCACCGCAGGACCCGCGGTTGCCGGCGCGCCCCGGTGGAACGTCGCGCCGACCGATCGGCGGACGGCACGCGTGAGGATGGGCAGCAGGCCGGCGAGGAAGCCCTGCTCGGCAGGCGTGAAGGCGGGCCCCGTTGCGCTGCGCCACAGGTCGATGAAGCCCCAGCAGCCGAACCGGTCGCGCAGAACGACCGAGGCCACATCGTGTACCCCGTACCCGTTGAGCAGGTCCCGCCACGGCAGATCCGCGGCCGGTCGGTCCCCGGGTTCGGGCCCGCGCCACCCGGCCAGGGTGAGGACACGATCGGCCGGCAGGCCCGTCCAGCGCAGCGCTGCGGTGGCGTACTTGAGACGGATGACCAACGGCAGGTCGGCAGGCGACGGGACCTCGGCGAGCGGTGTGGCACCGACACGGGTCACCGGGTCGGTGCCGACCCAGACGTAGAAGTCGAACGGGACCACCGCACGGATCTCGCGCAGCACCTCAGCACGCAGGACCCGCTCGCTTTCGGGCTGCTCGCACAGTCTCCGGATCCGGACGACCGCTGCGGTCATGGCTGCGTTCACGGCTGCGGCGGTCATCGCGACAGCCTGCTCGGAAACGACGAGACGTCCACCCCCCCAACGACTTGGGATGGTGGCGACGGCGAGGCCGTCCCTACCGTCGCACCATGGCAACCCTCCTCATCGAGCACCCCGTCCTCGACTTCGCGACCTGGCAGACAGCATTCGACCGCTTCGCGCAGCGCCGCCGCGCAGGCGGCGTCACCGCGGAGCGCATCTACCAGCCCGTGGACGACCCCGCCTACGTCGTGATCACCCTCGATTTCGACGCCGCCGCGCAGGCGAGCACCTTTCTCCGATTCCTCCAGGAGCAGGTCTGGTCCGACCCTTCGGCGTCGCCCGCGCTGACCGGAACGCCACGCACCGCCATCCTGGACCGTCGGCTGCCGTGATCGGTCCACCGCAGCGCGCCGCGCGTGTGGTGAGGAATCCACAGCACGAGATGCCCGCGAGACTCCTCAGCCCCGAACCGGGAGCTCGCGCTCACGTCGCTCGGCGGTCTCTCGCGCATCGTCGATCCGCACAACGACCTCGGAACCGGGATCGACGTCGGTGTGGTGATCGACGGTGTAGAAGCGCAGGTCGTGCCCGTCCGGGTCACGCAGCGACGGCAAGATCCAGCCGATGCTGGCCAGGTGCACCCCGGCATGGGACTCCCCCAACGCGGTGAGCCGCTCCGCGAGCGTCTCCAGGGCCTCCTTGTCCGGCACTCCGATGGAGAAGTAGTCGAACCCCGCAGCGGCCACGGCCCGATCCCGGTCCTGCCGGAGCGCGAGCTGCGGACCGCCGCGCGGGTGCCCCAGCACCAGCCCCCGCACCTGGCCCCGCTCGGCGAACTCGATCAACAACCGGTAGCCGAGACGCGACTCGTACCAGGCTCGCGAGCGGGCCAGGTCCGACACCGGCAGCTTGACGTGGTGCACACCGGCGAGCGCAGGCACCGAGCTCTCGATCATGACTCCTCCTGACTTGCAGTCCCACTGCAAGTTCAATGTGCAGTTAGACTGCAAGTCATGAGCGCCGATGTCAAGGGGAACCCCGCCAGCGGTCCCGGTGGACGCGCGGCCCGCACCGCGGCACAGGTCATCGCCGCGGCAACGACCCTGTTCCTGGAGCGCGGCTACCTCGCCACCACCCTGACCGACGTCGCCGAGCACGCCGGCGTCGCGCCACGCACGGTCTACGTACGGTTCGGCACCAAGGCCGACCTGCTCAAACAGGTCATCGACACCGCGATCGTCGGCGACCCGCTGCCGATCGACGTGGCCCACCGCGACGGGACACGCATCGCGCTGACCGCACCCACCCTCCAGGAACGGATCGCCGTCCACGCCGCGGGAACCCGCGCCATCATGGAACGCTCCGGACCGCTCATGGCCGTCGCAGCAGAAGCCGCACCCCTCGAACCCACCATCGCCGACGCCGCCACCGCGGGGCGCGCCGACGCCCTGCACCAGCTCCGGCAGTTCTGGGAGACCGCCCACGCCGACGGGCTGCTCCATCCCGACGCGGACCTCGACTGGATCCTCACCACGAGCAGTCTCATCGGCACCGTCGACACCTACCTGGTCCTCACCCGGACCAACGGCTGGACCGCCGACACCTACCAGGAGTGGCGCTACCGCACCTGGATGCACCTCGCCACGACACCCGGACCTCCTCCCTCCGCGACGTGATCGCCACATCGCGGAGGGCATCGGTCATGAGCGCCGCACGTCAGGGGATACGGCCCCGACGTGCGGCTCACCAGTGACCGCGGTGGACGACCTCGTCGAACGGAAGGCGGCCTCGTGGGTGTCGGGGACGCCGAGGGCGGCGCGGGCCCGGTCCTGGTCGCCCACCGCGGAGTGCCCGGTCCCGATACCCAGGTCGGTGGCGGCCAGCATGATGGCGAAGGTGGCCTGACCGAGATCGAAGGCGTCGATCACGCGGTTCCGCACGTCCTCAGGTGTCGGGACCACGAGCGCGATCGCGGCGGCGGCACCGGCGATGTGGCCGGCCCGACCCAGACGGTCGACAGCTCCGTCAACTGTTGCCGGTCGGTGACCAGCACGAAGTCCCGGTGCTGCCGGTTGCCCGCGGAGGGTGCGCGGCGGCCCGCGTCGAGGATGCGGGTCAGCGCGTCGTCCGGCAGGGGTTCCGCGCCGTAGCTGCGGACGTTGCGTCGGGCTCGGATCGCGTCCCGGGTCTGCGTGTGTCCTCCGGCGATCGGGCGCGGATCCGGGGTCGGTGTCCGTCGTCGAGGCAGCCTATGACG
Organism: Pseudonocardia sp. GCM10023141; assembly: GCF_042653605.1. Classification (NCBI taxonomy): domain Bacteria; kingdom Bacillati; phylum Actinomycetota; class Actinomycetes; order Pseudonocardiales; family Pseudonocardiaceae; genus Pseudonocardia; species Pseudonocardia sp. GCM10023141. Next base: position 370,375 of record NZ_JBHSIR010000009.1, read on the forward strand.
GGTGGCGGGGGAACCTTCGGGGCTGCAGTCAGGTACGACACCGGCGTCACGATTGCGCCTCCGACCCACCAGCACGGCACTACACCGAATTCCGATTCGCTAGAGTCGAGCCGTGGGTCCATCCGGAGTCTTTCGTTGATCATCACCTGTCCGCGGTGCTTCACCTACGACGACGTCCTGCCATCCCGACGGCTGCCGGACGGCCGGATCCAGTTCACGTGCACCGGCGGTCACGACGGCGCCGGCGAGCACGTGTGGTCGATCGCTCCCGCGGTCGTGGACGCGCCGGCCGGGCGCACGGCCACCGCGCGCCGGGCCGCCGCACGCACTCCCGGTGCGCCGCGCGCCGGTACGAGCACCGAGGACGCCGCGATCGACGAGCTCCTCGAACCGCTGCTGAGCTGCGTCAACGCCGGTGAACCCTTCGTCGAGTACGGCGTCGTCGAGTACCGGTTCCGGCTCGCCCGACCGGAGATGTTCGTCGCCCACGTTCGAGCGCGCGGGCACCTGATGCTCGGCGGGCGCCGGCTGGCGTCGGCGTCGACGGCCCGGTTCGCCAAGGCACTCGGCCGGCTGCAGAAGTCGGGGGACCTCGTGATGGTCAAGGGGCCCGGCACCGGAGCGTGGCGCCACGACACCTCGATCGGCTACTGGGCGCGCCCGCCCCGTCCGACGGGTCCCCTGCTCACCTGGTCCATGTTCTGCGCCACGCAGGGTCGCAGTGCGGAGTGGACCGCTGCCGACCGCGCTCTGTTCGACACCCCCTGAGCCGCTCCACACCCTTGCTCGGATCCGTCGTACGGTGCCGCCACGAAGTGCTCCGAACGTGATCGACCGCGCGGGTGTCCACCGATCGGCCGACGCCTGGCTCATCCCCGCGATGGCCCCACCGGTCGACGGTGCCGAACCCCGCCGCGGCGCACTGTTGGGACATCGGGGAAACACCCCGGAGCCGCCGCACAAGGAGCCACCACCATGGACGCCGAGACCCTCTCCACCACCGGCACCACCACCGCCGCGAACACCTCCCACCGGGGCCGCACCATCGCACTCGCCATCGGCGCCACCCTCGCCGGAGCCGGCATCGCCACCGGCATCGTCCTCGGGCTCACCGCGGGCACCGCGAGCGCGACCACCCCGGCCCCGACCACCCCGACCACCGTCGTCATCCACGGCGGCGGCCACGGCACCCCGGCCCACCACATCGTCCCCGTGACGCCCGTGAGCCCCGTCAAGCCGGTCGTGCCGGTCACGCCCGTCAACCCGGTCACACCCATCACCCCGGTCACGCCCGTCACCCCGGTCACGCCCATCAATCCGGTCACGCCCATCACCCCGGTCGGGCCCAGCGCGGCGATCACGACGCTGCAGACCGAGCTCGGCCAGCTCAACTACTACGAAGGCCCCGTCACCGGGATCATGAACGCCCAGACCACCCAGGCCATCACCTACCTGCAGCGCGACGCCCACCTGCCCCAGACCGGCACGATGAACGCCGCCACCCAGGCCGCACTCGCCAACTTCCTCGCAGCTGGCAACAACCAGATGGGCAGCTGAGCACGCCCGGACCTGGGACTGCAGGGGGCGCACCTGTCGGACTCGCTGAACCGCCCATCACGCTTCCGTCGGGCGAATGATCGGACTCCCCCGCGTGTCCCCGCCCACGCACCTGCGCCGCGATGATCAGATCCCCGGGACCCGATCGCCCAGGGATTCGAGCGAGCCCCCTCGCCCGATGGTGCGCCGAGTCACGGTCTGCGTGGGCCGGGGAAGGGTCCACGCAGACCGTCCCCAAGCCGCCCTCTCCAGGGCTCGCACGATCTCGCTCGAAGTGTCGGCCGCACCGCGTACGTCGAGTACGAATCCATCAACCCCTGCTCCCGATGCGCCGGGATCGCCGACCGGCCCTGCGCATCCTCCGACGCCAGCATCATCCCCGCTGGCCCTCCGTTCCGACGGCGGGGACGCGCTCGCCGCGGGCGATGACCGCGACCGGGCGCTGCAGGGCGGTGATGTCGATGAGCGGGTCGCCGTCGACGGCGAGCAGGTCGGCGTCGAAGCCCGGAGCCAACCGCCCCTTGCCGTCCCCGAGCCCGCAGACCTGCGCCGCGACATGGGTGCCCGCCGACAGCGCCTCCGCGTTGGTCATGCCCAGGTCGACGAGCGAGGCAAGACCATGGGGCAGCACACCGTGCGGCTTGATCGGGCCGATCCCGGCATCGGTGCCGGCCACCAGCACCGCACCCTCCCGCTGCAACCGGGAATGGGCCGCGATCAGCTTCGGCAGCAGCGTGAGCAGCTCCGGCGGCGCGACCATCCCCTCCACCGGCACCACCCCGACCGTCGTGCCGACCGCGATCCGCCGCGCGACGATCCGCGCCACGACCTCATCGGGCACCACAACGTCGGTCCCGGACCGGAACGTGCAGTGCTCCAGACCGTCGACCCCCGCGGCAATGCCGTCGACGATCGCGTCCAGCGCGTGGGCATGCGCTGTGACCGGCAACCCGTGCCGGTGGGCCTCCTCGACGAGCGCCCGCAGCTCGGCAGGAGAGAACTGCGGGAGCGTCGGATCGGACCCGGCGGTCATCATGCCCCCGCTCGCCATCACCTTGATCACGTCGACGCCCCGCTCGACGTGGTCACGCACCGCGGCGCGGACCCCGGCGATCCCCGCCGTCGCGCCGCCGAGGAAGTGGCAGTGCCCGCCCGCCGAGGTGATCGGGGGGCCGGCCGCGACGATCGTCGGGAGCAGCGCGGGCGCGGCCTCGCGCAGGGTCAGCGCCAAGTAGTCGCGATCGCCGAGATCGCGCACCGTCGTGACACCGGCCCGCAGCTGCGCCGCCGCGGCCCCAGCCATCGCCGCCAGCGCCGCGGAGTCGTCCCGGGCGGCGAGCGCCGCCACCGGGTCCATGCTGCCGTCGAACCCGAGGTGCACGTGGGTGTCGACGAGGCCGGGGAGCAGGGTGGCGCCGGGCAGCTCGATCAGCTCGGCATCCGGGGGCGCGGCGACGCGGCGCCCGGAGTGCACCGCGGCGATACGGCCGTCCTCGATCACCACGAGCGGGTCGGTGATCGTCGCACCGGTGCCATCGAAGAGCAGGGCGGCCCGGATCGCAGTTCGGCGCCGGGTCCGGACGACGGCAGTGTTCGCTGTGGGTGTCCCGGAACTCGCTGTGGCTGTCATAGCTGAGATGTCTAGGAGTTCGGAACCGTCCCGACATCGTGGAGACCACGGAATCCGGGTACGTAGCCTGCGCTACCGTTCGTCCGTGGAGCCCAGGTTCGTCGGCCGAGAGGCCGAGCTGGACGAGCTCGTGGCCCGCTTCGAGGGCGCGCTCGCGGGCACACCGGGGGTCGTGCTCATCGCCGGTGAGCCCGGCATCGGCAAGACCCGGCTCGTCACCGAGCTGTGCCGGATCGCCGGAGCGCGGGCCGTTCCCGCGCTGTGGGGCACCTGCACCGACGAGGACGGCGCGCCGGCCTACTGGCCGTGGCGGCAGATCCTGCGGTCGTGGCCCGCCACCGCCGGTCCGGCCGCCGTCTTCGCCCGGTCCGGCATCGCCACCGAGCTGGCCCGCATCGCGCCGGAGCTGCGGCCTGCGGGAACGGCGGCGCCCGGCCCGGTGGCACCCGAGCAGCGCTTCGCCGTGTTCGACGCGGCTGCGCGCCTCTTCAGCGACGTCGCCGCCGGCAGCGGGCTCGTGCTCGTGCTCGACGACGCGCAGTGGGCCGACCCCGCATCGATGGCGCTGCTGCAGCACGTGGCCCGGCACGCCCGCGACGCGCGGCTGCTGCTCGCCGTCACCTACCGGCCCCGGGAGATCGGCACCGAGCTCGCGCGCCTGCCCGGTGCGGTGCTGCTGGAGCTGCGTGGCCTCGACGAGCGCGCGATCACCACCGCCTTGACCGACCGGCTCGGCACCCGACCATCGGCGCAGGTCGTCGAGGAGGTCGCGAGCCGCACGCGGGGCAACCCGTTCTTCGTCGGGGAGCTGGGCCGGGCACTGGCGGATCCGGGTGCCGTGGGTGGGGTTCCCGGTGCCGTCCGCGACGCCGTCCACCGCAGGGTGCACCGGCTACCCCCGGGCGTCCGCTCGCTGCTGGACGTGGCCGCGGTACTGGGCCGCGAGTTCGCGCCCGCCCGGCTCGCCGCGGTGGCCGCGACATCGGTCGAGACGCTGCTGGAGGAGCTGGGCCCGGCGATCGACGACGGCGTGCTGGAACGCCCGCAGGGCCGCACCGGGCTGCGGTTCGGCCACGACCTCGTCCGCGAGACGCTGCTGATGGAGCTCGCCCCGGCGCAGCGGGCCCGGATCCACCATCGGGTCGCCCTCCTGCTCGAACCGGCGGCAGCCGACCCCGACGTCGTCCCCGAGCTCGCCCACCACGCGCTGGCCGCGCTGCCGCTCGGCGATCCGGCGGTCGCCGTCGCCCGGGTCCGGGCCGCCGCCGAGCAGGCCATGGCGCAGCTCGCCCACGAGGACGCGGCCCGCCTCTACGCGCTCGCCGTCGACGCCGGGCGGCAGGTGCTCCCGGCGGGCGAGCGGGCCGAGCTGCTCCTCGCGACGGCACACGCCTTCGCGGCTGCGAACGCCGTGCAGACCGTGACCGAGCTGTGCACGGAGGCCGCCGGGCTGGCCCGCCACCTCGGCGACCCGGGGCTGCTCGGCCGGGCCGCGCTGGTGATGCCCGCGGTGTCGGACCTGACGTGGCTCGCGTCATCCCGCCAGTGGTGCGCGGCGGCCCTGCACGACCTGGACGAGGGCGACAGCCCGCTGCGCGCCCGGCTGCTGGCCCAGCTCTGCCACACGATGGTCCCCGACGCCGACCACGACGGCATGGCCATGGCCAGCGCCGCGGCACTGACCATGGCGGAGCGCCTCGGCGACCCGGAGTCGCTGATCAGCGCGCTGCGCGCACGCCAGCTGGCCCGCTCGGGCACCGACGGCAACGCCGAACGGCGCACGCTGGGCGACCGGATGCTCCAGCTCGGCGAGAGCACCGCCGACGCCGACGCCGTGCTCTGGGGCCGCATCTGGCGGTTCGACGCGCTGCTACAGGCGGGACGGGTCGCCGAGGCCGAGATCGAGCTCGACCGCCTCGACCCGGTGGTGGCGCAGCTGCGGATGCCACTCGCCGGGTTCCACCTGCTCCGCAGCCGGATCGCGCTGGCCTACGGGCGCGGACGGTTCGCCGACGCGGCCGTCCTCAACGACGAGGCGTTCGGGATCGCCGAGGGCGGCCAGCACGAGGGTGCCCTGCAGACGGTGCTCGCCGTGCGCGTCGAGCTGGGGATCCTCACCGGGGACACCGCGGCCGGGATCGCCATGCTCGAGCCGGTCGCCGGGCCCGACGGCCCGTTCGAGGGCCTGATCCGCACGTCGCTCACCCAGCTCTACGTCGCGGCGGGCCGGCTCGACGAGGCGAGGCGCTGGTTCGCGACGCTCCCCCCGCCGGGGTCCCCGCGACTCCAGCCGTTCATGGCGTTGCCCATCGAGGGCCGCCGCGCGCTGCTGGCGTGCGACCTCGGCGACGCCGCCACGGCCGATGCCAGCTACCGGCTGCTGCTGCCACACGCCGACCTGCACCTCGTCAGCGGCGCCGGTGCCGTCACCGTCGGCGGCTCGGTGCAGCTCTACCTGGGAGCGGCCGCGCTCGCCGCTGGGCGGCCCGATGCGGCCGTCCGGCACCTGCGCGCCGCCGTCACCGCCAACGACACCACCGGGCTGGCCCCCTTCGCCGCCATGGCACGCCACCGGCTCGCGGCGGCGCTGCGCGCGCGGGGGCGAGCCGCCGACAACGACGAGGCCACGGCCCTGCTCGCCGCCGCCGGGTCCGCGGCCGAGCGCATGGGGATGGCCCCGCTGGGCGCACAGATCGCACAGCTGTCCGGGGCGCTGCGTGACGGCGGCGTGCTGAGCCGCCGCGAGAGTGAGATCGCCGAGCTGGTGGCGAGCGGCCTCACCAACCGGCAGGTCGCCGCCACCACCCACATCTCCGAGCGCACCGTCGAGAGCCACGTGCAGCACATCCTGGCCAAGCTCGGGTTCACCAGCCGCAGCCAGATCGCGGCGTGGTCCGCGCGCCGCGCCCGCTGATTCCGTACCGCTTCTCCGTGGTTTCCGCGATGGCGGCGGCCGCGCGACGATCAAGACTTCGGCCATGTCCACATCACGGTCCCGGCGCCGCACCCAGCACAGGCCCGACCCCACGCTCGACGACGGCTGGCTCGTCCCCGGGTACCGGCACGTCCGGGAGCTGGGGCGCGGTGCGAGCGGCACGGTCGTGCTCGCCGTGCCGGAGCCGACCGGAGAACCCGTCGCGATCAAGTACCTGACCGCGGAGCTGCTCGCCGACCCGGAGTTCCGCACGGAGTTCCGCGACGAGGCCGCGCTGCTGGCCAGGGTGGACGACGCGCACGTGGTGCGAATGCTCGGACTGCACGAGTCCGACAGCGGCGCCGCGATCGTCATGGAACTGGTCGACGGGGCCTCCCTGCGGGAGCTGTTGCGCACCCACGGCCCGACCGAGCCGGAGGCGGCGCTGGTCGCGCTGCGCGGATCGTTGCTCGGGCTCGGTGCGGCACACGCGACCGGGGTCGTGCACCGGGACTACAAGCCGGAGAACGTGCTGGTCACCGGCGACGGGCGCAGCGTACTGACCGACTTCGGGATCGCCGCCCACGCCGGAACGGCCGGGATGACGTCGGGGACGCCGGAGTACATGGCGCCCGAGCAGTGGCAGGGTCGGCCCGCGAGCGTCGCCGGTGACGTCTACGCCGCCGCCGCCACGTTCGCGGAGTGCCTGACCGGCCGGCCGCCGTTCGTCGCGGACGACCTGGACGCGCTGCGACGCCAGCACGAACGGGCGCCGATCCCCGTCGACACCCTGCCGGCGGCCGTGCGACCGCTGCTCGAGTGCGGCATGGCGAAGGACCCCGCGCACCGGCCGTCGGGAACGGCCGAGTTCCTGGCCGAACTGGACCGCGTCGCGGCCGCGGGCTACGGCCCCGAGTGGGAGCAGCGGGGCCGTGACCAGCTGGCGCGCCGGGCGGCGCTGCTGGCGCTGCTGTTCCCGCTCGCGGGCGGTGCCGTCGGCGGGACCGCGATCGCCACGACCGTCCTCGGTGGTGGCGCCCGCGTCTTGGGACCCCGAGTGTTGGGACGGGGCCGGGCGCTGGCCGCGGCCGCCGCGGTGCTCGTGCTCGCCGGTGGCGCGGTCGTCGTGTTCTCCGGGCGGCCGGTGCCCGCCGTGGTCGTCGCGGCCCCGGCGGCGGCCGCGGAGTTCGACCGTCCCGGACCGGTCGTCCCGGCACCGGCGCCAGCAGTACCGGCACCGGCGGCCCCGATTCCGGGGGTGGCGATCCCGGGGGTTCCGGGGACCGCGACGCAGCCGGCAGCGGGTGGAACCGTGCCGGCACCGGTGGTCCCGCCGCCGGTTGTGGCGCGGCCGGCAGCGGGCGGCGACGCGGTTCCCCCGCCGGCCGTCGTACCGGCCGCGAACGACCAGGATGGCGACATCGGCGACGGGCCCACCGGTGATGGGGGCACCCGCGATGGGGGCACTGCCGCGCCGCCGGCACGGCCCGGATCGGAGAGTGCGGGTGACCGGCACGGGAACGGCGACCGACCGGGCCGCGGCACCCGTCCCCGCCCCGGCAACGGTGGTGGGCAGGGCGGCAGACAGGGCGGCGGCACGCCGACCGGTGCCGGGAACGGCGGCACCGGCACCGGCACCGGCCAGGGCACCGGCACCGGCATAGGGCAGGGCAACGGCTCGACCGACGGCCCCCAGGGCAGCGGCGGCAGCACCCCGGCCAATCCCGGCACCGGTACCGGCACCGGGCAGGGAACCGGCACCGACAGCAACGAGGGCAACGGCAGCGCCCCCGTCGTCGACGCCGGCACGCTGACCGGAGGGCTGTGATGGCCGCCGCGGACCGCCCGACCGTGGCGGGGAAGCGCCGAGCGGCTGCCGCCGACCCCGGAGACGTCTTGGCCACCCGGAACGGCCGCCGGTCCGGCCCTGCGCTCGCCGAACCGTCCGACCGGGCCACGTGCGCCGGTCGGCATCGCGACCGCCCGGCCCCGAACGTTCCGGCGGCGGCCACGCCGAGCTGGCCGGTCGCGCCCGGTGCCCGCCGGCCGCGGCGCGCGTCGAGGACGGGTGCCGTGATCACGGCCCTGATCGCGATCGGGGTGCTCGCCTTCCTGCTGACCAGGCCGGCTCCGCTGCAGGTGAGCGTTGCGACCGTCGCCCCTGCCGCCGATCCGGGCACGTCGTGCGGCGCGACCGTGGACGTCGTCGGCACGATCACCACCAACGGCAGGCCCGGCGCGATCACCTACCAATGGGTGCGCAGCGACGGTCAGGTCTCGGGCGAGCTGACCCAGTCGGTGGCCGACGGCGCCACCTCCACCCAGGTCCATCTCCTGTGGACGTTCAGTGGGTCCGGCCGCTACCCGGCGAGCGCGACGCTGCGGGTGCTGCGACCCGATCCGGTCGACGCCGTCGGCCACTTCACCTACTCCTGCACCTGACACCTCCGGAGACCCCGATGACCAGCACCGCCCTGCAGGACCTCCTCATCAGGATGGCCACCGACCCCGTCTTCGCCGACGCCGTCCGGGACCGGCCCGAGGCGCTCACCGAGCAGTTCGGGCTCAGCCCCGCGGAGGCCGCAACGATCGCGACGACCCGGATCGGGACGACCCGGACGAAGCCGAAACGGCTCGAGGAGCGCCTCTCGCGCTCGGGAGGTGTCTTCGGCAGCGCCCTCGCGCACGCCGTCGACGTGCTGCATGCGCCGGCCGGCCACCACACTGCCGACACCGGCAGCGATCACCACGACAGCGACCGGGGCGGCTCCGACCACGGCCCCGCGCGCCCTGACGATCACACGAAGGCCGATCACGCGAAGGCCGACCACGCCGAGAGCAGGACGCACAGCGCACCGGTCCCGAAGGACAGCTCGGATGCAACCCACCAGCCGGAGCACCCCGGCGCAGCAACCGCATCCGAGCACCGGACCGCTCCGGCCCCGCACGCCGCAACCGCCCCGGCTCCCGCCGCCGAACAGCCCCACAGCACCGACGCCGTCGAAGGCCCGGCCAAGCACCTGACCACCACCGGCGTCGATCACCCTGCGGTCAACCAGGCCCGCGCGCACCCGACTGGGGACGCCGTGGCCCAGCAGAACACCCCTGCCGGACCGGTGCACCCGACCAACGGCGGCGTCCTCGCGACGGGCCTGGGTCCGATCCTCGCCCAACACAACGCCACAGCCGAGCCACTCAACGCCACCAACGGCGGCGTCCTCACGACGGGCCTCGGCCCCCTCCTCGCCCAACACAACGCCACAGCCGAGCCACTCAACGCCACCAACGGCGGCGTCCTCGCCACCGGCCTCGGCCCCCTCCTCGCCCAACACAACGCCACAGCCGAGCCACTCAACGCCACCAACGGCGGCGTCCTCGCGACGGGCCTGGGCCCGATCCTCGCGCAGCACGACAGCTCCATGCCCACCCAGCCGCCGAACGTCTTCACCGCGGGCATCGGCGGGCTGCTGGCCCACCAGAACACTCCGGCCGACCCCGCGCACCCCACGACGAGCGGCGTCCCGGACGCCGCCGCGCCGGCCTTCGGTGGCGATTCAGCCCTCCCCCACCCGAGCGAGCTGCCACCGCCCGCCGTTGCGACGGGTCCCGCCGGCATCTCGACGGATCTGCACCCCGGCCTCGCCCCGCTGCTCGACGGCCCACGCGCCGTCAGCATCACCGGGGCCGACGGGCAGCCGCATCCGGTCACGCTCACCCCGCAGCAGGGCGGCGGCTACGTCCAGACCAGCACCAACGCCGACGGCAGCGTCGACACCTTCACCGTGTCCGTCTACGGCGTCGTCTCCCACACGGCGACACCCGCCCCGGCACCCGCAGACCTCACGCCGGGCCATCCGTCCGGCGAGCCTCCGGCGGCGCCCCACGGCCCGGCCACCCCGGCGCCGCAGCCGGCCGCCACCCCCGCTCCGACGTGGACGGTCACCGGCGGCGACGGCGTCTCGAACGCCCACTACATGATCATGGGAGACGGCCGCGGATCCGAGGTGACGGTGCCGCTGGGCTCGCAGTACGACCTCACCGTCACCCACCCCGACGGCACGGCCACGGTGCGGTTCGAGCACTCCGACGGCGACCCCCAGAGCGTCATCCTCCGACCCGACGGGCGGATCCTCGCCGACCTGCACCCCTCCGGACCCTCCGCCCCGGGCTACGTGCTCTACAACACCGACGGGATGGTGATCGACAGCGGCGAGCCGGGATCCCAGCTGACCGGGCACACCCTCAACGCCGACGGGTCGGCCACCCTCACCCTGACCCGGCCCGACGGCCAGATCGAGACCCGGTTCGTGGACGCCTCCGGACACCCGTCGATCGTCGCCGTCGCACCGCCCGGCGGACCTGCGCCGGTGGACGGCATCGTGGCCAACCCCGACGGCAGCCACGACGTCACCGTCACCAGGGGCACCCCCGAGACCTACCGCGTCCAGGCGGGACCGAACGGCACCGAGGTGTTCCGCATCGGACCGAACGGCACGCTGGACCCGGTGCAGCTCGGCAACAGCAACCTCGCCGGTTACCTACAGAGCGTGGTGCCCGCGCAGCCGCATGCCCCGGTCGCCGACGCGGCACCGGCCGGACCGGTCTCGTAGCCGTGCTGTGCGCCGCCTGCCACGTCCATGTCCACCGCGAATTCCCCTACTGCCTCTCGTGTGGTGTCCCGCACCGCCGCGCCAAGGTCACCGCGTCCACCGCGCCCCTGCTGCGCTGGGCCGGCGGTGAAGTCGCGCTGACCGGCCGCGTCAGCACCGTCGGACGGTCCGCCGACCGCGACGTCACGATCGACGACGACAGCGTCTCGCGCGACCACGGCCGGATCGTCCGCACGACCGACGGGTTCCTCGTCGAGGACACGGGCTCGTTCAACGGCACCACTGTGGACGGTCGGGACGCGCCGGCGATCCTGCGCGACGGTTCCCGGATCGCGTTCGGTGACGTCGAGGTGACGTTCACCCAACCCCGCAGCGCAGCCGTCGGGTCGAAGACCCAGCTGCGCGGCACCGAGCACACGATGCTGCGGATCGGCCACGCCGCACCCGAGGTGCCCGCCGCGGCGGAGCCACTGGCCGCGGTGCCGCGGGCCCGCAGCGGGTGGGCGCTCAAGCGCCTCGCCGGCACCGGGGACCCGACCTGGGTGCTGAAGAACACCCGCACCGGCACCTACCTGTCCCTCGACGAGCAGGAGGTCTTCATCTGGGAGCGCCTCGACGGCCGCAACAGCATCCGCGACCTGCTCTTCGCCTATCTGGAGCGCTTCGGCGAGCTGGCCCTGCCCCGCATCGAGGACGCCGTCCGGACCTTCGCCGACGCCGGACTCGTCGACGGCCTGCCTGGCCGGCAGGCCGCGCTGTCGGGATGGCGGCGGGTCGGGGCGTTCGTGGTGCAGAACCTGATCAGGGTCCAGCTCTCGATCAAGGGGCTCGACCCGCTCGTCGGGCGCGCCTACCAGGCCTTCGCGTGGCGCTTCTTCACCCCGACCGCGGTGCTGGCGCTGTGGGCGCTGATCGTCGGCGGGATCTACGCGTTCGCCGAGTCGAGCCACCACCAGCAGCTGTTCGACCTCGCCGGCGCCGGCCCGGTCGGTGGTGCCACCGTGCTCGCCGGCTACCTCGTCGCGACCGCGCTGCACGAGTCGGCGCACGCGTTCGCCGTGAAGTCCTACGGGCGTCGGGTCGACCGCGGCGGCTTCATGCTGATGATGGGCATGCCGTTCGCGTTCGTCGACACCAGCGACATGTGGTTCGGCACCCCCTACTCGCGGATCGTCGTGGCCCTGTCGGGCCCGCTCACCACCGCCGGCATCGCGGGCGCCGCATCGATCGCCGCCACCACCGTCCCCGACCCCCGGATCGCCGGGGTCTGCTACACCCTCGCCTTCGGGCTGTTCACCAACACCGTCTACAACCTCGTGCCCCTGCTGCCCCTCGACGGCTACCAGGCACTCGCGGACGCCCTGCGCACCCCCCGGCTGCGCGAGGAGGCCAGGGCCTACTTCGGCCAGGGCCTCTGGCGCGACATCACGACCCGCACCCGCCCCGGCCCGAAGCAGATCGGTCTCGCCGTCTTCGCCGCCGCCTCCGCGATCTGCCTCTACGCCGGCCTCGGACTGGCGATCGTGGCCTGGAACAGCCGCCTCGGCCAGTTCTTCGCGGCGCTCGTGCCGCAGCCGTGGCTCACGGTCGCGGTGACCGCCGGCCTGGCCCTGCTGCTGTTTCCGGTCTGGTACCCGCGCGTCCGAGCCCTCGCCGCCCGCCGCCGCGACCGGCGGGCCGCCACTCCGCCGGACGAGGGGCCGATCGAGCCGACCCTCGACCCGTCGCTACCGCCGGGCGGTCGCCGACACGAGGCTTGAGGCGACGTACCCCTGCGGGTCACCACAACCTGACCGCGCCAACCGGTTGGCCACGGCGCCGATGTCGTGACGTCGGCGCGGTGGCTACGGGGTTGGCGCGGTGGGCTCGCAATCCCCACGACGGCTGAACATCCCCGAATTCGATCAGTTGCCTCGATGGCGGTGTGGCAGGGTGGGAGAACATCGCTCCGAGGTGGAGGATGGCGCTGGTGGTCGAGACGTTCGAGTGGTTGTCGGATACGGTCTCGAGCTCCCTCGTCATGAGGCGGCCGAGTCCGTTCCAGGGCGGCGCCCGATGAGCGGTGTCGAGCTCGTCTCCGCGGTCGCCTGGGCGGCGTTCTGGCTGTACTGGCTCGTAGCTGCCTTCTCGACGAAGAAGGGCCGCGTGTCCTGGCCTCGCGAGCTGGGGATCAGGGCCTTGATCATTGTCATCGTGATCGTGTTGGTCCGCTTGGGCGCCTTTCGCAACCACGACCTCAACACCGACCCCTGGCGAGCGGGCCTCGGCCTCGCGCTACTCGCAATCGGGCTGGGTTTCGCCATCTGGGCTCGCGTGCACATCGGACGCAACTGGGGCACTCCGATGGCGCAGAAGGACGAGCCGGAACTCGTGACGAGCGGCCCGTACCGCCTGGTTCGCCACCCGATCTACTCGGGGATACTCGTAGCCGGCATCGGCACCGCTGTGGCACTGAGCTGGGTGGTGCTGATCGCCGTGTCACTGGCCGCGATCTACTTCACCTACAGCGCGACTGTCGAGGAGCGCTACCTGACCGAGCAATTCCCAGATGCCTATCCCGCGTACCAGCGGTCGACCAAGATGCTCATCCCGTTCGTCTTCTGACCTCCTCCACGATGACGCCTTGCCCGCGGCCCGCCACGGCGGGGCGTCAAGGACGCGGCCGGGACCAGGGTCCTGGCCATGCCCGAATCAGCCGTTCGCGTTCACCCCCCACGTCTGCCGATACCGGTCCAGGATGTCGGACGGCACGACCGGAGCACTGGTACCGGCCGGGACGTTGTCCTTGGTGAGCAGCGCGAGCGGGTAGCCGCCCGGGTCGCTCTGCGTCGTGCCGGTGACGCTGATCCGCGCCGCCATGTCGATCATGTCCATGCCGTTGATCCGCGACGACTGGTTGACCCACCACGCGCTGGTGCCGGCGCGCAGGTCCGCGATGCTGGACTCGTTCGGCACCTGCCCGAAGATCGTGACGTCGTCGATGCCGGCCGGCTTCAGCGCCTGCGCGAGCCCGGTGCCGAGGTCGCCGATGACCGTGTAGGCGTACTTCGTCGACGGGTCGGCCTGCAGCTTCGACACCATCTGCGCGGTGGCCGCGGGGGTGCCGATGTCCTTGGGCTGGATGTTGATCACGTCGACGCGGCAGCTCGGGCACCCCTCCCGGATGACCTTGGTGTACTCGTCGGAGCTCACCTTCAGGATCGGGTAGTCCATGCCGAGGATCGACGTGTTGGCGGTGCACCGCAGGGCCGCCGTAGGGCGGGAGATCGGGAGGTCGGGTTCGGGTCGGGTTCAGACCATCGCGAGCGCGAGCTTGATGTCGCGGTGCGCCCTCGGCGAGCGACTGACCGATCGAGTCCCGGTCGACCCCGTTGTCGCGACGACCTCGCCGACCATCTCGTGCCCGAGGATCACCGGCAGCTGCGCGGCCGCCTGCTGCGAGGTGACGTCGCCCGCCGCCAGGTGGATGTCCGTCGCGCAGATCGTGCGACCATCTCGACAAGGCTCTCACCGATGCGCTGAAGGGCCGGCTGGCCAGCGTCGCCGGACCGGGGCAGACCGCATGACCCGCACCGCCTGTTTGTCGCCGAACCCGAGGTACCGCCGGCGGATCGGCTGAGGAACCACACCGCAGCGGCCCGCCGGTCCGTACGATCACGGGGTGGCCGTCCCGCGCGTCGTACTCGCCGTCGATGGCAACTCGATCGTGCACCGCAGCTTCCACGCGCAGGCCCGCACGGGTTCCCGGTCCGCCGACGGGCGCCCGCGCTGGGCGGTACGGGGCCTGTTGACCCAACTGGTCGCAGCCGTCGACCGGCTCGCTCCCGACGCCGTCATCGTCGGGTTCGACGACCCGGACAGCAGCGTCCGCCGCCGACGGTGGCCGCACTACAAGGCGCAACGAGCACCGAAGCCCGCCTCGCTGACGGAGCAGCTGGCCGCCGCCGCGCAGCTGCTGCGGGAACTGGGGATGGGCGTCGAGGTCCCCCCGGGATGGGAGGCCGACGACGTGCTGGCCTCGGTCGCCCACCGGGCCCGGGCCGACGGCGACACCACGGTGATCATGACCTCCGACCGTGACGCGTTCGGCCTGATCGACACCCACACCCGGGTCCTGCGGATCATCAACGGCGGGGTCGAGGCGTCCCCCGTCCTCACCCCGCAACGGTTGATGATGCTGCTCGGCGTGCACCCGGAGCAGTACCCCGACTTCGCCGCACTGCGCGGCGACCCCGCCGACAACCTGCCCGGTGTGCGGGGCATCGGTCCACGCACCGCCGCACGCCTGCTCACCGCACTGGGCAGCGCACGGGAGGCCTTCGCAGACCTCGACGCCGGGGGCCACCGGGTGCGGGCCGCCATCGGCCCAGCCGCAGCGGCGCGCCTCGCCCTGCCGACCGCCCAGCCGGCATGGGCCCTCAACCGGCAGGTCATGACCATGTGCGACGAGCTCGACGTCGACCTCGCCGCAGGCCGGCTCCCGCTGGACGCCGACGGCGTCCGCGACGTCTTCGCCCGACAGGACCTGCGCTGGACCTCCGCATCGGCGCTGCGAGTGCTCGCCCACGACGGCTCCGAGCCGCCACCCCTGCCACCGCTCCCACTCGAGACCGGATGGGCACCACGACGCCGGTCGTACCCCCCGCTCCCTCGCCGACCGGTGGACACCCAACTCACGCTGTTCTAGACGTGGGTTCGCCAGGCGGGACACCGATGAGTTCCGGTCGGCTCGGGAGTCAGTGCTGTCATGACCACCACCACGTCGAACACCCCGACCACAGCACAGCCCGGCCGCCCACCCGTCGCCGACATGGCGACGTGGCAGGCCGCGCGCAACGAACTGCTCGTCCGCGAGAAGGCCCACACCCGTGCGGGCGACGCCATCGCCGCAGCCCGGCGCCGGTTGCCGATGGTGGAGTTCGACGGGACGGTGCACGTCGTCGGGCCTGACGGCCCTGTCCCGTTCCTCGACCTGTTCCAGGGCCGCAACGAACTCGTGCTCTACAAGCACATGTGGCACGACGGCGCCCCGCACCAGGGGCAATGCGAAGGCTGCACCAACGCCGCGTGGCACCTCAAGGACGCGGTGCCCTACCTCAACGCCCGCGACGTCTCGTTCGCGATCGTGACGACGGGCCGGTGGGAGGAGGTGGCACCCTACGTCGCGTTCATGGGCTACACCCAGCCCTGGTACTCCGTCCGCGACGTGGCGACACCGATCGGCAACGACATGGGATCCCTGACCTGCTTCCTCCGCGACGGCGACCGCACCTTCCTCACCTACGCCACGACCGGCCGCGGCAACGAAGCGTTCGCCGGCTCGTTCAGCCTGCTCGACATGACCCCCTACGGCCGCGGCGAGGCATGGCAGGACAACCCCGAGGGCTGGCCGGAAGGTCGACACGCATGCTGGTACTGGCGCACCGACGCCGACGGCAAGGCCACCTGGGGTCCCACTGGCCGTCCGGCACCGCAGTGGACCCGCCCCGGCGCCGTCCCCATGGAGACGCTCGGCCGGCAGGGCGAGCACTGATCGCGGTCGCCCCGTCGCACATCAGCCCGGGGCGGTGCGCTCCAACAGCGTGCCGGCCCGCTTCGCCGTGCGGATCACCGGCGCGGTCTCGACGGCCTGCACTCCGAGTAGCCGAGGTACTCGGGAGCGATCTCGACGTCGAAGAACAGCACGCCGGACGCGATGCGACGGTCGAGCCGGCGCCGCCGGTGAACATCCCAGAGCCGTGGCG
Organism: Pseudonocardia sp. GCM10023141; assembly: GCF_042653605.1. Classification (NCBI taxonomy): domain Bacteria; kingdom Bacillati; phylum Actinomycetota; class Actinomycetes; order Pseudonocardiales; family Pseudonocardiaceae; genus Pseudonocardia; species Pseudonocardia sp. GCM10023141. The sequence continues at coordinate 386,830 of NZ_JBHSIR010000009.1, forward strand.
AGTTCGATCACGGCGATCCGGCCGTCGCGACGCACAGCGGCCAGCAGCTTCTCGTCCTGGTCGTCCAGCACCACCGGTGCCGACCGGCGGGCGCCGGGAGCGGGACGCACCGGGCCCGTCGCTGCGATCCGTTCGGCCTGGACAGGGGCCCGGACTTCGGTGAGAACCGCCGCCACCTGGACCCAGGCCGGAGTGGGCGTGGGCCAGCGCCCAGGTTCCTGCAGCCGGGAGACGAGCTCCTCACCTGGTGCGCCGGGTCGATCCCAATGGTGCCGATGCGATCTGCGTCCAGGGAGCGGGCTACATCACCGTGCACATCACGTGCGTCGACGTGACCACCGCACTCTATTACGACCGTTCCGGGCCGCGCTCCTGGTCCAATGCCCTGGATCCCATGATCGGCGGGTCGCGCGTCTATTGCGACTTCCCTGGCGATCCGTTGCTGTCGCACACGTTCAGCGTCGGATAGCCGCTCCCGACCGAGCATCGGCCGGGACCATCCCTCCGATCTCGGCGCCGCCGGCCTGAGGATCACGTCGGAGCCACCGCCCTACGCCCCGCATTTGCGGTACAGGCCACTACATTGCCGTCATGTTGGTAGCCGTGTTCGCAGACGCACATGCGCACGGAGACGCGCTCGACGCCGTGCTCGCCTCAGCCATCGCCTGCGGGACAGAGCAGATCTGGTCGCTGGGAGACACGCTGGGCGGTGGCCCGGACCCGGAGCGAACGGTCACCGCGACACGGGAGCGATGCACGATCGCGCTCGCCGGCAACCACGACTACGGCGTCACCGGCTCGGTCGAGCCGTCCCGGCTGGGCCCCGTCGCCGATCGGTCGAACACACTCGCGCGCAAGCGACTGAGCAGCGACGACATGGCCTGGCTGCGCTCGCGCAAACCGGCCGCCCGCCGCGACGGCGTCCAGGCCTGGCACGCCAGCCCACGCAATCCGGTGTGGGAGTTCGTCGGAACACGCAACGCCGGCGCCTGCCTCGGTGCCCAGAAGGCGCCCCTCGGGCTCGTCGGACACACCCACGTCCCCGACGCCTGGCAGGCGACAGCCGGCGGCGGAGCCCGACGGATCACCATCGTTCCCGGCGTCGCCCTCGACATCTCCGAGGGCAAATGGCTCCTCAACCCCGGGGCCGTCGGTGCGCCCCGCCCATCACAGCTGCGCTGGTGGAACGGTCTCGATGCACAGGCAGCTGAGGGCGCACCCTGGCTGTTGCTCGATCTCGACGAGTCCACCGCGACGTGGCACCGCGCCCCGTTCGACCCAGCCCCGGCGCGCCGCCGCGCCCGAGAGCTCGGCCTGGTCTGAACGACCCACTCCACGGCTCGGCAACGTCGATCCTGCCGGCTCCACCCTCGGTGTTCAGGCCGCATACCGCACGCGATGTCGACGTCACAGAGCGCGGCCGCCGGTCAGCATCCAGCGGATGAACTCCTTGCGGCTGGCGGTGCCGGTCTTCGCCAGGATGTTGCGGACGTGGCTCTCCACGGTGCGCTCGGAGAGCACGAGCTCCGCGGCGATGTCGCGGTTCGTCCGCGCCCGGCCGACCAGTTCGGCGATCTCGCGCTCGCGCCGCGTGAACGGGTCGGCTGCGGCGGCATCGGCGACGATGCGGTCGAGCAGCGACGACGCCTCGCGCGACAGGCCGGGCAGGTCGAGCGTGCGGGCAGCCGCGGCTGCCGCCTTCGCGTGGTGGACGGCCGCGGCGAAGTCCCCGGTCGCGAGCGCGAGCCGGGCCAGCCCACCTCGGGTGTGGGCGAGGTACGGGCGCGCGCCCAGCGCCGTATTGACACGCTCGGCCTCGGCGAACTCCGCGGCGGCTGTCTCCGTGTCGCCGCAGACGAGTGCGAGCTCCGCGCGGGCGCGGGCGAGCGCGCCGAGATAGAAGATCGTTCCGGTGCCGAAGGCGACGACATCGGCGAAGTCGTCGGCGAGCACCGTGCGCAGCACACGGGAGCCCGCCACGTCCGAAAGGCCGACCGCCACCTCGCAGAGGTACCCGACGCAGGCGAGGGTGCGCGCGTCGCGGACCCGGCCGAGCTCCTCGATGAGCGGCGCGTACAGCGCGCGGGCGTAGTCGGGGTCGCCGTCGAGCAGCAGCGCGGCCGCCATGCCAGCCCTGGCCACGGGCGGGTTCCGCCCGCTGTCGTCGAGATGGTCCCGCCAGTCGGGGTCCATATCGGACGGGTCGCCGCGCAGCAGTGCGAGGAACACGGTGTAGCCGACGCGAGCGCCGTCGGCGGAAACGTCGCTCCAGCCCACGGCCACGGAACTCGCCTCCGCCGAGAGCCGGCGGGAGAGCTCGAAACGGCCGGCCATCGCGGCGAGGGAAGCCCGCCGCCGCAGGTGGTGCCAGCGCGCAACCGGCAGCCCGGTCTGCTCCGCGACCCCGCCGATCGCCGCGATGTGCCTCTCCGCAGCGGCCAGGTCCCCCGACTGGACCGCGGCGTCGGAGATCCAGAGGTGTCCCCACAGCGCGGCCAGCGGCCGGCCGGCTTGAGCCGCCAGCTCCACCGACCTGCGCCCCAGCGCGACCCGGTCGATGCCGCGCCACGGATTCTGCGCCACCATCGCGCCGGCCAGTATCGCGTCGAGCTCGGCGTGCCGGTCGCCGGCCGCCACCGCAGCCGCCATCGCCCGCTGGGCGTGCTCGCGTGCCTCGTCGAGGTCGCCCACTTCGGTCAGTGCACAGGCCAGTGCCGCGGACACCCGAGCAGACAGCCCGCCATCGAGCTTCCCGGCCAGCGCACGTCGGCACAGCTGCTCGACGGCGCGGTTGACACCGGGATGCCCGAAGCCCTGCACCGTGACGGCGGCCCTGGCCACGACGTCCGGCCGGCCCGCGTGCTCACCCACCGCCGCGGCGCGCTGGCAGGTGCGGACGCTCTCGTCCACCCGACCCGCGATGGCCTGCGCGCGGGCGAGATCGAGCAGCAGCTCGGCCTCGTCGGCCCCCGCATCCGGGGAGAGCGCGTCGAGTGCCAGCTGCAGGTAGTCCTCGGCCTCGGCGTAGCCGCCCGCGGACCGGGCGTCGTCGGCCGCACGGACCGCCCACGGCACCGCCCGCGCCGGTTCACCCGCCCGCACCCAGTGCCGAGCGACCGTGCCCGCCCGGTCGTCGCGCCCCACGGCGCGCGGCTCGAGCAGCTCGGCGACGGTGCGGTGCAGTGCGAGCCGGCGCTGCGAGGAGAGGGTGGCGTTCACGGCGTCCCGGATGAGCGAGTGGCTGAACGCGACGGCCCCGTCGGCCTCGTCGACCAGCCCCAGCGCGGCCGCCGGGGCGACCAGCTCGACGGCGGCAGCCGCCGTCCGCGCACCGAGCAACCCGGCGAGGACGTCGAGATCGGCGGACCGGCCGAGCACGCTGAGCGCCGCGACGGCGTCGGCGGTCGCCGGGCCGGCCGCCCGCAGCGCTGCCGAGACGAGGCCGCGCAGCTCCGCCGCCTCGCCGAGCGGGGCGTCCCAGGTGGCGCGCCCGCGCAGCTGCTCGGCCGCGATGCGGGTCAGCGCCCTCAGCACCAGCGGGCTGCCACCGGCGCGGTCGATAGCCTCGCGGACCGCGGCGGGATCGGCATGCTCGACGGCGTGGTCGAGCAGCGCGGCGGCGGCGTCAGGACGTAGCGGCCCGAGGGTGACGGGCACGGTCGCGCTGCCGGCGAGCAGCCGCGGCAGTGCCTGCGCGAACGGGCCCTGCGCGAGCGGGCCGCTGTCGACGGGCCGGTGGGTCGCGACGGCGAGCACCGGGGCCCGGCGGACGGTGGCGACCAGCCGTTCCAGCAGCCGCACCGTTGCCGCGTCGGCCCAGTGCAGGTCCTCGAGGACGAGCAGCAGCGGCGGCGCCGCGTGTGCGCGCGCCACCAGCGCGTCGAGCACGGCGGTGTCGGCGGCGAACGTCGCCGCCGCGGCGTCCGCGGGCCCGGCCGTCTCGGGGGTGATGTCGGCGGCGAGGGCCGCGCGCACGTCCGGCATCGCCGCGACGGCCCGCGTCCACGGCCACAGCACCGGCATGCCGTCGTCGTCGAGCGCGGCACCCCAGCAGACCGTGCACCCGTCCGCCTCGCCCGCCCCGAGATCTCTTGCCAGCTCCTCGACGAGGCGAGTCTTGCCGATCCCCGGTGGGCCGGCGACGAGCAGGAGCCCGCCCGTGCCGCCGCGCGCGTGCTCCAGTCCGGACCGGAGCACGGCAAGTTCTCGTGCCCGCCCGAAGAGGCGCTCGGCTGTGGCGGCCATGGCGGGAGTATTGCGCCCGTCGGCAGTGCGTGCGAAGTCCCGTACGTTCCTCAGTGCCGGTACTGATGTTCGGACGGGCGGTCCGCGCGAGCGTACGGGCATGGATCTGGAGACCGCCGTACGCCGCGCGTTCGCCCCTGCAGCCCGGCCGACCCGTGTCGGCGTCGAGGTCGAGCTCATCCCCGTGGCCGGTGGCGAGCGGCCGGAGCCGGCCCGCCTCGCTGCCGTCTTCGACGGGCGGTTCGCCGGCGCCGCCCGCCCCGGCTTCGAACCGGGCGGCCAGCTGGAGCTCAGCCCGCCCCCGATGCCGGTGCACGCCATGGTCGACACGGTCCTCGACCTGCTGGCCACGGCGCGCGAGTTCGCCGCGCGCGCCGGCGTCGAGCTGGTCGCTGCCGGGACCGACCCGCTCCACGCCTGCGAGCACGTGCCCCTGCAGGTGCCGAACGCGCGCTACCGCGCCCTGCAGCGCATGCTCGACGAGCACGGATCCGACGGTCGCCGGATGATGCGGCTGACCGCGTCGTTGCAGGTCTGCGTCGACCTGCTGCCGGGCCGGGCCGGGCGCGAACAGTGGCTGGTCGCCAACCTCGCCGGGCCGCACCTCGCGGCGGCATTCGCCAACTCGCCGAGCCTGGACGGTCGTCCGGCGGGCGTCGAGGGTGCCCGCACCGGGATCTGGACCCGCGTCGATCCCCGCCGCTGCGCCTACGACGGCCGCCACCTCGACCCGGTCGACCCCGTCGGGGCCTACCTCGCCTTCGCCGCCGCGGCGCCCCGGCTGCCGCTGCCCGGCCTCGACGCCGCGCAGCACCTCTCCACGCTGTTCCCGCCGGTGCGCCCGCGCGGCGGTTACCTGGAGGTGCGCTACCTCGACGCGCAGCCCGACGCGCGGATCCCGGCGGCGGTGCACGCCGTGCACACCCTGCTCACGCATCCACGGGCCCGCCGCGACGCCCTCGACCTGCTGCTACCCGGACTCGGCGACCTGCCGGCCGCGTGGCGGGCGGCGACCACGGGCTGGACGCCGCACGCGGCGGACCTGCTCGCGATCGCCGCCGGTGCCGGTGTGCAGCCCGCGCTCGCGGAGGTGGCGCGATGAACCAGGACGTCGTCTTCGTCGTCGACCCGTTGGACGGCCTCGATCCCGCACTGGACACCAGCATCGGCCTCATGCATGCCGCGCAGGCACGCGGTGCACGCGTGTGGGCCACCGAAATGCTGCTACTGGAGGCCGTCGACGGTCGGGCCCGGTGCCTGGCCACGCCGGTACGGCTGGCACCGAGCACTCCCACGCGCGGATGCCGGTGGACCGTCCCTGATCCCTGGTACACCGCGGGCGAGCCCATGCGGATCTGGCTGGACGAGGTCGCGGCGGTCTTCGTGCGCACCGAGCCGCCCCTCGACGAGGCCTTCGTGACGGCCACTCTGGTGCTCGACCTCGTCGAACCCACACGGACCGCGCTGGTCAACGCCCCGGCCGGACTGCGGGCGTGCAGCGAGCACCTGCTGCCACTGCACTTTCCCGACCTCGGGCCTGCCACCGTGGTCACCGCCGACCCGGCCACGGTCCGCGCGTTCGTCGCCGAGCACCGGGTGGTCGTCGCGAAGCCCGTCGACGGGTTCGCCGGTCGCGGCGTGCTGCGTCTCGACCGCCACGACCCGAACCTGGCCTCGCTCGTCGAGATCGTGACCGGTGCCGGCAGCCGGGCCGCGGTGCTGCAGCCGTACCTGCGCGAGGTGACCGCGGGCAACAAGCGGCTGTTCGTGCTGGACGGCGAGCCGGTCGGCGCCGTGCACCGCTTCCCGGTCGACGGCGACTTCCGCATCGGCAACCCGGCAACGGAAGCCCCCGTCACCGACCGGGACCGCGAGATCTGCGCGCGCCTCGCGCCGACGCTGCGGCGTCACGGCATCCACCTCGCCGGCCTCGACGTGATCGGCCGCCACCTCATCGAGGTCAACGTGACCAGCGTCGGTGGCCTGCGCAAGGTCGATGCCCTCCTGGGCTGGACGCTCTGCGCCGACGTCGTCGACCGCGCGCTCGACGGCTCCTTCCTGGCTCCGTCTCGACCTGTTCTCGAAAGGACACCGGCATGACCTCCCTGACCGTCACCTCGTCCGCCGCCCTGTTCGCCGCCGTCCTCGGCGTCGCCGTGCTCGGAGCGATGCTGTTCCTGCTCGGCTTCAACGTCTCGCGGATGCGCGGGGTGACAGCCAAGGTCGGCGGATCGCAGATGCCGACCGATCCGGCTTCTCCGCTGCTCATCGCGCAACGCGCGCACGGCAACGCCAGCGAGTACGTGCCGTACTTCGCCGTGCTGTTCCTGGTGGTGGGGTTCGGCAGCCCGGCGGGCGTCGCGATCCCGCTGATCGCCGGGGCGACGCTCGCCAGGCTGGCGCACGCCTACGGGATGCTGACCGCGACAACGCTGGCCGCGGAGAGCAGGGTCCGCATGGCCGGCGCGATGGCCACGTACCTGTTCGGCGTCGCGCTGGCCGTCGCCGCAGTGTTCACGCTGGTGTGACGGTGGCCTCCGCGATCGACTCCCCCGTCCGCACCGCGTTCGCGCCACTGCGCAGCCGCGCGTTCCGGCGCTACGCGGTAGGTCAGCTGCCCTCGATCACGTGCTCATGGGCGCAGGTCGTGGCGTTGTCGGCCGTCGTGGTGGCGCTGGACCCGGTGGCGCTGGCCTGGGTGGTGGCGCTGCAGTTCGTCCCGACACTGGTGCTCGGGCCGTGGTGCGGCGCGCTGGCCGACCGGTTCGATCGCCGAACGTTGCTGATGGCGGCCGAGGCCGGGTTGGGGCTGGTCGCCGCGGGGTACGCCGTCGCCGCAGCCACCGACCGGCTGACGCTGCCGGTGATCGGCGTGCTGGCCGCGGCCTGGGGAATCGTCAACGCGGTCGACACCCCCGCTCGGCGTGCGCTCACCCCGCAGCTCGTCCCGCCCGTCGCCGCACCCGCGGCGGCGGCGCTCAGCGGGACGCTGATGCTGCTCGGGATGACACTGGGTGCCGCGCTCGGCGGGCTGCTCGTGCCGGCGTTCGGGGCGGCCATCGCGTTCGGCGTCAACGCGCTGTCGTTCCTCCTCGATGTCGTCGTGCTGGCGACACTGCGGATCGGGAAGAGCCCGCGCACGCCTCGCGCTCCACGGCAGGTCCGCGACGGACTGGCCCACGTGTGGCGCACCCCGGCCCTGCGCGTGCCCGTCATCGTGCTCGCCGCGGTCGCGACGACCACGTTCTCCTACCAGGTCAGCGTGCCGACCATCGTGCAGGAGCAGCTCGGCGGCGGACCCGGCGCGATCGGGGCCGCGCTGACCGCGTTCACCGCGGGATCCCTCGCCGGAACCATCCTCGCCGCGGCGCGGGGTCGCCCGAGCAGGCGCACGACGGTGGTGGCAACGGCGGTCGTCGCCGCCGGGCAGCTGCTCGTCGGTGTCAGGCCCGACCTCGCCTTCGCGGGACTGGCCGTCGCCGGCCTCGGGTGGTCCGTGCTGCTCATCACCGTTGTCGCCCAACTGCAGCAGGCCCGACCCGACATGCTCGGCCGGGTCATGTCCGTGTTCGCCGTGGTGCTGCTCGGCGCGACGGTCGTGAGCGGGCCCCTCGCAGGCTGGCTCGCCGCCGTGGCGGGCGCAACCGCACCCTTCCTGCTCGGTGCGGCCGCGGCAGCGCTGACGGCGGGATCCCTGGCAGGTCGACGCTGAGCCGGCGAGAGGGAACCTTGGCTTTCGAACTGATACGGCAGCCGGAGTTCGTGATCTTTGTCTGGTGTGTCGGTCCGGGGCGCGTAGCACGTCATGACCCTGAACGCCGTCACCGTCACGACGGAGCACCATGGCCGTGGACACGGTGATCAGGGCACGTCGTCGAGGAGCCAGCGCATCTGTTGGTCCGGTCGAGCAGAGTGATCAGCTCGGTGCCGTGGCGGAACAACCGGTCCAGGGTGGTCTCTGCAGCGGTCCTCGCGAGTTCGGCTTCGACCACCGCAAGATCCTCGGGGCTGACTCGCCACGCGGCCGAGCCGCAGCGCGGCGAGTCGCTCGTCATCGCTGCCGTTCTCGACCACGGATCGCAGTGTTCAGAGGGTATTTCTGCAGTTCAGAGCTGTTGTGCGGGTCGTATCGGCCGTGCACGCGCAGCGCGCACACCGGATGCAAAGTGCCCTCCCGTCGACCTGGCCGAAGCCCGATCACGCGGCCGCCCCGCGGGTAGCCACGACCCACAGTCGGACTGTTCTCGGGCCTGCCTGTGGGGTGGTCGCGTGATAGCCCTCTGGGAGGTCGACGGGAGGGCACGACCCCTCTCGGAGACCTGCCCCGCCGGCGAGGCGGCGGTAAAGCCAGGGCACGCCACCCAGCCGCATCGCGATCTGGCGACCGGCTGACGGCCATCAACACAGCTTCGGCAGTCCCCTCGACGACAGGTCCGGTACCCGAAACATTTCCATAGACTCTAAATATAAAGTTGCTATGCTTCGAGCGTGCGTCGGCAAGACACCCCTCCTGGCGCGTCCGCCGCCGTCGGGGCAGCCCTCTACGGCCTGGCCACCAGGGCCACGAGACGCCTTCCCCGCGACATGAGCCTGACATCCGCCGCCACCTTGGCCACCCTGCACAAGACCGGCCCGCGACGGATCACCGATCTGGCGGTGGCCGAGGGCGTCACCCAGCCCGCGATGACCGTGCTGGTCCGGGTGTTGGAGGAAGCCGGGCTGGCCGAGCGGAAGGGCGATCCGTCCGACAAGCGGGTCACGCTGGTGCGCCTGACCGAGGCCGGCGCGTCGTACGTCCGGACGCGACGCCAGGCGGGCGTCGACGCGTACGCGCGGTTGATCGACGAGCTCACCGGTGACGAGGTCGAGGCCCTGGCAGCAGCCCTTCCGGCGCTGCGGCATCTGGCGGAGCTCGAAGGCCACGCCGGAGCGGAGTCGGACCGGTGACCGACGCCCAGGCTCATGACCAGCCCATGAGCACTCCCCCGCCACGTTCCCCAGCACGCCTGCTGGTCCCCGCCCTGATGTTCATCGCACTGGTCGTGGCGGCGGTTGCAAGCCTCGGGACGCCGCTCATCACCAGCGTGGCGACCACGTTCCACGTCTCCCTCGACAGCGCGCAGTGGACGCTGACCATCGCCCTGCTCAGCGGTGCCGTTGCCACACCCGTCATCGGCCGGCTCGGAGCCGGTCCGCACCGGCGGGCCACGATCCTCGCCACGCTGGCGATCGTCGTCGTCGGCAGCGCGTTCACGGTGCTGCCGCTGCCGTTCGCCTGGCTGCTCGTGGGCAGAGCGGCCCAAGGCGTCGGACTCGGTCTCACGGCGCTGATGATGGGTGTGGCCCGCGACCACCTCCCCGAGGAGCGCAGCGCGGCCACGATCGCCCTGATCTCCGTGGTCTCCATCATCGGCGCCGGCGTCGGCTACCCGTTGGCCGCACTGCTCGCCGAGCTCGCCGGCCTGCGGGCCGCCTACGGCCTCGGCCTGCTCGTCACCGCCATCGCCTTCGTGACCGCGTGGCGCTCCATGCCCGCAGCTCCCGAGGGTCGCTCCGCTCACGTGAACGTGGTCGGTGCGCTCGTACTTGCCGGTGGACTACTCCTCGTCCTGTTCCTGGCCGGCGAGATGAGCCTCTGGAGCCGACACCTCGCCGTGGCGGTGACCCTTGCCGTCGCCGCCATGCTCCTGCTGTGCATCTGGACCGTTTCCGAGCTGCGAACCTCGGCGCCCCTGATCGACGTCCGGGCGGTACGGCACCCGGCGGTCGCCGGGGCGAACATCGCCATGTTCGTCGGCGGGAGCGGCATGTACCTCCTGCTCACGCTCATCACCCGCTACGCGCAGACGCCGCACAGCGCCGGCTACGGCTTCGGACTGACCACCTTCGATGCGGGGCTGGTCCTCATCCCGTTCTCCGTGCTGGGGTTCGTCGCCGGCAAGCTCACGCCGCGGGTCCGGATGCGGATCGACGGCCCCCTGCTCCTGGCCGCCAGCGCTGTCATCGTCGGCGGCGGGTTCGTCCTGTTCGCCACCGCCCGGTTCGAGCTGGCCGAACTGCTCGCGGCCATGGGCGTGCTGGGCTTCGGCGTCGGCAGCTTCTCGGCCGCCATGCCCGGCGTCATCCTGGCCGTCACCCCCCAGAACGAGACATCGAGCGCCATGAGCTTCAACTACGTCGTCCGCAGCGTCGGGTACTCCCTGGGCAGCGCCATCGGCGGCCTGATCCTCGCCGCGGGCACCGTCCCCGACCACCTCTTCCCCGACGACAGCGCCTACACCACCGCGGCGCTGGTCGGCATCGGCGCCATGGCGATCACGACACTGACGAGCCTCGCTCTCGCCCGCAGACGCTCGTCCGAGACCCACCCGTGAGTCAGATGAACGCATCCCGACACTGGAGGTTCCATGCCCAAGGGCTACTGGGTCAGCGCCTACCGCACGATTGCAGACCCCGAGAAGCTGGCTGCCTACAACAAGCTGGCCCCTGCGGCCGTCAAGGCCGGGGGCGGTCGGATCCTCGCCCGCGACGGTCGGGTCGTGGCGCATGACGCCGGAATCGCCGGGCGCACCGTCCTGATCGAGTTCGCCAGCTTCGAACAGGCTGTCGCCGCACATGCGAGTGCGGCCTACCAGGAGGCGCTGGCCGCACTTGCTGACGGCGTCGAGCGCGACTTCCGCATCATCGAAGGCCTCGACTGACGATCGAGGCCGCGTCGGCGATGAACACGAAGGCGGCAGTGGCCGGCGGCGTGTCCGGCGGGCCACTGCCGCCTTCGCTCCTCAGCTCTCCTTGAGGTCGCCCCAGGGGATGGCTGCCGAATCCTCCTCGGCCGCAGTCATCCTGCTCTCCAGCAGCTTCGGCTACTCGCTGTCCACCACCCACGTCGCCACCGGATCGGTCCTCGGCACCGGGATCGGCAAGAAGGGCGCCCAGGTCCGCTGGGGCGTCGCCGGGCGCATGGCCACCGCGTGGCTGTTCACCCTTCCCGCCGCCGCGGTCGTCGGGGCGGTGACCTGCTTCCTGGCGCACCTCATCGGCGGCACGGCGGGCGTCATCGTGATGTTCATCGTGCTGCTCGCGATCGCCGCGTTCATCTACCTGCGATCACGCAGGACCGCCGTGCACGCGGGCAACGTCAACCAGGAGTGGGCCGGTGGGGTCGCACCGCCCCGGCGCGACGTCGCCGCCTCGACCTCGGCATGAAGAACCACCGCATGACTTCCCGCATCGACCGGACAGGGTGACGAGATGAACGCCTGGATCAACCTCGATGCCGTCGGCCTCATCCTCGGCCTCGGGCTCGTGTTCGGCGCCGGACTGCCCGCGCTGTTCGCAGTGGGGCTGCGCGCGCTCAGCGCCACCGGCTCCCCGGCGCCGGTCACCGGCGACGGCGCGGCCGAGGTGGGGCCGGTACGGATGACCGCCGCGGTGCTCTGCTTCGCCGGGGTGGTGGCCGCCGTCGCGGCGGGCATCTACCTCATCGTCGCCATGAGCTGACCCATCCGATCCCTGAAAGGACGTGACGGATGGCTCTGCCACCGTTTCTCAGCTCGATCATCGAATGGCTTCGTGCGGGCTACCCCGAAGGCCTCCCCCGCAGGACCACCTGCCACTGGTCGCCCTGCTCGGCAGCCAGCTGTCCGACGCCGACGTCACTGCGATAGCCGACGAACTCGCGGACAAGGGCGACCCCGCCACCGCCGACGCCATCCGCGACGCGGCAGGGCGCATCGGCGGTGCCCGGCCCACCGACTCCGACGTCGCTCGCGTGCGGGCCGGCCCGCCTCGCCGCAGGCAGATGGCCCCTCGCCGCCCCCCATCACGTGGACCCCACGCCTTCGAGTTCGCCGACCGCACCGCACCGCCACCACCCACACTGATACTGCCCCTGGTCCCGGACTTCCCCCTCGGCGCCGCCCACGGCTTCGACCTGGCCCAGCTCCGGCCCGGCACCGACGGGTTCACCCCGCCCAGCAGCCACTCTCCACCCAGATGATCGACGCCTGGGTGCAGTTCGCGCTCCGGCGACCCCAACGGCGCGGCGGGTCTTCCGGCCTGGCCACCCGTCGACTGCGCCACCACGAACGTACTGCGCCTCGACACCACCCCAACCGCGCACCTGCAGCCGGCGTTCGACGTCGGCTCGGACCGTTCCGGGTAACCCCGCAGCAGCGACGCGCTGCCGTATCCCGACCTTCACGCCACGGCCTCCGACAACACCCAGACCAACCCCCACCAGCCCGGTATACATCTGACGCGGTGACCTGCCCCGTCCCCTGCGCTTCGACCGTGCGCTCTGCCGCCGTCAGCGATCTGTTCGACGCCGTCGAAGCGCTGATGATCCGCTACCAGGCGCTGCCTGACGCCGAGCGCCACCAGCTGTGGTCCGCAGACGCCGAACGCATCACCGGTGAGGTCGGTCGACATCTCAGCGTCGCCCGCGCGCGCCTGTCCTCCTCGTTCGTTCCCACACCAGCCACATAGCCGGCCCAGCACCCGCTCGTGCAGTCGGCACGGACCCTCCCCGGCCGGACTCATGTCGGTCGAGTACGGCGATAGTGGATCAGGTGAACTCGGCGCGAATGTCGTTGCCGGTCCACGAACCTGCGACATCATGTTCGGATGTTGTTCACCGTCGCCGCGGGCCCCACGGCCCCGGACGGCCATGCCGGGTTCGTCGCCGGCCGCTACCGCAACGGCGCCTTCAGCGACGCCTGGACCGACGTGCGCCGCTGCGCCGAGCGCACCTTCACCGCCTACCTCCCCGGCTGCACCTGCGGCTGGACGGGGCTCGCGCAACCGGCCTCCGACACCGGCTGGCACCGATGCCGCCGGGCCTGGTTCGACGAACACCTCACCCGCCTGTCCGAGGCAGTGGCCTCCGCCGCCAGCCTACCGGCTCGCGCAGGAACCACTGCGCGCCCGCGCTACGGCGAGGTGAACCCGTAGCGCCACACACCGGTGTCGGGGTCCGGATCCCGGTTGAGCAGGTGATAGATCCCGCGCAGCTCGCTGGGCTCGTCGCGGTGCCAGTACAAGCTGGGCAGGGCGCGGTCGAGCAACGGGTACTCCTGCACGACGCCGTCGGCGGGCCCGCCCTCGAACATCACCCGGACACTCACCACACCGTGGGCACGGACTTTGTGCACACAACCAGGGTCACGTTGCTCCATCCGCAGAGATCATTGCCACCAACGGCGCAAGCCGATCACTCAGCGTTGCGCGCGAGCCGCGCACACCAGGGTTGTGGTCCGTGCTCCCAGCCGGACAGCTTCCCGACGCCTCCGTCCAGCATCCACAGCGAAGATGACCAGCAGGCGTCTTCCTCATCGGCATCAGCCCTCACCGCGTTGCTCACCGCGCTCGGGTGACGACTCCACCCCGGTCCGTCGCCACCCGTTCACAGGATATTCATCGGCCGGCGGCCCATTGATCCGACCGGGCGGACACCATCCTGACGCCGCCGTCGCACCGAGACCGCGCGGTGGCGGACGTCGCGGGTCGGCCCTCGAAAGGATGTGAATGTTCCTTCGGTACGTGCACAACTTCCGTGCGGTCGCCATCGTGTTCATCGTCGCCGGGCATGCCGCGTTCACCCTCGGACGGACGGCCGAGCCACGCACGATGGACCTGCTCGCCGACGTGCTCGACTACGGCACGGTGCTGTTCCTGTTCATCGCCGGCTTCCTGTTCCAACACCTGGCCGCGACTTTCGACTACCGCCGCTACCTGGGCCGCAAGCTCCGCAACGTCATCCTCCCTTACGCCGTCACACTCACGCCGGGCATCGCGTTCATCCTCTGGACCACCCGCAACACCGAGCCGCACCCGCTCTATCGCATCGCCACCATCCTGGTGACCGGGCTCGGCACCCCGGACTATCCGATGTGGTTCGTCCCGATGATCGCGCTGTTCTACCTGGCCGCTCCGCTGTTCATCCTCGTGGTGCGCCATCCACGGCTGTACTGGATCACACTGCCGCTGCTCGCCTTCTCGCTGCTCGCCCACCGGCCACCGGAGATCGAGACCGCGGCGATCGCCCTGTACTTCCTGCCCGTCTATCTCATCGGGATGTGGGCCTGTCACGAGCGCGACCGGCTCGAGCCGCTGCTCCTGCGTGTCTGGCCGTGGCTGCTTGCCGTGTTCGTCGGCGCCGTGATCACACGATTCCTGTTCTCCCCGACCCACGGCGGCGACTACTCGCGCAGCTTCTTCTCCGGGGAATACCGGCTCATCGACGAGATGCTGCTCATGAAGCTGGTGCTCGCCTTCGCGCTCATCGGCGTGCTGCAACGGTTCGCCTCAGCGATCGGGACCCGGCTGACCCCCATCGCCGACATCAGCTTCACGATCTTCTTCGTGCACGTCTACCTGCTCTATGCGTTCGTGCTGGGCTCGCGGTACCTGCTCGGCGACGTGCCGGAGGGCACCCTGCTCACCTGGTTCGCACTGACCGTCGCGGTGGTCGGGGTGACAGCCGCCGCCACGTTCGCCGCGAAGCGGGTACTGGGTCGGCACAGCCGCTCACTGATCGGTTCGTGAGGAGATCGCCCGTCCCCACCCGGGGAACGCACGGATGTCGACCTCGGACTGCACGTCCCGGCGGGTGACCGCGAGGTAGACGACCAGGCCGACGATGACGGCTGTCAGCGCCAGGCTCACCACGCCCGCACCCGACCCGAGACCACCCCACCATCGCCATCGGCGACCTCGTCGTCGACACCGCCGGGCGCCGCGCCGCCGTCCACGAGCACGAGATTCCGTTGCGCGCCAAGGAGTTCGACCTCCTCGCTCGCCTCACCGCCGAACCCGGCGTCGCGATCAGCCGCGCCACCCTCATGACCGACGTCTGGGACGAGCACTGGTTCGGCTCCACCAAGACCCTCGACGTCCACGTCGCAGCGCTGCGCAAACACCTGGCGGCGCATGCCGAGCACGGAGATGTCCCACAGATCGTCACGCTCCGGGGCCACGGCTACCGGATCGAGACCCGCACCGATCAGGTGCCGAACTCGTAGCCGTGCAGATGCCCGTACCCGGGCCATCGGCAACAATGCCGTGCAGGACGAACAGGGTGGCGCCCACCACCAGGAGCAGCATCGCGAGGGCGATCACGAGTGTGCGAATGCGTTGGGTGCGGCTGCCCGGTGCGCGACCGCACAGCACCGCACGTCATGGACGATCTGTTTGCGGGCCAGGCCCGACATCGCCTTGGACGCCGCGAGCTCCGTCCCGATCGCGGTGTTCTCCCCCGAACGCTTCGATGGGTAGCACCCGATGCAGCGCCGGTGGCGACCTGCGCGTCTGGCGTACGGGCGCAACCCAGCAGCCGATCGTTTCCTGACTTCTGCATGGACCGGGCCGCGGCGGAGCGATCTATCCTGCTGCGATGTCCCGGATCCGGGTTGCGGAAGTGTTCGCGGCGTTGTCGTTGACCACCGATCTGGCCGCCGGCGTGCCAGTGGAGAAGGGCTTGCGCACCTGCGTGGTGGCCACGGCGTTCGGTCGGGCGCTCGGTCTGGCCGAGGCCGAGCGGCTGGCGCTGTTCCATGCCTCCCTGCTGCGCTCGATCGGTTGCACTGCTGCCGCGCCGGAGAACGCCGCACTGTTCGTCGACGACCGGGCATTCCAGGCGGCGCTCAAGCGGCTCGACCCCGGTGACCCCAACGTATTCGGGAGCCAACTCGCGGCATTCGGTGACTGGGCGCCGCAACGGCAAGGTGAGCTGGCGCGACGGTTCACCGAGATCGCGCCCATCCAGGGACCGCGGGCCGCCAGGTGCGGGCTGCGAGGTGAGCCGGGCACTCGGCGGTGCGCTCGGGTTGCCGGCCACCGCGGTCGAAGCTCTCGATGACGTGTACGAGCGGTGGGACGGACGGGGTATCCCGGGCGGGCGCCGCGGCGAGGAGTTGTCACTGCTGGGCCGCGTAGTACACGTGGCGGAACAGGCCGTGTTCGCCCATGCCGAGGGCGGGCGTGTCGCGGCTTGTGCGGAGGTAGCGCGTCGTGCAGGCGGGCACCTCGATCCGGACCTGGCCGCGGCCTTCCTCGACGATGCCGACGCGCTGCTCGCCGTGCTGGATGCCCCGGACATGCTCGCGGCCGTCGTGGCCGCCGAGCCCGGAGCGGGCACGACGGTCGGTGTGGAGGGTCTCTCGGGGTCGGAGCGCACGGTGCTGCGGGCGGCCGGGCTGGTGCACGATCTGGGACGGGCCGCAGTGTCCAGCGAGGTCTGGGACCGGCCGGGTCCACTCGGGACGGCCGACTGGGAACGGGTACGGCTGCACGCCTACTGGACGGACCGGATCCTGCGTCGTTGTCCCGGGCTCGCCGCACTCGCCGAGCTCGCCGCCGCCCACCACGAACGCTGCGACGGCAGCGGCTACCACCGCGGTGTGCATGCTGCCGAGCTGCCGTTCGCGGCCCGGCTGCTCGCCGCTGCCGACGTGTTCGCCGCCGCCACCGACACCCGCCCGTACCGGCCGGCGATGACTGGCGAACGCGCGCGGGAACTGTTGCAGGTGGAGGCGGCGGGGCGGCTGGATCATCAGGCCTGTGCCGCGGTCATCGAGGGCGCCGGGCTGCCCCGGCCACGACGCGTGTGGCCGTGCGAGCTCACCGACCGCGAGGTCGAGGTGCTCCGTCTCGCCGCTCGGGGTCTGTCCAACCGGGGGATCGCCGCCGAACTGGTGGTCTCCGAGCGCACCGTCGGCCACCACCTCACGCACGTCTACGACAAGACCGGGCGACGAACCCGGGCCGGGGCGGCCGTCTTCGCGATAGAGCACGGGCTACTGCCCGAATAGGTCGAACGACCGATGTGGCCGCACGTCCCCCGGCGCGAGCATCTCCCTCGTCGAAGCCCCAGGCGAAGGAGACCGATGTCCACCATGGACACCACCACGAGCACTAATGCCACCGCCGTCGCCGACATCTACGCTGCGTTCGGCCGCGGCGACGTCCCGGCGATCCTCGACACGCTCTCCGAGGACGTCGCGTGGGAGACATGGCCCGACAATTTCGCCCAACGCGCCCAGGTGCCGCACCTGCTTCCGCGTCGTGGCCCGGCGCAGGCCGCGGAGTTCTTCACCGTGATCAGCAGCTGGACAGTCCTCGACTTCGCCGTCCTCGACATCGTCGGCGGCGGCCGGCAGGTGGTGCGGTTCCGCCACTACTGCGACACCGCCAAGCACATCGCCGCGAGCAGCGGAGAGGACACCACAGCAGGGCACCCGCCGCAGTGATCGCGATCCGGTTACTGCTGCGGGTCTGCAACCGGCCGAACCGCGAGAGCCTGCTGCACCCCGCGAGGGAGTGACACGCCGGCGCCTGCCTGGGTCTGGGTAGGGGCGAGTCTGTCCGATGGGAGCGCGAAGGCGTCCGGTCGACGGAGGCCGGACGAGCAGGTGCCGCGTGAGGATCAATGCATCTCATCTGCAGCGATCGCTGCTCCGATCCAGGAGGTCCCCGTGTTCATGGCCATCGTCGATTTCGCTACCGCCGCCACCGACCGCGCGGTCGCCCTCGACCATCTCGACGCCGAACGTCACGAGATCCGCGCGATGCTCGGCAACCTCGCCTTCCGGGTATACGCCTCGCGAGAGGACGACAGCCGGATCACCATCCTGCATGAGTGGGAGGACGAGGCATCGTTCGACGGCTACCTGAGCTCAGCGTCCTTCGCACGTTTCGGCGAGGCGGTTCGACCGATCATCGTCGGCGTGCCGGTGAGCAGGCGTTTCCGCGCAGAGTTGCTGGCGACGGTCGGCTGACCGGTAGCGCTACGGGCTAGGGTCGGTCCGTGCGAGGCCGTCGATGACCCGCAGGGCGTACAGCTTCGTGCGCACGTTCGAGACGGGACCCGCCCGCGACTTCTGCGTCGATCGCCACTACCTCCTCTGCGCCTCCGCCGGCGCCCTCCGGTTGGAGGCGCAGGGCCGGGCGTGGTTGCTGCCGCCGGCCCGGGCCGCTCTGATCGAGGCGGGCCGGGCGGTTCGGGTCAGCATCCCCCGGCCGGTCACGACGGCGTCGGTGTTGTTCGACGCGGGGTTCGCACCACCCCCGCCGGCACCGTTGACCGTGTTCGACCTCAGCCCGCTGGCCCGCGCACTGGTGGCTGAGTGCGGCGGGTGGGGAGAGAGCGACGAACCCCTCACTGCCTACGCCGAGACCCTGTTCGCCGCCCTCGCCGCGGTGACCTGGCAGCTTGCCGAACGGCCGAGCCCGGTCGTCGTGCCGGTCGGGCGTTCCCCGGAACTGCGCCGGGCCCTGCAACTGACCGAGCAGCGGCTCGAGGGAGAGGTTCGTTTCGAGGACGTGGCACAGGAGGTCGGCCTGGCGCCGCGATCGCTGGCCCGCCGGTTCGCGGGCGAGACCGGCATGACATGGCGGGCGGTCCTGCGCCGGATGCGCCTGCTACGGGCGGTCGAGGAACTCGCCGCGGGCGACACCCCGGTGACCAGGATCGCCTTCATGGTCGGCTACACGTCCCTGTCCGCGTTCAACGCCGCCTTCCATGAGCTGACCGGCCGCACGCCCACCGAGTACCGCGCCAGCTTCCATCCCTGACACCGATGCCCTGAGTCGACGCGCATCTCAGACGCCCGCCGGCCGGCGCGAGGATTGCGGTTGAACCGCGGGTGGAGCCGGTCGGATGGACCCCACCGGGAGGGGGCATCACGCGGGGGTGATGGCTCGCACGTACAGGTCTGAGAGATCACGCCCCAAGCGGGCCAGCTCGGCCGGTTCGGGGGTTGCCCGCGCCGCGGTGGCGACGACCGCGTCGACTCCGCTGGTGAGGGCGATCGCGGCCATCCGCGCATCGAAGTGCCGGAACACGCCTGCGTCCTGCCCGCCGCGGAAGTGCTCCTCGATCAGCGCGAGGCGTCCGTTCACGGCCTGGCTCTGCGAGCCGGCGTTCTTGACCAGGTCGATCAGCGCACGGACAGCCGCCGGGTGCTCACCGACGAGCGCGACGTTCGACTCGACGTACGCACGCAGCTGCGCGACGTGGCCTCGTGCGGCGCCGATGCGGGCCTGCATGAACCCGTTGGTGATCGCCTCGATCTCGGTGAGGCAGGCCGCGAGCAGATCTTCCTTGCCGGCGAAGTGATAGCTGATCAGGCTCGTACTCGACAAGCCTGCCTGCTTGGCGATCCGGCTGAACGTCGCGTTGGCGAAACCGTCGGCGGCGATCACCTCGATCGCCGCCGAAACGATCTGGGCGCGCCTACTGGACCCCCTGGCCTGCTGCCCTCGCACGCGCCGAAGCTACCTCACCACCCGCGTCGTGGGATCGAGCAGCGGCAGGGGGTCGAACCTGTGGTCCCGCCAGGCCTGGCGGGAGTCGTCCTCGGGGTAGGGCGTCACGATCGACGTGCTGTCGAAGACCTGCGTGAGCCGACGCTCGGCGTCGTAGGTGGGCCAGCCCGGATCACCGGTCGTGGCGAATCCGATCCACGCTTCCCGCATCCGCGCCGACAGCTCCGCAGCCTCCGGCTTCCCGCCGATCAGCATGGCCGGACCGCCCACGGCCAGGTTGCCGAAGACGAGCGGCACGTCGAGGCCGTGGCAGGCCCCGAGCGCGCCGGGCCAGGTCAGTTCGTAGAGATGGGCCCGGCCGCCCCCGATGATCTGAGACTCGGCCAGGTGCAGTGACGGCATCCGGAACAGCCAGTCGGAGTGGACCAGTTCGTAGAGCTGCTCCGGCTCTCCGTGGCCGTAGGGCTGGGGGGCGAAGGTCTCCATCGCGTTCGCTGCTTGTTCCGGGGTGACCGTACCGAGCAGGCCTTCGATCACCATGAACAGCCGGTGCTCGTCGCGGGTGTGGCCGACGACGAGGTCGACATCCCGCCCGGCCCCGTCGGCGAGAGCCTGCCACGGCGTCGCGGGCAGGATGTCGCCGTCGACGACAGGGGCGAACAGAATCGCGCGCTGCGCAGCCAGGCCCCACCGTGGCGTGCACTCGCCGATCCGCGCCATGACCGCGTCGGCCGCCTCGGCCAGCTTGCGCGGCTCGACCTCGGACAGGTTCGGCAGACCGAGCGCCGCCGTGATGTCGGATGCGAGTGCCGGGTGGAAGAACGTGCCCGGCACGCTCTGCGCAATGGCTCTGTGGAACAACCCTGCCGCCCGGGGCATCGCCATCAGCGCCGCGACCGACCCGCCCCCCGCGGACTCTCCGAAGATCGTGACCTGGTCGGGATCGCCACCGAAGGCGTGGATGTTGTCACGCACCCATTCCAGCGCGGCCACCTGGTCGAGCAGTCCCCGATTGGCGGGCATGCCGTCGATCTGCCCGAAACCTTCGACGCCCACGCGGTAGTTGAACGTCACCACCACGACACCGTCACGTGCGAGGCACGCGCCGTCGTACTCCGGCAGGCTGGACACACCGATCCCGTAGCCGCCGCCCTGGATCCAGACCATGACCGGCAGTCGAGCGCCGAAGTCGGGCGTCCACACGTTGAGCGTCAGCCAGTCGTCGGACGCGCGGACCAGCGCGTCCATTCCGAAGAAGCCCGCCTGCGGAGGCGGCGGCCCGAACTGCATCGCATCCCGCGCGCCCTCCCACGAGGCGACCGGCCGGGGCGCGGCGAACCGGAGCTCGCCGACAGGGGGTCGGGCGAAGGGGATACCGCGAAAGACTCCGAGACCGGCTTCGCCGGTACCCCGGAGCTCCCCGGCCGCCACACGTACCGCGATCGTCTCTGCATCCATGGGGCGGAAAGTAGCTTGGGCAAGCAGCTCAGGAAAGCGGTTTTGCCATGGGCGACCGTCGAAACGATGGACCGCAGCGAACGGGACTGCAGCCCAGGTGATGCTGTCCGGGGATACTCGCTCACATGTCTGGGCTCCCGGCGTTGCGCAGGGCCGGCCGCCGGACCAACCTGGCCCTCCTCCTGCTCCTCATGGGCGCGTTCGGCACCGGCTGGTTGGCGTTCGCCGCAGCCGCGCCGGTTCCCGCCGAGCTGGTCACCACGGCCCACGGCCTGCTCGGGCTCGGCATCATCGCGCTGGCGCCGTGGAAGGCGACGATCGTGCGCCGGGCCCGGACCTGGCGGCCGATGAGCCTGCTGCTCGCCGTCGCGATCATCGCGTGCCTCGCGGGTGGGTTCGCCCTCGTCTTCGTCGGGCCGGCCGGAGTTGCCGGGCTGACCGCGGTGCAACTGCACGTGGGCGGGGCGCTGATCGCCCTGCCGCTGCTGGTGGTGCACCTCGTGCGACACCGACGCCGCCAGGGGTTCCGCCGCCGCGACATCAGCCGGCGCGCGCTGCTGCGCACCGGCGCGTTCGCCGCCGCGACGGGTACGGGTTACCTGCTGCTGGAGGGCGTCGGCCGATGGACCGGATCCGCCGCCGCCGGGCGCGCACCGACCGGCTCGCACCAGATCGCGCCGTCCGAGGTTCCCGCCACGATCTGGCTGCTGGACCGGGTACCCCTCCTGGACCCGACCACCCACCACGTCGACGTCGCCGGCCGGCCCTTCGCCATCATCGACCTCGCTGCACTGGCGGAACCCGTCGACGTCCGCCTGGACTGCACCAGCGGTTGGTACGCCGAGGAGACCTGGACCGCGACCCGGCTCGATCGGCTGCTCCCCGCTACCGAACTGCGGGCTGCGGCCAGTATCGAGGTGGTCAGCGCCACCGGTTACACGCGCCTGTTCGCACCCTCCGACGCCGGTATCCTGTGGCTCGCCACCGCCACCGGCGGCCAGCCGTTGCGGCCCGGGCGCGGTGCTCCCGTCCGGCTGGTGGCCCCGGGGCGGCGCGGGTTCTGGTGGGTGAAGTGGGTGAGCGCGGTCCACCTGTCCGGCACGCCGTACTGGGCACAGTCACCGTTCCCCCTGCAGTGACCGCAGCCCGCTCCCGGCGGCTACCGCCGCTGCGCCTGCGCAACACCACCGGCAGCCAACTCGGCGCCCGCTACCCCGACCTGACCCACCGTCGCCACGGCCGCCGGACCTCCTCCGTTTCCGGTGGGCCTGGGGCGGTGACCATCAATGGTGAGGCGGCGGTGGTCCCATCGCCGTCAACCACATCCCGCCGAACAACCCGACAACAAGAGATGATCAGCGATCAGCGAGTCAGACCCATCCGCAGGTCTTGACAGGTGCTCTCCACCCGCGGCGCTCGGAGCCACCAGCCGGCCCGGTCGCTCCGTCCGAGCCGGTACCGACCGGCGGATGACCGTGCCCTCCACCGATCGGTGGAGGGCACGGTCATCTCCCGAAGGGCGCGATCGGTCGAGGGTCCGACGGCGGTGTCACGGCGAGGCTGAATGCACGCCGGGAACAGCCCGGACCCAGCCGAGCGAGGCACCCCATGAGCATCGATCTCCTTCCCCGACCCACGATCCGCACTGCCGCGACGCCGCGTGCGCACCGCCCCATCACCCACGTCATCGACCTCCCGCCGGTGTCGGCGGAGCACCGCCTCGCCGGCAGCCGCTTCACCCCGTTCCACCGCCTGATCGTCACCGGCCTGGCGGTGAACGCGCTCGTCGCACTCGCCGTGCTGCTCAGCGCCCCGAGTGCCGCCACCCTGTTCGTCACGACCATCACCGCCGCCAGCGTCAACATGGCCGCGGCCGTGCTGATCCGTCATCAGTACGTCGTCAACGCACTGTTCGCGGTGGCCACGAAGGCACCGCTGAGCTGGCCACTCCGGCTGCGGGCGGCGCTGGCGAAGGTCTACCAGATCGGTGGCGGCGTCCACGTCGGATGTGCGATCTCGGCGACCGGGTGGTTCCTGGCCTTCACCGCCGTGCTGCTGACCCAGCCGCAGCTCGGCGCCGTCGCCGGCGTGCACACCGCCCTCGTCTGCGTCGCGTTGACCATCGCGCTGGACCTCGTCGTCATCGCCGCCTGCGCCCGTCCGTCGATGCGGGAGCGGCACCACTACGTCTTCGAGTCCACCCACCGCTACGGCGGCTGGCTGGCACTGGCCCTGTTCGTCTGCCTGACCTTCCTGGTCGCGATCAGCACCGGGGGCGACGTCCTCACCACGTTGGCCGCCTCGCCCAATACCTGGATCCTCGTCGTGCTGCTGATCGGTGCGGCCATCCCGTGGCTGCAGCTGCGCCGGGTGCCCGTCGAGGTCTTCACGCCGTCGAGCCACGTGGCGCTGGTCCGCTTCCCGACCGAGAAGCGGCCTCGGACCGGCTCCGCCTCCCGGGTCGCCCGCACCCCGCTCGGCGAGTGGCACGCCTTCGCCAACATGATGACTCCGGACGCACCCGGCTTCCAGCTGGCCATCTCCCGCGCCGGTGACTGGACGTCCGAGCTCATCGCCGATACCCCCGACCACCTGTGGGTTCGCGGGGTCCCCACCACCGGAGTGGGCACCTGCGCCCGGCTGTTCACCAAGGTCGTCTGGGTCGCCACCGGCAGCGGCATCGCCCCGTGCCTGCCCCACCTGCTCAACGACCCGACCCCGGCGCAGCTGGTCTGGGTCACCCGGCACCCGGAGCGCACCTACGGCACCGAGCTGGTCGACCAGATCCTCACCGCCCAGCCGAACGCCGTGCTGTGGAACACCGACGAGGACGGCAAGCCCGACCTCGCCGAGCTGGCCTACAAGGCCTACCTCGAGAGCGGCGCCGAGGCCGTCATCTGCATCTCCAACAAGGCGGCCACCCTGAAGATGGTCAGCGAGCTGCAGCAGCGCGGCATCCCCGCCTTCGGCCCCATCTGGGACTCCTGAGCCTCACCTCTATCCGTCTGCCGCCGCCCCACCCGGGCGGCGGCGGACGCCGTTGCGCACGTTCCCCGCGACCGTCGTGGCTGCGCGCGTCTGGCACTGGTCCACAGGACAGCCATGATCAATCGCTTCCCACGCCGTTCCGGTCGAGCTCGAGCCCGGTCAGCACCTGGCTTGCGGTGCACTGCAGGTGCGATTCGAACGCCGCAAGCGCTTCGTCAGTCTTGCGTGCGACAGCGAGCGCCATCAGGTTCTCGTGTTCTTGGTCGACATCTCGGGTGCCATCGCTCACCCTGGCCGCGACACGCCGGTAGAGTTCACTGCCGTTCATCAAAGAGTTGCAGATGTCAAGCAAGTCAGGAATATCACAGGCCCCGATCAAGGCTTTATGAAACACCCGATGCGCGATGGCCCAAGCCTCGGGAGTTCCTCCCGCCCCTGGAGACCTTCTCGGCGTGCGCCGAAGCACATGGTGAGCGGCCACTACAGCCGACTCCCATTCGAAGTCACCGCGCTCGATCGACAGCCGTAACGCGTGACCCTCGATCAGGCAACGAATGGAGGTGAGATCAACAATACCTTTGGCTGTGACCTCAGCGACGGTGAAGCCCTGGTTGTAACGGGCGACAACCAACCGCTCGGCGGCTAACCGGCTCAGCGCCTCGCGCACAACACTCAAGCTGACGCCCCCGAAGCGCCCGCGCAACTCCAAGGCCTTCAGCCGCTGACCGGGCTGGAAGTCGCCGTTGAGTATCGCGCTCCGGATGCCCGCGTAGACGTCGGCGCCCAGACTCTCTGCCGTAGCGGTTCGCACCATGCCCCGATCGTACTATATGTTTCCGATTATCCCTAATTACTGGAATTATCGATAATAGTGCTCGCCGCGGAGCCTGACACGGCAGCGGGTGGCAGCCAGTGCGTTCAGGACGTGAGCCGCAAGGCAGCCACGGGGCAGACCCGCGTGGCCATCGTCGCGGACTCACGCTCACCATCGGAGATGTCGGGGCGATCGATGATCAGCTCACCGTCGTCGTCGAGATGTAGGTGCCCGGGGGCAGCTGCCTCGCACAGGCCGTGGCCTTCGCACCGATCGCGGTCGACTTCGATCCTCATGACTGCTTCCGTCCGCCCAGTTCGGCCGGCAACGCCTTGGGGCGCCGCATCTGCAAGCTCTCGATCGGCACCCAGTTGAATCCCTCAGCCAGGTGCAGGGCGGGGAACGTCGCGGCCATGACCTCGAGCGTCAACCGAGCTTCCAGGCGAGCCAGCGGTGCACCCAGACAGGAGTGGATTCCCGAGCCGAACGCGATGTGGCCGGCCGGACCCGGCCGATCGAGATCGTAGTCGAGTGCGTTCTCGCCCCACGATTCCTCGTCCCAATTCGCAGACTGGAGACTCACCACGACGCGGTCGCGGGGCATGACCGGGCAGCCTCCCAGATCCGCTTCCTTCGCCACCGTGCGCAGGGTGTACTGAATCGGTGAGTCTCGGCGCAACGACTCCTCGACGGCCGGCGTGGACAGCGCGGGATCCCCGACGAGGCGATTCCACCGCGCATCATCTTCCAGGAGCCGGTAGAACACATTGACGATGAGGCCGCTCGTGGTGTCGGTACCGGCGGCAATCAGCTGGCGTATGTGCTGGACGATGTCCTCAGCCGCAAACGGCGGGTCCTCGCCCGGGTAGAGAAATCCGTCGATCACGTCGTCGTGGCGCTCCCCTGACGTGCGCCGGGCGGCGAGCAGCTCGATGAGGTAATCACGGACACGTCCGGTCGCCTCCGGATTCTGCCGCGGCAGGTCCTGGTTGCCCTGGTCCGACCACTCCTGAATGGTCGACCAGTCGGCAGGAGGTATCCCCAGGAGGGTATAGACGGTACGCGCGGGCACCAGGTGGGCGACGTCGCTGAACAGGTCCACGGTCCCGCGATCCGGGAGGTTCCCGACGACGTCGTCGACGATCTTTCGGACTGCGGGTTCCAGCGACCGGAGCCCGGCAGGCGAGAACCATCGACGCAGGAACCGGCGAAGGGCGGTGTGCTCAGGAGGATCGATTCGCGTGATGAATTTGTAGTCGCCGGTCCGCTCCGTCGGGGCAGGCCCATCCTCGAGGATGAAGTTGAAGTGGTTCGAGTAGACAGCGGGGTCGAGCAGCACCTCTCGGCAACGGTCATCGGAGGCGACCACGTTGACATGCGGGTAGGGCTGCGATACCGGGCACGACCGCCGGGCGGCGCTCAGGGTGGTCTCCGCATTGTGGTTGTCAGCGATGCTGAGAGGATCGAAAGGCGTGGTGGTCACTGGCTACTCCTCAGGGGCAGTCGCCCCGATCGTCCATCCGACCGGTGCTCGTCGGTTCCCGGTGGTGTGGGGGCGGGTTGCTCCGATGTTGTGCCCAGGTAGGCGGCGATGACTTCGGGGTTCGAGATGACGTCCTTGACCGCGCCGACTTCGATCATCTCGCCGAAGTTCAGCACGGCGATGCGCTCCGATACCGCCATGACCAGGCTCATGTCGTGATCGATCAACAGCTGGGTGCAACGGCCGCTGGCGCGGATGCGCTGGAGAAGCTCCACGATCTCGACGGTTTCGGCTTCGTTGAGCCCTGCGGCAGGCTCGTCGAGCAGCAGCAGTCGAGGCCGGGTTGCCAAGGCACGAGCGATCTCGATGCGCTTCTGAATTCCGTACGGTAGCTGTCCGACGACGACGTGCGCGTACTGCCCAAGGCCGAGGAAGGTGAGAATCTCCAGGCAGATCTCCCTGTGCAGGCGGTCCTCCCGGCTGGCCCGACCGATCCACACAAGGTTCGACCACGTACCCGCGCGCATCAGCGGGTGGCGTCCCATGAGGACGTTGTCCAGGGCTGACATCGCCGGCTGCAGGAGCAGGTTCTGGTAGGTCCTGGCCACGCCGATGCGTACGAGCTCGTGCGCGCGCATCTGCGAGAGCGTGTAGACCTTCCCGTCGATGGAGAGGCGAACTTCTCCCCGGTTCGGCCGGTACACCTTGGTCAGCACGTTCACCAGGGATGTCTTCCCAGCCCCGTTCGGCCCGATCAGCGCCATGATCTCGCCCGGATACACCTCGAGGCTGACATCGCGAAGGACGTGCGCCCCGCCGAATCGAAGATCCACGGACTCGACCACGAGGCCCGCTGCGGCCTGCGTGTCTAGCGATACCACGGCAGATCGCTCCCCTCGACCGCTTGCGCGGTTGCTGTGCCGAGAGCCCTGTTCTCACCGGGCGATGAACCGAGGTAGAGCTCGGAGAGCTGCGAATCGTCCATCAGCTGTTTCTTCGTCCCCGCGCGGACGACTTCTCCTCGACTCAGGACGTATCCGAAGTCGGCCAGCGAGAGGGCGAGTGAGACGTTCTGCTCGACGAGCAACATCGAGAGGCCTTCACGATGCAGTTCCGTCAGCAGCGCGGCGACCTCGTGGGTTGCCTGCGGTGAGAGCCCCAGGCTGGGCTCGTCGAGCATGAGAAGTCTGGGCGAGCCGACGAGTGCCCTGGCGATGGCGACGATCTGTTGCTGCCCACCCGACAGCAGGCCCGCCTGCTCTTGGGCCCGAGCTCGCAGCAGGGGGAAGCGGTCCATCATCGCCGCGACGGCGTCGTTGCGAGCCCGCTTGCTCCTCAGCGTGGCAGCCCCGGTCAGCAGGTTCTCGCGGACGGTGAGGTTGACGAAGATCCGTCGGCCCTCCATGACCTGGCGGATCCCGAGCCCGACGGCCCGTACCGGGTCACGCCCGGTCAGGACGTTGCCCTCAAGGGTTGCGCTGTCGGCGGTCATCGATCCGCCGTGCTGGGGCAGCAGTCCCGATACGGCCCGCAGGAGCGACGACTTGCCGGCGCCGTTCGCGCCGAGGAGCGCGACCACCTCTCCCCTGCCCACGTTCAGGGTCACACCGCGAAGGGCGCGGATCGATCGGGCGTAGGTGAGGTTCAGTCCCGCGATGGCCAGCAACGGCTCGGCGAGCCTCGTCGAGTGCGCCTGCGCGAGCTCGGGTGTTCTCACGGACTCTTCGGTCATGTCTTCGCCCTCCCGATGAGGCGACGTGCTCGTCGCGCGAGGCGCTGGTGGACACCGGCAAGGCCGGCGGGCTCGAGGACCGTGATCACGACCAGGAGAAGCCCGTACAGGATGGCGGTGGCTCGTTCCGGGGTGAGCCCCGAGCTGCTGATGGACACGAAGGGCAAGACATCGGCATAGATCTTCACGACTTCGGGAAGGGCGTAGACCACGACGGCGCCGGCGATGGCCCCGTAGACCGACCCCAGTCCACCGAGGACGATCACCGCGATCAGGTTGATCGACATCGCGATGCCGAACTGCTCCCAGGAGATGAATCCCTGTCGGCTCGCGAGCAGGCCACCGGCGAGTCCGCCGAGTACAGCCGCATAGATGAAGGCGATGGCTCGATACCGGGCGGGGTCGATTCCGAAGGTGCGGGCGCCGATGGCGGAGGTTCCCGTCATGTACAGGGCTCGACCTGTGCGGGATTTGAGCAGGTTGGTGGTGGCTACCGTCGTCAGGAGAAGGATCATCGTGGTGAGGGTGAGGAAGACGGAGTCCACAGGCACGATGACCCCGGCCAGGCGCAGCGGCGCGTTCAGGTCGTGTCCGGCGACGGTGATCGCATCCAGTTGCAGGCCGGCGCCGCCACCGGTGAAGGGTGTCGCGACCTGGAAGACGTACTGCGCCAGGAAGCTCAGACCGACCGTGATGATGGCGATCTGGATCCCGGACAGTTTCCCCGCGATGGGAGCCGCAGCGAGTCCCAGTACTCCGCAGACCAGGATCCCGAGGATCATGGCGGGCAGCAGGTCCAGCGCGGCGGTCTTCACGAAGTACGCCGTCACGAACGCGCCGGCCCCCACGAACGCCGACGACCCGATGCTCACCACACCGACGGGGCCGGCCAGGACCGTCAGCCCCTGTGCCGCGATCGCGAAGGTGAAGGCGGTGATGGCGACGTTCATCAGGGATCCCGGGCCGACGGCGAGGAGGCCGACGAGGATCGCCGCCATGACAACGGGGCCGGCCCAGGGGCGTCCGCCGGTGCGACGTCCGAGGGGTACAGCGGGATCGGTGGATCTGGTCACGGTGGGGACCACCGAGCTAGCGGTCATGCCCTCGCCACCTTCCGAACCCCGAACAGGCCCTGCGGCCGGATGAGCAGCACGACCAGCATCGCCGCGTACGGAACGATGAGATAGAAGCCGCTACCCAAGAAGGGTGGCTGGTAGATCAGCGCCAGCACCTCGATGTAGCCGACGGTGATCCCACCGACGAAGGCACCGCGCAGTGACCCGATCCCGCCGAGCACCGCTGCCGGTAGCGCCCGGAACGCCCACGCGTAGTTGGACATGTCGAGGTTGCGTGGCGACGCACCGACCAGGATCCCGACCAACGCTGTCAGCGCGGCGGCGATGATCCAGGCGACGGCGAGGTTTCGACGAATCGAGATGCCCTGGGCGAGGGCAACCTCACCGTCCTCGGCGCAGGCCCGCATCGACAGTCCGAAGTTGCTCCAGCGGAAGACCGCCGCGAGGATCAGGCCCACTGCAGCGGTGACACCGATGATGACGATGTCCGCCGAGGCCACCGTGTCGCCCCCGGCGCTGATCTGACCCGTGCCCGGCAGGCCGACATCGAGCACGTTCAGGCTCCAGTGATCGTTGGAGCTCAGCAGCGACCGCACGGTCAGATCCACGCCGATCGTGGCGATCACCAAAGCGTCGGGGTGCGCCCGGATCAGGGGCCACGCGACGGTGCGGTAGACGACGAAGGCGAGGACCGCGACGAGGCCACAACTGATCGCCACGGCGATCACGAACGGGAGCCCTGCTCCTGCGGTGCCCAGCTGATAGGCCAGATAGCCGCCCAGCAGCAGGAACGCGCCCAGCGCGAGGTTCAGCGACCGCGACACCTTGAAGATGAGGGCATATCCGCACGCGAGCAGGGCGTAGATGCACCCGACCGCGAGGCCCGAGACGACGGTGCCCATCAGCCGCTCGCTTCAACCCGCTGAGCCGAGCGTACGGGAGTGCGCAATGTCCCCAACCGGGAGATCTCGACCTCGACGACGTCCCCGTCGCCGAGGAACACCGGCGGGTCACGGAAGAGCCCCACCCCTCCTGGGGTTCCCGACACGATGACATCACCAGCGTTGAGCTCGGTGAAGGTGGTGATGTAGGCGATCAGCTCGGGGATCGTGAAGATCAGCTCGCCGACCCTCGCCGACTGGCGCACCTCGTTGTTCACCCGCGTCTCGAGGAGGAGGTCCTCGACCTCACCCACCTCGTCGGCGGTCACCATGGCCGGCCCGAAAGCGCCCGTGCCGGTGAAGTTCTTCCCCGGTGTCCACTGGCCGCTGTGCTTCTGCCAGTCGCGCGCACTGAAGTCGTTGTAGGGCGCGTAACCAGCGACGTAGCTGAAGGCATCAACCACGTCGACATGGCGCGCGGACCTGCCGATGATCACCGCCAGCTCGCCTTCGTAGTCGAACTTCTCGACGACGGCGGGAATCGTGACCGGATGACCGGCCCCGATCTGGGTATCGGCGAATCGCGTGAAGATCGTCGGCTTCGCATCCGGCGCTCGGCCGCTCTCGTCGCGGTGGCTCTTGTAGTTGAGCCCGACGCAGATCACCTTCGCCGGGCTGACGATCACGGGAAGCAGGTCGACGTCGGCAATCTCGACGTCGGGACGGCGCCCCTCGGTCACACGCCTGATCTCGGGCAGGGCCTCATGGTGGAGGACTTCCTGGATCGAGTGGTACGGGGTCGCCGCGCGGCAGTCGATGACGGCACTGCCCACGAGCCGGCCGAAGGACTCCTGCCCGGCGTGCCGGTAGCTCACGAGCTTCATGGTGTACCTACCTGATTCTCTCGCACTTGGCTTTCTCTCGTCTGGCACACGCGCGCCGCCACGCTGCGGCGGGCACACCGATCTTCGGAGGACTAACGGGGCGCCCGGGCGGCCGAACCGGGCGGCGCCAGCGCCTCGATGTCGGTGAGCGCCTCGACGAGCACCGGGCCGTTGGTGGAGAGTGCTCGATCGATCGCGGACGGCAGGTCAGCGGCCTTCTCGACGGTGATGCCCAACACGCCCATCGCGTTCGCGACGCCGGCAAGGGAGACGTCGTGGAAGTGCCAGAGCTCGTGGTGTCGCCCGTGCAGCTCTCCCCCGTAGGCGAGGGTGTAGTTGTGAATCTCCTGGTTGAGCGCCTTGTTGTTGTTCACGACGACGACGAGGGGGATGTTCCACCGGGCCGCTGTCTCCAGCTCGCCGATGTGGTACCAGAGCCCTCCATCACCGGTGACCAGGACAACGGGTCGTTCCGGCTGTCCGATCTGAGCTCCGATGGCGGCGGGTAGGCCCCACCCGAGTGACCCGGCGGCCCGGAGATAGGACTGGCCGGGGTGCAGTAGATCGAGGTAGCCGCCCGTCCACATGCCGGAATGACCGGTGTCGGTCACGACGATCGCATCATGGGGCAGGCAGTCGGTCAGCTCGGCCATGAGCCGCTCCGGGCGCATCGGCACGGCATCTGCTGTCACGTGGTCAGCGACCTCGCTGCGCCAACGCTCGACCAGCTGCGCTGCGCGTGCTGCCCACTCGTCTCGGGAGTCACCGGCGTCGCGACGCAGTTCGGCGGCGAGCTGGCTCAGCCCCACCTTGGCGTCGGCAACGAGCGCGACGCTGTCCTTGAAGTGCCGACCGGGTCGAGTCGGGTCGATGTCGAGGTGGATGACCGGCGTCGACAGCTCCGGGACCGACCACATCAAGGTGACCTGGCTACCGGTCTGGCTACCCACGTAGAGGACCAGGTCCGCCTCGAGGAGTGCCTGGTTGGCGCTGGGCCGGGAATAGAGCCCGGGGACGCCGACGGCGAGCGGATGCAGCGCGGGGAAGACGTCCTTGGCGTTCATCGAGGTGGCGACCGGGGCACCGAGGGCCTCCGCGACCGCCAACAGCTCGGACCCTGCCCCCGACCAGCGCACCCCACCCCCAGCGACGATCACGGGCCTGCGCGCGGCACGCAGGCGAGCGACGGCGTCCGCCAGTGCCCCCGGCTCGATCGCTGTCCGCACAGCAGGGACGCAGCGCGTGCCCGCAACGATCTCCGGGGCGTCGAACTCAGCGGTGTCGAGCTGCTTGCCGGCATGACCCTCGAACTCCAGATGCACCGGGCCGGGCATGCCGGCGGTGGCGATCCGGAATGCCGTGTCGAGCATGTCGGGGAGGCGTTCGACGTCGGGAACTGACTCGCTCCACTTCGTCAGGTTCCGGAACTGGGGAAGGTCGACGATCTCCTGGTAGTAGTGGCGTCCGCGGGAGTACTGGAACGGTCCGCCGGTGATGGCGAGCACGGGCGACCCTCCCAAGAACGGGTCCCGCAACCCGGCCGCAAGATTGGAGGCGCCGATGTTCTGGGAGAAGCAGACGCCCACTTTCCCGGTGGCGCGGGCGTACCCGTCGGCCATGTAGACAGCGGCCTTCTCACCGTGGGTGACGATCCGCTTGATGGCGGTCCGTTCCTCCATTTCCACGAGGGTGCGGCTGAGAATCGTCGGGACGAGGAACACTGCGTGTACCCCGTAGGCATCGAACGCTTCGGCGAGGTATTGACCGCCGGACTTCAGTGCCACTGTGTCTCCTTCTCGACCGAGGCGACACCGAGTCGCTCCCAGGATTCGTGTAGTAATCCGCGAACCTGCTCCTGGTCGACGCCGACCAGCGCGCCGTGCCGCTTTCGGATCACTCCCCGCACCAGCACGGTGTCAACGTTTCCGGGATTCGCCGCGAGCGTGACCGATTCCAGCCAGCGGCCCGGTCCGATCATGTTGATATCGGTGGTTCGCAGCAGGATGATGTCGGCATCCAGACCAGTGGCGAGCCGGCCGACGCGATCTTCCAGGCCGAGGGCCCGCGCACCGGACACGGTCGCGAATTCGAGCAGATCAGCGGCCGACGGCGCCGGGTAGCGCTGCGCGAACTCAGGTGACAGGCCTGCCTGCAGTTGGTGGCTGTGCAGCGCCGCGCGCATGACCCCGAACAGGTCACCGCCCGCCGCGACCTCGACGTCGACTCCGAGACCGGGCCGCAGACCCGCGCGCCTCATGCGCGCCAGCGCGGGTGCACCCAGGCCTGGCATGACCGTCTCGATGGCTGCTGTCACGCTGGCGCTGGTACCGGCCTCGGCCATCATGGCGAACTCGTCGTCGGTGCAGCGACAGCAGTGGACCAGGGTCATGTCGCGGCCGAGCAGTCCCGCCGTTGCCATGCTTTCGACATCGCCGGGATGGACGCCGTCGCGTGGCGCAGAGCCTGCGTGAACGGAGATGGCGAGCCCGAGGTCGCGGGCGCGTGCCAGGTCGGCTGCGAAGATGTCGGGACTCGACATGCCGGGGCCGCGCAGGTGCGCGTTCATCGTGACCAGGGCGCTGTCATCGGGGAGGAGTTCTTTCCGTGCGCGCTCCATCTGGGCCGGGTGGTGGCGTGTGCTGCCCTTCATGTAGTCGCTGCTCGAGGGCCATCCGTAGGCGAACTTCGCCCGGATCCCGGCGGTCTGGAGTGCAGAGACCGCGGCCGTGGTGTGGTCCCAGCTGTTCTGCACGTGGGACTCGTCGCGCACGGTGGTGATGCCGGCGTCCAGCGCGGTCAGCGCTCCGAGGAGGTTTCCTGCGTACACGTCTGCGGGCGTGTAATGCGGTGCCAGGCGCATCTGGAAGTCCGTCATGTACTGCTGCAGCGTCCACCCGAAGGCGGTGGCGCGCATGCCGGTCTGCCACATGTGGCGGTGGGTGTCGATCAGGCCCGGTAGGACGAGCATGCCGGTGGCGTCGATGTCATCGGGCGAGGCGCCGGGGAGCTCGGGCGCGATGTCGACGATGACGCCGTCCTGCACGCGGAGATCGGCACGGTGGGCGTCGGGTTGCTGTGCCTCGAGGATGAGGCCACCGCGAATGGTGTAGGTCATGCTCCACTTCCGGCTGACGGTGAGGTGTCGTCGTCGATCGCAGCGGCAAGGTCGCCGATCAGGCCTTCGATGCCGCCCGGTGGGCGGGCTACGCCGAAGACGTAGTAGTCGGGCCGGATCAGGACCGCGTCGGTGTCGTGAGTATCGAAATATGCGGTGTAGACACCATCGATGTCGGCCAGCGTGGTGTCGTCGTTCGCATTCGCGGAGAACCAGTGCACCCGTACATCGAGACGGTCCAGAACGGCGCGGGTCGAGGTGGAGAGCGCAGGGCGTGGATCGTCGCCGCGGACGAGGAGGATGAAGCCGTGTCCCACCACATCGTGGAGCAGGCCCTTGGTCGAGCGGTCACTCACGACACCCTGCGGTGAGAAGTCACCGGCAGGCGGCCAGGGATGGGTACCGTCGCGGGACTGCAGAACCCCGGTGCTCAAATTGGGGCGCGGGAAAGACGGTGCCTCTCCCGACAGGATCCGCGCATCGCGTTCGGCCGCCGCTGCTGGATCAAGGATGCAGGAGATGCGTCCGACAGCGACGGAGTTCTCGATCCACTGTCGGGCGTGCGGTTTGCGTTCGGTCTCGTAGGCGTCCAACAGCGTCGCGGGCGCTCGCCTCCTGAGCACGAGGTCGAGCTTCCAGGCGATGTTGGCGGCGTCGCGGACCCCCGAACAGAGGCCTTGACCGAAATGAGGGGGCATGGTGTGTGCGGAGTCGCCGACGAGCATCACGTTCCCGCGACGCCAGGAATCCGCGAGCTTCGCTTCGAAGCGGTAGACGACCTGGCGGACGATCTCCATATCGTCGGGGGTGAAGCCTCGCGCGTTCAACAGTTTCCAGGCGGTCTCGGGTCGCTCCAGCTCCGCCCAGGTCTCGCCGGGCAGTGCGGCGTACTCGAATCGGTGGTGGCGCTTGCCCAGCGGGCCGACGTAGGCAGGACGGGCGGGATCACAGAACTGTCCGTCCGGGTCGAAGCGCAGCGGCCGGAGGAGTTTGACGTCGATGTCGAGCCAATCCTCGCTGAAACCGAGGTCGGTCTGTGCCAGCCCGAGACTCTCCCGGATCGTGCTGCGCGCCCCATCCGCACCGAGCAGGTAACGCGCATGCAGCGAGCCCGTCTCGTCGCTGTCGTGGCGACGAATCGTCAACGTCACTCCGTCATCGCCCTGGTCGCTGACGCCCTGGTCGCTGACGGAGGCGGCCTCCCAGCCCATCAGCAGCGTGACGTTGTTGGCGCATCGGGCGAGAGCGGCGTGCAGGGCGTCCTCGAGGACCGGCTGATACATCATGTAGTCCGAGAGGAATCCCGAGATGCTGTCGCCGCGCGTGAACGACAGGAGCATCTCCCCGCGGCCATTCAGCCAGCGGTAAACCGGGTTGGTCACCCCGTCATCGATGAGCGCCTGATGGGAGTCGATGCCCTGGAGAACGCGCATCACTTCGTGGTCGACATGGCCCGCCCGCGGCAGTCCGTAGGGCTGGGGGTGGCGCTCCACGACGGCGACCCGGTGTTTGTTCCTACCGAGAAGCGCCGCTGTGACCAGCCCCGTCGGCCCGCCACCGACAATGATCACATCGAACTGCGAGTCCGGGGTCGCGTTCTGTGCAGCTGGGAGCGACGAGGTCATGGTCTACCCGCACCTTTCCTTCCGGGGTGGACAAGGTCCATGCGCCCGTTGCTGATGCCCCGGCCGAGGCGCTCGGGTGTCGTGTCGGCCGAGCACAAGAGGAGATCGTCGCGCTCGGCGCCGACGAAGACGCAGGCCACAGCGGTCGCCCCGGGCGAGGGGATCTCCATCAAGATCTCTCCCGCCGGCGAGAGACGAAGGAACTTGCCGGCCCGGGTTGCCGCTACCCACAGAGCCCCCGCCTCATCCAGGCAGATTCCGTCGGGCCTGCACTCGAGTTCGGCCACCGTGGTCCGCGCCTCGAGCGAACCGTCTTCGGTGACGGCGAACCGAGTGATGCGCTGACCACGCGTCTCGGCAACGTAGAGAACGGTGTTGTCGTCGGTGATCGCCAGCCCGTTGGGAAAGGCAAGGTCCTCTGCGACGACCCGGGCTGAGCCCCCTTCGGACCAGCACACGAGCCGACCAGCGCCTTCCGCTTCGCCAATCCCCGGCCGGAAACCGGTGTCGCCCACGTAGGCGCGGCCCCGCGAATCGACGATCATGTCATTGAGCAAGCCGCTGACAAGGGGTGCCAGGTCGGCGACCTCGATGACCGAGCCTGCGACGACCCGGTTGAGCTTCGCGTCGAGGGCGGTCGCCATCAGCACGCCTGCATCGGGGAGAACCCCGATCCCGGCAGGCCTGCCAGGGACTGCCGCGATGACCTCTATCGCACCAGCAAGGTCGATGGTCTTGATCGTGTAGTCGTGCACATCCGAGAACCAGATCCGATCGGCATGCCAGCGTGGCGACTCGGGATAGACGACCGCACGGGTGAGATCAGTGATCGCCAGGGGTTCGGACGGCGGAACGGCTGTCGTCTGTGTCAATGGAGATCCGCCATCAGCTCGGTCAGATCATCCGGGCGGATGAAGCTCGGCGGCGGTGGCGGACCCCAGTCGTATCGCGCCCATTTTCCCTCGAACACCTCTGGCTTCCACAACTGATCCTCGAGGATGCAGTCCATGTCCGAATAGTATTCAGAGAAGTTTCCGGCGGGGTCGCGCAGGTACCAGAAGAAGTTCGATCCCACGTGATGTCGACCGAGCCCCCACACGTGTCGGGAAGGATCCACTTCCAGCATGGCCGCAGCTCCGCGACCGATCTCGTCGATGTCGTCCACCTGCCACGATGAATGGTGGAAGAAGTTCACCGGTGCCGACTGCACGAGAAGGTTGTGATGTTCTTCCGAGCAGCGCAGGAAAGCTGCCCGGCCCTTGATCTCGTCGCTGATGAGGAACCCGATGCCCTGCATGAAGAACGTCTGGGTACGGTTCTGGTCCAGCGACCCCACCACGACGTGGCCGAGTTGGCGCGGCCGCACCGGGTCGGTCCTGCCCAGACTGCCGGATCGACCGGTGCCACGCACCGGGTTGCCCGGTGTGTTGTAGTGCCGCTCCTCGACGAGAGGTTGCTGGCGGCGCGCGGCGGCCACCACGGTGGCCCGTACTCCGGATGCGTCCTCGACCGCCGAGAGCTCCGTCGCGGTCCGGTCGAACGCGATGTCGAGCCGGCTCAAATTGGTGGCGATCCGGTTGAGGTCATCGGCGTCGTCACACTCGATCCGCAGTTCCTCCAGCCTGCGCCGTGGTGCGCGCCGAAGCAGCAGCTGCTCCCCGCCGTCGGTGGTGGCCAAGCCGCCCGTACGGGTGCGACCGAGTCCGAACTCCTCGTAGTAGCGGGCGGTGTCCGCGACATTGGGCACACCGAGGGTGATCGACTGAAGGCGGTGGAGCGCCAAGGAAATTCTCCCTCTCTGTCAGGGTCTGCCTGCCGTATGGGCCGACTTCTACTTCTGTGCCGTGGCGGCGTAGTAGCTGGGGATGAACTCAGCGGCGCTGTAGGGCGCAACCACCTTGAGCCCACCGGGAACCGACGCGTCCGGAGCAGCCATCGCGGTGGCGTGGAACGGCACCCCGGCAACGACTCCGTGGGAGTCGAATTTGATGTCGGGGGTACCTACTCCGGGGATGCTGAGGCCGCCCAAGGCGGCCGTGATTCCGCCACGGGTGAGCGTGTTGGACTTGGTCGCGTTCGTCAGCGCACCGTAGATGAACAGTCCCGCTTCCCACCCGACCAGCGCCGAGGGGTCGGTGGCGACGTCGGAGTGGCGTGCGGTGATCTCACGTTGCGCGAGTTCGATCGCGGGCCCGCCTGATTGGAATATCGGTCCGCCATAGGAAAGAACGACCTTCTGCTGGAAGGCCTGGCTGATCGGCAGCCGGAAAACCGTCGGGGCGAAGGCGCCCTGGGTCCCCAGCCAGTCCCACGTGGCGCCCGCGGCCTGTGCTTCACCGAAGAAGGTGATGGCCGCGCCGGGCTGGTTGCCCATCAGCACAACGTCCGGTCGTGCCGCCTGGATGGCCGCGATCTGGCCCGCGAAAGTCTTGTCCGTTGCCGCGAAGGTCTGAGTCGCCACGACCGTGAACCCGGACGCCTGCGCGGTCGCTTGCGCCGCCCGCACCATCGCATCACCACTGGCTCCTGACTGAGCCAACAGGGCGACCTTCGCGCCAGGGTGGTTCTGCGTCTTCACGTACCAGGTGAGCGCGTTGATCACCTGGTCCTCGATCGTCGGCCCGAGGTAGAAGATGTTGGGCGGCTTCTCCGCGACCGAGGCCGCATTCGACATCACCGCCATGCAGTCCTGCACCGCCAGGGGCGCCAACGCCGAGCTGATCGCGGAGCCGAACGCGAGCGGCACTGCAGCGACCGAATCGCGAACAGCGCGGTACTCGCTCAAGGCCTTCTGCGTGTCATAGGCCGAGTCCTGCACGTCCAGGTCGACCTTGCGACCGCCGAGCGTGTTGAGCTTCTCGTTCGCGTAGGCGAGGTACGCGTCGAGACCCTTGTAGAACGGAATTCCCCCAGAGGAGACCGGGCCCGACAAGTCACTGATCGCCGCGAGCTTGATCGAGGTGTCCGTCACGCCAGACGTGGAAGCGCACGCTGCCGAGTCAGCGCCCGGCTGAGATCCACCGTTGCTCGCGGTGACGCTTCCGCACGCGGCGAGGGTGAGCGCGAGGGCACCCACGAGCGATGTCCTGATCGACTTCACTGTCAACCTTCCTTGGACCTGTCCCAGGCTGTCGCCGACCCGGGCAGGCCCTCGAGCGGGCGTCCGAGTCCCGGCGTCGCCGACGGTGTGTTGGGCTGCGCACACTGTCCAGCACAGGAATCGACGAGTCAAGGGTCTGTCGTAGTGTTTGCTAGATTATCGATTCTTAGGCTTGAGGCCACGCCAGAGGCCGGCCCACGCCTCGAGGCGGGCCCAACTGATGACCAGGGAGAAGACCCATGACGACGAGCGTCCTGGTGGTAGGCGCCTCGATCGCCGGCCTGCGGACAGCCCAAGCACTGCGCAGCCACGGCTTCGAAGGACGTCTCGTCCTGGTCGGCGACGAACCCCACCTGCCCTACGACCGGCCACCACTGTCGAAGCAATTCCTCACGGGCGGCCGCGATGCCGCGAGCCTGGAGCTGGTGTCCGAGCGCGACGCCGAGGATGCCGGCATCGAGCTACGGCTGGGCTGTCCAGCGGTGCGACTTGATCTGCCCGGGCAACAGGTAGGCCTCGAGGACGGAACGCATCTGGCCTACGACAACCTGGTCGTCGCCACGGGTGCCGCGGCGCGCCGACCGTCCTGGTTGCCACCCTCCGGCACCCACGTGCTTCGCAGCCGGGCAGACGGCGAAGCCCTCGCCGCCGATCTGCGTCGCCCCGGTCCGGTCGTCGTCGTCGGTGCCGGTTTCATCGGATGCGAAGTTGCCGCCACCGCACGATCACTGGGGCACGAGGTCACCATCGTCGATCCCCGGCAAGCGCCGATCGGCCGCGCGGTGGGCCCTGAGGTCGGGCACTACCTGACCGAGCAGCATCATCGCCATGGCGTTGTCACGCGCTTCGGTGTGGGCGTCGACAACGTCGACGGCCACGCAGGTGATCTGCGCGTTGACCTCAGCGATGGCACGCACCTGGGCGCAGCGACGGTCGTCGTCGGCATCGGAGCAGTGCCCAACGTCGCGTGGCTGGCCGGTTCCGGGCTCGAGATCGACAACGGGGTCCTGTGCGATCAGCACTCCCGCGCGCTGGGCGCGCAGGACGTGTTCGCCGTGGGCGACGTCGCGCGCTGGTATCACCCCCGCCACCAGAAGCACGTCCGAGCCGAGCACTGGACCAACGCTGTCGAGCAAGCGTCATGCGTGGCCCACAACCTCCTCCACCGTGGCGACCTTCGCTCCTACCAGCCCGTGGAATACGTGTGGAGCGACCAGTACGACTGGAAGATCCAAATCGTCGGCATGCCGAGTCTCGCGACCGGGGTCCAGTTGGTCGGCAACTGGACCGGAAACGATGCCCGCGCTGCCGCTCTGTATGCGGATGCAACGGGCCGACTGTGCGGTGCGCTGACCGTCAACTGGCCCCAAGCCCAGGTGAGAAGTCGTCGGATGATTGCTCGATCCGCGACCTTCCCCGAGTCGCTCCAGCAGATCACCGATTTGAGGCCGTCGGCGGCCATCGCCGCATCGAGTTCAGAAACTCAACCCCGATAGCCCACCTCCGACCTACGATCAGGCCACACCCCACTCCTCGGAGAGATCACCACCTCGTGATCACCTTCTGGAATCGGCATGTCGCAACCAACGACGGGCCGATCGGCGCAGTAACTCGCCACGAACAGCTCATGTCGCCACGCCGACGATGTGCAGCCGCACTGCGGTGCTCGCGCTCATGGGCCTCCTGCGGCGGCGGGTCACCGAGACACCGGTCTTCGTGGCACACGTCGAGGCGACCGAGGAGCGGTAAAGCTTGTGCGCGTGAACGGTCTGCCAGTAGCTGCCTGCGTTCGAGCGTTGTTGATCACAGATCGGTAGTGGCACTCAGATCAAGGGCCAGACTCGCCATCCCGTCACCGACAACGACGAGGTCAGCTGGCGCCGGTCCTGCAGAAGGGGCTCGAACACGCCCGGTGGTCGACAGCGGGTATCCCAGTGCCGTCCACCTGATTCATCGATCTCCCACAGTCGGAGGGTGGCATCGTCGCCGCCGCTGATGGCGACCACACGACCGTCGAGAACGGTGGTGACGACGGCCACGACCGAGCTGCTGTGACCGGTGAGTGGAGGTCCGATCTGCAAACCGCTCCCCAGGTCCCAGACCCGCACTGTGCCGTCAACGCCGCCTCACCACCACCACCACCGGCACTGGCCGGGCGGGCGGGCGGGCGGTGGGGAGGTCAGCACGTGGGTGACCTCGCTGTCGATCACACCGTGTCGGTGTTCGCGCGCACCAACTTCGCCCCCTCGCCGAGCCGGCACTGGTCAAGTCCGAGCGGCGCGCAGGCCACGAGGTGCAGATCAACCGGTTCCGGGACAGCTGAACGGCTGCCGGGCGTACCGTCACCCGCTTCGCTGGAGGCACCCTCGGGGCGTGCCTGACCACTGTTCGTTGGTGGTCGCGCACCGGACCAGGCTCCCGATCCTGTCCGCCTGTCTCACATGTCCAGGCCGCCGTTGACCGAGATGACGCTGCCGGTGATGTAGCCCGCGTCGTCGTCGACGAGGAACGCGACCGCGCGAGCGATCTCGCTGGCCTGCCCGAGCCGACCGACCGGGACCCCCTTGAGCAGCTTGGCGAGCACCTCCTCGGGGAGTGCCGCCACCATCTCGGTGTCGACGAACCCCGGCGCCACGCAGTTGACCGTGATGCCCTTGCGGGCGACCTCCTGCGCCAGGCTCTGGCTCAGCCCGAACAGGCCGGACTTGGACGCGGCGTAGTTGGCCTGGCCGATCCCGCCGGTCTGCCCGATCAGCGAGCTGATGTTGACGATCCGGCCGAACCCGCGCTCGATCATGGTCTCCAGCACGGCCTTGGTCATGTAGAACGCGCCGGAGAGGTTGATCCGCAGCACCGCGTGCCAGTCGTCGACCGACATCCTGCGCATGGTCTTGTCGACGGTGATGCCGGCGTTGTTGACCAGGTGATCGATGCGCCCCTTCAGCTCCAGCACCTCCCCCGCCACCCGGAGGCAGTCCTCGGGCGAGCCGACGTTGCCCTGGTGCACCGAGACCGAGGCGCCCTCGGCGATGAGCTTGGCCGCGAGCTCGTCCGCAGCCTCGCGGTGGGACGAGTAGCCGGCGGCGACGTGCACCCCGGATCGGGCCAGGTTCGTGGTGATGGCAGCGCCGATCCCGCGCGCTCCCCCCGTCACGATGGCTACCCGTTGCTCGTTCGTGTGCTCGGACATGATTTCTCCGTCCTCATAGGCATTCAGGTGGTTGCTGGTGACTCACGTGCCGAGGGTGCGGGCGATCCCGCGCTGCACCGCGTCGGCCAGGTAGGGCCGGAGCCGCTCGGCCGAGACGATGACGTCGACAGAGCCCATGCGCTGTGCGCGCTCGATGCTGTGCGTCGTGTCGAACTCGTCAGCGACCGTGCCGAGCATCTTCGAGCGCACAGTCGGGCGAACCGACGCCAGCTCCGCGCGCAGCCGAGCCGCCTCGACCTCGTCCCCGGTGGCCACCGCGGCGGCGATCGCGGCCTCCCGGTCGGCGATCCGCGGGTCCGCCGCAGTCCGCTTGGCGACCACACCGGCGAAGACGACGGCCGCTGCCGGTGCCCCGCCGATCACCGAGGCGTAGGAGCCCTCGACGGCGGCGACCTCCATGTTGTCGTTGAGGGTGCCGGAGAACACGACGAACGCGCCGCCGTGATAGCGCGAGATCACGCAGAACACGATCGGACCGGCGAAGTTGACCATCGCGCGGCCGATCTCGGCGCCGTACTCCAGCTGCAGGCCGCGCAGCGACTCCGGGGAGCCGTCGAAGCCCGACAGGTTGGCCAGCACGACGAGCGGGCGGTTGCCGCTCGCCGCGTTGATCGCCCGCGCTGTCTTCTTCGACGACCGTGGGAACAGCGTTCCCGCGGTCCACTGGGCGGGCCCGTCGACCGG
The DNA here is from genome assembly GCF_042653605.1 of Pseudonocardia sp. GCM10023141. Taxonomy (NCBI): domain Bacteria; kingdom Bacillati; phylum Actinomycetota; class Actinomycetes; order Pseudonocardiales; family Pseudonocardiaceae; genus Pseudonocardia; species Pseudonocardia sp. GCM10023141. Next base: position 429,390 of record NZ_JBHSIR010000009.1, read on the forward strand.
CGGGATCCCGGTCCGCGGCAACGGCCGCGACTCGATGCCGATCAGCGCGATCGGCTGTCCGCCCAGGTGCGCGTCGAGCACGACGACGGACTCCGCGGAGTGCATGTCGGCCCACCGCTCCAGCGTCGGGTGGTCGGCGTCGGCGACACCACGCAGCACCGAGCGGATGTCGAACGGCTTCTTGCGCTCGCCGTTCGACCCGTCGGCGAAGATCTCGCCGAGCCGGGTGAACTCGCAGCCCGGACCGGAATGCGGGGACGAGCGGATGTCCCGTTCGACGGGATCAGTGGTGTCCGCGGGCCGCGGGAACCGCTCACCCGGCGCGGTGAACGTGTGCGTGTAGTGGGCGAGCAGCACGTCGACGGCGCCGGACAGGTCCGGTGCCCAGTACTGCGCCTGCCCGTTCGGACCCATGATCCGGTCGTAGCCGCCGATGCCGAAGTTGTCCTCGGCCGATACCCCGCCGGAGTAGTCGAGCGACTGCTTGCCGGTGAGCACCATGGTCGAGTCCGGTGTCATGACCAGGATGCCCCTGGTGTGCATCAGCATCGTGGCCTCGGCGTTCCAGTACGGCTGAGCCCCGACGGTGATGCCCGTGACGACGACGTTCATCTCGCCACCGCTCTGGGTGAACTCGATGATCGAGCGCAGCACCCGGGAAACCCAGTCCATCGTCTCGCTGCCGGAGTCCATGGCGATCTTCGCTCCGGCCGACACGGCGAACCATTCCACCGGGACGTCGAATCGCCTGGCCAGCTCCACTGCCGCAAGGACCCTGCGGCACTCCGGCTCGGCGATGGCGCCCGGCGCGATCGTCGGATCACCGAGCAGGACGACCCGGGTCATGCCCTCCGGATAGCGGCGCGTGGGCGTCGTGACGACGCCGAGCACGATGTTGGCCGTGTTCCCACCGGGCGCCCGATCGACCGGAACCGGTGATCCGGCCGCGTCGAGGTCGTACTCGGTGAAGATCCCCGGTGCGCCAGCACGATCGGGCGAGCGGGTGATCAACGGGACGAGCTCGTAGGGATACGTCGCGCCGCGGCGCCGGGCCTTGATCACCTTCTGCGCGTAGGAGTCCAGCTCGCGCATGGGCCGTGCCGCTGGGTCGGTGATCCGCAGCGTCAGCCCGGCTCCCGGTGGCCGCGACATCCGCAGCATCTGCTCCCGGGGTGGTCCGCTCTGGTTGTCGGGATCGGCCGTCCGGAACTGCACCAGCACCTGCTCGAGGCCCAAGGCCTCGGTGCGCGGGGCGAGCGAGCGGACGATCCGATCGAGTTCGGGCAGCGGGACGTCGACGACCGGCCAGACGTAGAGCTTGACGCGGTTCCACTCCAGCTTCGCCATCGCCGGATCGGCGGAGCGAGCCGCGCGCAGGCTGTCCAGGCAGGCGTCGAGTACATGCTCGAGCTGCGGCAGTCCGCGGATCGACCCGTCCTCGGCGCGCAGCGTCGTCAGCTCGCGGACGTCGGCGAGCGCGATGAGACGCCGGTCGTCCGGGACGTCGCGGCCCCGAGCGTGGAACAGCTGCACGTCGGCAACGGCAGGCAGCCGGGTCAGCGAGAAGGCCGACAGCCGCCACAGGTCGAGTCGCTCGGCGACCATCGGGTGCATCCCGCGCAACGTCCGGTCCTCCGCCTGCCCGTCCGGGCCACCCCGGAACGTGAACCAGGTGGGCCCACCGTCCTCACCGTCGGGACGGCGGACGGCGACCGCGACGCGTGCGACCGCCGACGGGATCGTGGTGCCCAGCTTCTCGTGGATCCGCTCCGCGCGGGCGTCCAGGTCGCTCTCCAACAGGTCGGACCCATTGGCGTCGGAGGTGACGTAGACGTCGACGAGAGCGGTGCGACCGGCGGGCAGCGCCGCGACGAGCCGGTGCAGGTCCGAAGCGTCGGCGGCCATGGCGTCGGAGCGCGACACCGTGGCCAGCACGGTGTAGTCGTGCCCGCCGTGGCTGTACTGCGCGGTGAGCAGCGGACGGCCGTCGCGCACCGTTGCCTCGACGTGCTCCAGCGGCCGGATCCGGTAGTAGCGCCGGGTCATCACCTCGAGCATCGCCGCGTGGTGACGCTCGGCGAAGACACCGAGGATCGGCTCCCCCGATGCCACCATGGCATCGATCTGCGCGGCCCGGGTATCGGGATCGGGCGAGAGCCGGTCGAGCTCCGCACCCACGCGGCGCTGCACCTTCGATCGCTCGCCGGCGATCAGCGGGGCGTCGAAGCAGCGGTAGCGGACCTGCCGGGCGAGATCACCGATCACCGGGTGGCGCAGCTGGGTGGCCGCAACCAGGTGGTCGAGCACCTGCCGGTAGGCGTCCCGGGCCGCAGCGGGCAACGACTCCGGATGGTCCAGCCGCCACCGCAGCAGGTCCGAGACAACAGGTACATGTGCGGCGGCACCGCGGTGGGCGAGGTACATCCGATAGAGGGCCGGGCCCAGGTCCGGTCCTGGCTCGAGGTCGGTGACGCCGTAGTGGGCCAGCGCCCGGCGCAGCTTGATCCGGAACGACTCGGGAAGGCCCTCGGCCTCGGCGTCGCGGGAACGCAGGTAGGCGTTCAGATACTCCTGCGGGTTGCGGGCAGATTCGTCGGCGGCGACCGCCTCGTCGGACACCCTGCGGTTGCGCGACAGCGCGCAAAGATCGGCGAAGATCCGCAGTACGTCGATCTCGCCGGCGAGATAGCCCGGGTCGTCGATCGGCAGGTCCTGGCGCACGGCGGCCACGCCGCTCGACAAGGACCGTGCCCCCTGTTCGTCCACGTAGAAGCCCAGCACCAGCGACCGCAGCCCGGACAGGACCTCGGTCCCAACCGCGGAGCGGCCCGCTGCGGCCGCGTCCAGCAGCACACCCAGGTCGGCCCGGACCCCCGCATCCGGCTCGTCGTTGCCGTCGCCACCGGTGGCCGGCTCCAACCGGACCAGCTTGGTACCGGCTTCGACCTGTGTGTTGGCGTCGGCCAGCACCTCGGCGACACGTCCGGCGACCGGCGCGCGCAGCACCGTCTCCAGCTTCATGCTCTCCACGACGGCGACGACATCGCCTGCGGCAACAACGTCGCCTGCCTCGACCCGGACGGCCACCACCATCGCCGGGGCGGGCGCGCGGACCAGGCCGGCCTCGCCTCCTGAGATGCGGTGCTCCGCGCCCTCGACCTCGATGAGGAAGTCGGCGCCCTGCGCGACCGTGAGCACCGAGAACGTCCGGCCCCCCACGGTCAGCCTGCGCTCGAACCGGCCGGTCCGCTCGACGTCGACGTCGAGTGCCTGCACTACTGCGCTGCCCCGGGCGGTCGGCGCACCGAGTGCCACCCGGTAGCGGGATGGCCCGGATCGAGCCACCCGCAGTCGATAGGCCTGACCGACGGCACGGACGTCGACCTGGAACCAGGAATCGCTGCCAACCTCGGGTCGGCCACGCTCGGCGGAACTGTAGAGCCGCTCCTGCTGACGGCGCTCGTGCGCATCGTGCGCCGCGACGGCAACGGCCAGCAGCGCCACATCGAAGCGCTGGGCCGGGGCGTACCCGTCGGCCATCAAGGTGTCGAGCCACGTCGTGTCGATCTCGCCGGAGCGGAACGCCGGCCGGTCCAGCAGGTCGAGCAGGAAGGCCTTGTTCGTGGTGCCGCCGTCGATCACGGCGACGGTCTGGCGCAGCGCTCGGCGCAACCGCGCACGGGCCTCGGAACGGTCGCTGCCCCATGCGATCACCTTGGCGATCATGGAGTCGAACTGCGGCGGGATGTCGTCCCCCGCGGCCACGCCGGTGTCGACCCGGATGCCGGGGCCCCCGGGGAGGGCGAGGTGCTCGATGCGCCCCGGTGCCGGAGCGAAGCCCTGCTGCGGGTCCTCGGTGGTCAGCCGTGCCTCGATGGCGTGCCCGGACGCGGCCGGCGCAGCGGCAGCGAGCTCGGCCAGCGTCCCGCCTGCGGCGATGTGCAGCTGCAGCTTGACGATGTCGGTGCCGGTCGTCATCTCGGTGACCGGGTGCTCGACCTGCAGCCGGGTGTTGACCTCGAGGAACGACAGCTGCCGTTCCTTCGGCTCGAAGAGGAACTCCACTGTTCCGGCGTTCGTGTAGCCCGCCAGGCGGATCAGCTCGGCCGCGCTGCTCCGCAGCTGAGCCGCCAGCTCAGCGTCCAGTGCCGTCGAGGACGATTCCTCGATCACCTTCTGGTTGCGCCGCTGCACGCTGCAGTCACGCATGCCCAGCGTCCATACGGTGCCTGCGGCGTCGGCGACGATCTGCACCTCGACGTGCCGGCCACCGCGGATGGCGCGTTCCAGGAACACGGTGGCGTTCCCGGACGTCGACAGCGCCTCAGCGCTCGCCCGCGTGAAGGCGTCGGCGAGCCCGTCGGCTTCGGTCACCAGGCGGATGCCGCGCCCGCCGCCGCCTGCGGTCGCCTTGACCATCAGCGGGTAGCCGATCTTCTCGGCCTGTTCGCGAGCGTGCTCCAGATCGGCGACCGGGCCGCCGCTCCATGCCGCGAGCGGCACGCCGGCCCGCTCGGCCAGGTGCTTCGCCTCGATCTTGTCCCCGAGCAGCCGCATGACCTGCGCCGTCGGCCCGACGAACGTGATCCCCATGCGGTCGCACAGCTCGACGAACTCCGCCTGCTCCGAGACGAAGCCCCAGCCCGGCCACACCGCATCGGCCCCGCAGGCACGCAGTGCCCGTTCCAGCTCGGCGTGGTCGAGATAGGGACCGGGGCCGAATGCACGGTCCCCGCCGGTGTCCGGAGGGCCGATCAGCACCGACTCGTCGGCCTCCCGGACGAACATCGCCCGCCGGTCGGCCGCCGTGTACAGGGCGATCGTGGTGAGCGGGGACCGATCCTCCTCGTTCCACTCGCGAACCGCGTTGATCAATCGCATCGCCGGCTCGCCCCGGTTGACGATGGCGATTCTCTGCAGTGTCGTCGGCATCGGGGGCGTCGGCATCGGGGGCGTCATTCGCCGAAGGCGACGCGCACGTCGTCGGTCGTGGTTCGCGTCGCGTGCGTGGGCAGGACCAGGCTCGCTCCGCCGTCGAGAACGGGCTCGTCGGCAACGATGGCGGGGTCGATCCGCATCACGACGTACCCGCCGACGGCTCCGGCCCCGAACCCCGGGGTGAAGACCCTCGTCGGGCGGGTGATCGCACCGTCGCGCACGGCGTCGAAGACCGCGATCGGGATGCTGGCCGCCGAGACGTTGCCCATGCTCTCGACGTTGAAGTAGAGCTGATCCAGCGACAGCCCGGCCTTCTCGGCGAGCGCGAGGATCATCGTCTTGTTCGCCTGGTGCGGCACGATGAGCTCGATGCTCTCCAGCAGCGTGCGCGTCGGGTCGTCGGGATCGGACTGGGCGCCGAGCTCGTCGAGCATCTGGTCGAGGTAGCGCTGCACGAGCGACTTCACCTCTGGTCCGTAGACCGTGAGGTCGTTGTCGAACTCGGGGTTCGGCCAGATGATCGAGTTGACCTCGCTGTGCGGCCCGCTCGCGTAGGTCTGCACCACCTCGACGTCGCCGGTGGCACCCGGTGCTGCCGGGGCGACGACCATCGCTGCCGCACCGTCGCCGAAGATCATGCGTGAGGTGCGCGTGCTGCCGATCTTGTCGGAGAACTTCTCCACGCAGATCAGCAGGACCGGGCGCCGGACCTCCTGCAGCTGCCGGATGGCCTCGGCCATGCCGTACGGCATCCCGGCACACGCGGCCACCATGTCGACGGAGGCGTGGGTCTGTTGCAAGCCGAGCTCTCCGGAGATCCAGCAGGCCATCGACGGGACCAGCCGGTTGCTGGTGCAGGTGCTGACCAGCACCGCACCGATCTCGGACGGCGATCGGCCGGACTTCGCCAGTGCTGCCTTCGCGGCGGCCAGCGCCAGCTGCTCGGGCTCCCGGCTGGTGTAGCGGCGCTGTTCGATCCCGGTCTTGGTGGCGATCTCCGTCGCGCTCATCGGCGACCAGGAGAAGCTGGCGTTGCGGATGACGTCGACGTTGGAGCAGATGTGCTCGCCGCGCACCACGGCCAGCGCCTCGAGCACCGGCTGGACCTCGAACGCCTCCCGCACCCGCACCGGGGGGTACGGGGTGATGGGGGCGACGGTCTCGACCGGCACCCGAGGGGCCGGAGCTGTGGCGGTCGGGACTGCGGCCCGGGCGCCCCGGACCCGGTCGATGAATGCCATGGCATCGCGGTTGGCGGGATGGAACGCGACCACGAAGTCGTCGTCGCCGATGTCGGCCGGGCGGCGCAGCTCGGTGCGGGAGCGCTCCCACGGGTACTGGTTGTGCAGCACCATGGCCCAGCGCATCAGGGCTTCGAGCTCCGGCACCGCCTCGTCCGCATCCAGGATCTCCTCGGTCCGGAAGACGGGGTAGTCCGGGTCGTGATCGGGCAGCACGAACGTCAACGCATCGGGCTGAGCCATGAACTCCGCAACCGTCGGCTTGATCGCCGGCAGCTCGGTGGCGTGGTGCAGCTTGTTGCGGAACAGGTCGAACAGCAGCCCGAAGACCTTGTCCTCGGTGTCCGCGTCCCACGTCGCCGGCAGGTCGCGGTAGGCGCGCTCGACCGCGGCCACCTTGCGCTCGGCGTCCTCCCACGGGGTCAGGAGCGGCAGGAAGACGTCGTCGCGGTGCTTGGCGACGTCACGCCAGCGGGTCGGCCGCTTCTCGAACATGGTGATCGAGTACCGGTTGACCCAGAACAGGTTCTGGCCCAGATCCCGCAGCAGCGGGAAGCGGCCCGCGTAGGTGCCGCCCTCGGCACGGGTGAGGATGTCGGTACCGGTCGGAGCCTTCGCCTCGAAATCCCGCTCGATCACCGCGGTGAACTGTTCGAAGGTGTCGAGGACGGAGAAGTCCAGCTCACCCAGGAAATTCGCGGGGAAGACCAGACGGCCATGGCTGTTGATCACGAACGGCTTCACACGTCACCTCAGGACTCAATCTCTCGATTCGCCCACGATCTGCGGACATGAATCGTCAATCCAACCGTGCAAGAATCGATCTACGCGGACCCGATCGGCCCGCCGAGATGATCGAGTCGGACGTGCCCTCGAGCCACCCACTACCGTTCACCAGTGGACAGATCCGATTCCACGGGTGGTTCTCGTCTACCGAGACAATGACATCATTGGATGAGAAAATGACCGGCGGTCGGCACCGCGTCGCACCCGGCAGGTGCAGGGTCGGGTACCCGGACCCGGGTCGGTCCAACCCGCTCGGGCCTGGTCCATCTCAGACTTCGCGCCGCCATGGCCTGGCTGTATCCACTGGCTCGCTCGTCGCACGCCGGTGGCGGAGATTTCGGAAGTGCAGGAGGTGGGCCGGTAGCACGAGCGTCACGTGGATGGCCGGCAGGCGGTGTGCGAACCAGGAGGGCAGATACACATCGGTGACCGAGCCGCTCCGGGCACCGAAAGACTCGGCGACCGCGGTCAGTGGACACGCCTCGATCGAGAACCAGATCACGGTGTGGACGAACCTGATCGTAGACAGCGCTCGCGGTGTGCCGCTCCCCCTCGCGCCGGCAGCGTGGATCAAGCGGTGTCCGACCGCCGGATGACCATCCGAAGCTCCACCTGCGAGGGCAACGCGGCCGGCCCCCACCACCCGATCATCGCTGTCGACGACCGCCAACCAGGTCAGACCGAGCTCCCGCATCGTCCGCGCCACCCGACCCACGTTGATCCCCGGTCCGACAGTGACGGCCGGAGCGCTCATCACATCGGCCGTCGCGATGACACAGTCTTCGCAGTTCGGCTCTGCCGGAGCGGGCCCTTCTACCCTGCCGCGACCCGCCTTTGCGCGACAGGCTCACGTCATGACGCGAGCGACAGCATCGTTCACAGCATTCGCCGCCGAGCATCGGACGGTCAGGTGACACCGGTGCGGTCGGACGCCGAGCAGGCGAGTCGCTGGGAGACCGACGGCGGGCACCTCCTGGAGTCGCCCGGCGACGCGCAGCGTGCTCAGGAACACCATGTCGGCCGCCAACTGGCGGCCGTGGGCCAACGGTTGTGCCGGGAGTTCGCACCCGACGGCGGGGCGGGCGCCACCGCGATCCGGGACATGGTGCGCGAGGCCAGGACCGGCTTCGGCAATCCCGACGTGATCGCCTACCTCCCGGCGCTGGTCGAGCGGATGGTCCGGCGCCGGCTCCGCGACCACAGCTGACCGGGGGACCGCAGCCGTCGCTCCCCAGGGGCCACGACCTCGCGGTGTGTGGCATCGGGCTGCGCAGTGAGGCGGTCGATCTCGCCCCCGCTCGACACCCCGGGCTCGGAGCCTCACACTGGGCGGGCACAAGCCGCTCCGGACCCTCGGCGGCCCAATCACATGGGCGGCGCCGAGATGAGTGTGCACATGGAATGCGGAACTACCCCGATCCCCCCATCGGCGGGGTGGGAGCGCCATGCCTGAACTTGATGCGCGAAGCCTCGGCCGAGGCGCCAGCAATGGTTGAGCTGGGAACAGTCACCCGGGACCTGCTGGCCAGTAGCGATGCCGGCCTGGACGAGCACGCAGTGGCCAAGCGGATCTGCCAGGCTTGCGTCGCCGGCCTGGACGTCGACGGCGCGGTGATCTCCCTGCTCACCGCCACCGTGTCCCGCGAGACATTGTGGGCCACGGATCCGACCGCGGAGTTGCTGGAGGAGCTGCAGTTCACGCTCAACGAGGGTGCCTGCATGGAAGCAGCGACGACCGGAGTACCGGTGCTCGTCGCGGACCTGCACCACAGCACCGACGTGCAGCGCTGGCCGATCTTTGCCGCAGCGGTCGCTGAGCAGGCGGATGTCCGGGCCCTGTTCGCGTTCCCGCTCCAATGGGGGACGGTGAACGTGGGCGTGCTGGACCTCTACCGCAAAACCCCGGGCGCCTTGAGTGCAGCCCAGTGCCGCGACGCCATCAGCGCCTCCGAAACAGGGGCGTCGATGCTTCTGGGTGTGCGCACCGATCCCGGACACACGGATGCCGACGGCCTGCCCGGTGGGTCGTGGCTGGATCACTCCCACAGCAGCCGCGCCGAGATCCACCAGGCCACCGGCATCGTGTTGGCTCAGCTCGGGATCAGTGCACAGGACGCGTTGGCCCGGATGCGGGCCTACGCCTTCGTCGAGCGTCGACTGCTCATCGACGTCGCCCGCGAGGTGGTGTCGCGCCGGCTGCAGTTCACCGCCCAGATGAAGTAGACACAGATGAGGTAGCCACTGATGTGGACACCGGAGGAGAAGACCGACATGAACCCGGCCGACACCGGTCGCGAACACCTGGTGACCCGCGCATTCGTCTCCTTGGCCGACACACTGGTCGACGAGTACGACATCATCGATCTGCTCGACCGCCTCGTCAGATACAGCGTCGAAATGCTCGCCGCGGACGCGGCCGGCATCGTGATCACCGATGCCCGCGGTGACCTCCGAGCAGTCGCGTCATCCAGCGAGGACGCACAACTGATGGAACTGCTGCAACTGCAGAGCAACGAGGGCCCCTGCCTGGACTGCGTTCGCAGCGGCACCCCGGTCAGCGTCATCGACCTCGCGGTCCCCGCTGCCGCACGACGATGGCCCGCCTTCACCGCCGCTGTCGCCGACAGCGCAGCGTTCCGGTCGGTCCATGCGTTGCCCCTACGGCTGCGCGGGCAGGCGATCGGCGCGCTGAACCTGTTCCACCGCCAACCGGGTCCACTTCCCGCTGTCGATCTGTCACTGGGACAGGCGCTGGCCGACGTCGCGACGATCGGGATCCTGTCCGAACGCGCCGTCCGCCACGGCGAGGTCCTCAACGAGCAACTCCAATCCGCGTTGAACAGCCGGGTGATCATCGAGCAGGCCAAGGGCGTATTGACCCAGAAAGGCAATCTCAGCATGGACGCGGCGTTCGATCGGCTGCGCTCCTTCGCCCGCAACCGCAACATGCGACTCAGCGAGGTGGCCCGCCAGGTCGTCGAGGCCGACCTCGCCGACGACGTGGTGGCCACTCGGGTCGTGGCACCGCGGACGCCCCGACCGCCGCGGGGCACGTGATACCGACCGGGGCGTGGCGGCGTCGGGCCACATCCGGCCGATGCCCCACTCGTCGCTCGCCGGAACAACGAACGAACTGATCGCCGCGCAGTGCGGCATCCGAGGTGGAGGCCTACGAGATGGCAGCACATGTCAGCGACAAGGCCGAACAGGTCGGCGACAGCAAGCCGCTGGAAGTGCTCGCCCGGGTCGGCCTGATCGCCTACGGCATCGTGCACCTGCTCATCGGCTGGCTTGCGTTGCAGATCGCGTGGGGCTCGGCCGGCGGGAGTGCCGATACGTCGGGCGCGATGAAAACCGTGGCCGAGCAGCCGTTCGGCAAGATCCTGCTGTGGCTGGTCGCGATCGGGCTGGTGGCTCTGGCTCTCTGGCAGGCCAGCGAGGCCATCTGGGGCTACCGCCACCTCGACGGCGTCCAACGGATCCGTAAGCAGATCACCAACGGGGCCAAGGCCCTCATCTACGCCGGGCTGGGCGCCAGCGCGGTCTCGGTCGCACTCGGATCCGGATCCGGATCGTCGAGCTCGCAAACCCAACAGCACACCACCGCGGGAGTACTGGCCTGGCCGGCCGGACAGGTGATCGTCGTCGCGGCCGCACTGATCATCATCGCCGTCGGCGTGGCCGGGGTGGTCAAGGGCATCACGATGTCCTTCGCCGAAGAGATCGACACCTCGTCGATGCCACCGGCCCTGCGCACGGGCGTGGCGCGCTTGGGCCAGGTCGGCTACATCACCAAAGGGGTGGCGTTGGCAGTGGTGGGCGGTCTGCTCGGCTACGCCGCCATCACGTTCGACCAACAGAAGTCCCAGGGCCTCGACGGCGCCGTGCAGGCGATACTGGCACAACCCTTCGGACGGTTCCTGCTGACGGCAGTGGCACTCGGGTTCATCGCCTTCGGATTGTTCGCGATTCTCCAGTCGCGCTATCGCCGCATGTAGCGCAGCTACTTACTACAGCGCCTCATCCTCATCAATCACGACACACAACCAGATCACCACGAGACCACCACGGAGGCACAATGATCATCCTCGGGCTGATCCTGCTCGTACTCGGCTTCATCCTCGGTTTCCCCGCGCTCTACTACATCGGCGGAATCCTGCTTCTCGTCGGCGTGGTGCTGATGGTCCTGGGAAGCACCGGGCGGGCAATCGGGGGGCGGAAGCACTACTTCTGACAGACAAGCAACATCAGGACAAGGTGTTGTGCGATCTCTACGGGACCTGCGGCGGTGCGCCACCCGCGCACGACCCGAAGTCGTTCATCAGGGGCGCACCACAGGGAAGGAATGATCCGCGTCCACCATTGTCATCATTATCCTGATAGTTTTCATCATTGCGCCACTGGGCGTGGGTGGCGCCGTGAATCTGCGCCGGAAGCGGTCCGAGCAACTCCGCGAGACGTTCGAATCCGAATACGACCGTGAAGTTGCCGACACGCCGAACCGTTCGGCCGCGGAGAAGGGTCAGCAAGTGCGGCCACAGGCGCCAGCACCCTTGACCGGTCCTGCGGGACCACGCCATCGGCCTCCACCGGCCCAGCCTGTCGCCGGATCGCCACCGCGCGAAACCGGGCCGCGACCATCGGACCGACCTTGGCGATCTCCCAAGCGAGATCCAGCCGGTCGAAGCCGTCATCGATCAGATCGAGCCCGTTCTGGAACTTGCCGGGATCTTCGGGATCCGGTTCCCACGAAGACGCGCATTCCTCGCCTGCGCAACCGAACGTCGGCGGCAGCGGATCGCCCGGCTGCGTCCTCCCTTGCTGGTAGCCCGGTTGCTACCCACCTGGGCTTGCTCCGTTCCAGAGCTGCAACCACGCCAGTATTGGTGCCAACCTCCTGCTCCGACGTCCGACCATTCCGCGGCCTGCTCGTCCGGCCCGGCGTCGATGACCCGCTTGCCTCAACCTGTGACCGGTGACACACTGCGGCACTAGGCGGGAGGTTCTCCCGAGGAGCGGCAACCGGCAACGGACAACCAAGGACACCTGCAATCCCACCGCCGCGGCCCACGCCCGGCAACCACGACCAGAACCGGCAACCAGGCCGGTGGCGAGCCGGGCCGCGGGGCGGACAACTCGTCTCCCCGCGACCCGCGCATCGAAGCGGATCCGACATGATCACCGGGCGACAACGGTCCGACCTCGTCGGTACCCAGCCGATCTGACTGCTGATTCGGCTCATCCATCCACAGGGACCTCTTCGAATCGATGGCCTGAGCTCTTCGCGCAGGAGCTGAGGGCCCACGAGGAGTTGCGAGGGCCGCTGCGCGTCATGATCGGTGACAAGGGGAGATTGCGATGACCGCGGAGGATTACCCGACACCGCCACGGACGGTGGGCCGCGATGCGGTGTTCGTGCGACATCGCATGAAGAACCCGAAAGTGGCCGCATCGGCCTACATCGCCCCCACCGCGGTGCTCTGCGGGGACGTCACCGTCGGCCCGCACAGCCGGGTGCTCTTCGGAGCGGTCATCACCGCCGAAGGCGGCCCCGTCGAGATCGGCGAGCACTGCGTGATCATGGAGAACGCCATCGTCCGTGGAGTACCGCAACACCCGACGCGGCTCGGGGACCACGTCCTCGTCGGCCCCCACGCCACGCTGACCGGGTGCATCATCGAGGGCGACACCCGCATCGCCACCGGCGCAGTGGTGTTCAACGGCGCCCGCATCGAGGTCGGCGCCGAGGTCGAGTTCCACGCCGTCGTCTACGTCAACACCGTCGTACCCGCCGGGACAGCGGTCCCGATGGGCTGGTTCGCAGGCGGTGACCCCGCCCAGCTCGTCGCGCCCAGCGACTGGGAACGCATTCGCGACCTGATCGGGCCACTCGACTACCCGGGCACCGTCTTCGGAGCCGCCGGCACCGACACCACGGTCCCCGACATCGCCCGCCGCTACGCCCGCGGACTGGCCCTGCACAACCGCGACCACGTCCTCCCACCCGGCCAGCACGACCAGCTCCCCGAACAACCCACCACCCGAGAACGCCCCGATCAGCGGAAACCTCGCGCGCGACGACCGATCAGCCAAGCGTCCGTTTCCGACGACCGGGTCTAGGTCGTGTTGACAAGGGATGATCGATGGCCTTCGTGATCCAGATCGTTTCTTGAGCCGGCGCCGCCGCGAGCCGTCGTACCTGGTTGTACCCGGTCGTGGTGGCAGCACCGAAGCGCTGCTCGCAAGCTTCGCATCGGCGCAGCCAGGGACGATCTGGGCGCGGAGGCCGCGATCAGGACCTCGTGAACGCGGCCCAGGTCCGACCTGGTACTGCCTTGTCAGGTGTGATTCCGCGTGGGGTTCGGGCCCGCTGCGATGGGGTGCCGCACACCTGTCCTCTCGTCCTACGGTCAGTTGAGCACCCAGATCGCCATGTTCAAGGCTGCGGCGAAACTCACCCACGCCAGATAGGGCACCAGAAGCCAGCCGGCGAGCCGGTCGATGCGGCCGAACAGGAAGATGGTGGCAACGATCGCCGCCCAGAGCACGACGATCTCGGCGAACGCGAGACCCACCAAGCCGGCACCGAAGAACAGCGGCGTCCAACCCATGTTCAGCAACAGCTGCGCCCCGTAGACGACATGTGCAGGGCGGATCAAGCCCGCACGCCGCCACACCAGCCATCCGGACAGTGCGATCAGGACGTAGAGGACCGTCCACACGGGCCCGAACAGCCACGATGGCGGCGCCCACGGCGGCTGCACGTACGCCGCGTACTGCTGGCCCGACGTCGCGGCGGCCAGACCCCCCACCAGCGCCACCACCGCCACTGCGAGTCCGAAACACAACAGGGCGATGACCGCCGCGGGAACCGCCGGCCGGCGTAGTGAACCAGTCATGGATGAATCGTCAGGCACAGCAGACCATCGCGCGCGTCGTGAGCGACGCCGCGACTCGCCGATACCGCATCGGTGTGGCTCGATCTGGGCCTGGATCATGGAGAACGGCGTGACCGGCGCGGGTGACTACGAACGGCTCACCTTCCCGGCCACCGGCCGCCTCGGCGGCGGCGGCGGACGCGCGCAACGGTCCCGGAACAGCGGCTATCGCGGCTCTGACCAGTCCGAGCACGTTGTCGAACCACCCCGACATCGTCACGTTGTTCGATTCCGGCGTACACGAGGGCCGTCCATGGCTCGCCCTTGAGCTGTGCCCGGCCGGCTCCCCCAACCCGAGCTGATGGCGGTGGCCCCGCCGGGATTCCAGGCCCACGCGCTCGCGGCCTTCGCCCTGTTCGCGCTCTGGCCGTTCACCCGCCTGGTGCACGCGTTCAGCGCACCCATCGGCTACCTGTGGCGCCCCTTCGTGGTGTACCGCAGCAAGGACGAGCGGCTCGGCGCACGGGCACCTCGTCGGGGCTGGGAGCGTTCCTAGGAGGCACGAACCGCCCCGGTTCGGGACTGCTCAGCCCGGTCGGCGATCCCGAGCAGCATCTTCCGTGTCATGACGAAACTGACCGCCGACGTCGGCTCGACCACGACCGACGCCCACCAGTGCAGGTACTGGTAGCGCTCCCGCACGACGAGCCGGCTGGTGCCGTCGCCCAGATCCGTCAGGACGAAGGCCCACGTGAAGTCGAAGGGTGCCGGTGCGCGCCCCATCGGGATGCCGCCGCGCAGCACCAGCGCCCGGCCCGGCTCGACGACGGCCACCGTCAGCGCCATCTCCGGCGACAGCTTGATCTCCGAACCCTCGACGACCGACTGCCACGCCGGCACGATCCGATCGGCACTGTGGATGTCGCAGCGGGCGAGGTTCTCGAGCACGTCGTAGCTGTAGAAGCCGCCGCGGCACTGGCCGAGCTGCACGATCCACGGCCAGACGTCCGCAGCGGGGGCGCACACGGTGATCGCCCGCGTCGTCGTCAGGTCCGCCTGCACGAGGTGGTCGCCAGGCAGCGTCGTGCCCACCTCCTCGTCGGTGGCGCCCCAATGGGCCATCCAGGAGCGGGCCTTCGTGCCGTAGGCGGCCACTGCCAGCAGCGGAACCGCGAATCGTGTGCTCGACCTCGTCATGACCAGCACCCTGCTCCGATCCGGCGGGTACCGACAGAGTCCTTCGACTCCACGCAGATCGGGCTCCTACCGGATCGGGCGGCTGCCCCAGGGCAAGGGGCTGCTTCGGCGCGCTGATCGACGATCCAGAGTCGATCCGGCTCACCCGGATCGCCGATGACCCACGCTCGTCGGGGTTCCCAGCAGCCCGATGCTGGTGATGCCACTACTGGGTCCCGGGCCGACGTCGCCCGCCACGCGGGAGCCGGCGCGGCGGAGGTCAACCTGTCCACGGGGGCGGACGGGGTCCATCTCGACGTCCGCGACGACGGCATCGGCATCGCACCGGCCGGGCGGCGCAGCGGCCTGACGAACCTGGCGCGCCGGGTCGAACACCACGGCGGCACGCTCACCTGCACTGGGCCGGCACCTCGCTGTCCTGGTCGATTCCACGGAACACGCATTAGCCCAACCGCGGGGCATCCCTGAGCTCCGCGGTGACCAGCAGCCGGCCTCGGAGATCGCGCCCAGCAACCGCCGCTCGTCGTCGAGAACCGGGACGGCCCGGACTGCCGGTCCCCCGACCTGGGGACCTTGGACCCTGCCGACAAACGCAGGCACGACACATCGTGGATACCTGCACCCCGCTCAGGTGTGGAGCGCCGAACATCGAGGGGAAGGATATGCCGGAGTCCGTCGATCGCGACCAGCTCGCCGAGATCGGTCACGACGAGTGCCTGAGCCTGCTGGGCAGTGGAAATCTCGGCCGAGTGATCTACACCGACGCCGCGCTGCACACGGCGCTGCCGGTCACGTTCAGACTCGACAACGGGGAGATCGTCTTCCGCGCACGGCACGGGAGTGCCGACTCGCGCAGGCGACCCGGCACGACGTCGTCGCCTTCGAGGCCGACGAGATCGACCCTGCGACGCTGCGCGGCTGGAGCGTCCTCGGCGCCGGCCACACCTACGAGGTCACCGATCAAGAGCGGTTGGCCGGTCTGCTCGAACCCACGCCGATCCCGTGGGCGCCGGCCGGGCCGACCGTCACCATCGCCGTCCGGCTGCAGCGCCTCACCGGACGTCGGCTCTGCCCCAGCCCCGACACGCTCGTCTGAGCAGAGAGAAGAGATCCCGATGCCGACCACAACAGCGCGACCACCCGCACCCCCCGACACCGACCCGCAGCTGTCCACGCTCATGACCCACCCGCTCATCGGCATCACCCCCGATTCGAGAATCGACGTCGCCTGGAAGCAGATGACGCGCCACGAGGTGCGCCACCTGCCCGTGATGACCGACGGCGGGTGCAGCGGCCTGGTCCTCGAGTCCGACGTCGTGCGCTGCATCGCCGAACGGTCCCTGCTGGGCGATCACAGCCGGCCCGCCACAGCAGGCGAGCTGTGCCGGGTCGTGCCGACGCTGCGGCTCACCGACCGGCGCTCGACCGCGGCCCAGCAGATGCACGCCGACGGCATCGACGCCGTACTCGTCACCGACGGCCCGCGCGTGCTGGGGATCGTCACGGCGGTGGACCTGATCCGATCACTCGCACTGACCGGAACATCATGAGCGTGCGGGCTGTCACCTCGGGTTCGCCTGATCGTCGGTCGTTCCGCCGTGGCAGGGCACGCCGCCTCTCCTCATCGGGGGGTGCGCCCTGTCGCTGCTGTACCCGGGAGACGAAGCTGGGCCCATGAACCTCCAGCCGACGTCCGCCACCGCGCACGCGGACACCGTCCAGCGCGCGGTGGGAGTTGCGCTGCGGCGCAATCCCCGACTCCGCGACAGCCGCATCACCGTCACCGTCGCCGACGAAGGTCTGGTCACGCTCACCGGATCGGTGCCGACGCAGGCGCTGCGCCGCGAGGTCGAGACGATCTGCTGGACGGTGGCCGGCGTACACAGCCTCCACGACGAGATGCACGTCGGGCGCTGACCCGAAGGCCACCGCACACCCAGCGAAGGGTGGGTGCGGTGGCCTTCGGTGTGAACAGCATCAGGCCGTCGGCCTGCTTGGACACCTGGTAGTCGTCCACGGAGCGGCCCTCGGCCCCGAGGATCCGGTCCAGGCGCTGGATGTCGCCGTAGCGGAGGCGGTAGCCGTCCCGGTCCAGCTCCGCGAGGTCGCGGTAGCCCTCCGGTCGTGATGCGGGGAGAAGTCATGGCGGTTCCTTCCTGGAGCGAGGGATGCAGCAGCGCCCCGAACACCACATCCGACGTCGCCTTCACGTAGTTGGCGTGCGCCGAGGGCGGACGCGCCGCGGTGCGGCCTCCGCCTCGTCAGGATGATGCGGTCCACCAGAAATGAAGGAGCCGCGACCATCCCGGGATGGGGATGATCGCGGCGATCGGCGGGGGGCTGCGTCAGAAGACCATCCGCAGCTCCACCTGGGACGGCGGCTCGGCCTGGAAGGCGGGATCCGTGACCACGTCGCCGTCCACCCGCACCCACCCGACGCGCAGATGGCCCCGTGCCCGATCCTCGGTTATCCCGGATTCGCCCAACCGGTCCAGGACACTCCGCTCCGCTACCGCACTTGCCGATGTTGCCACGATCTCGGACGTCGCAGGCCGCCACCGCGCACTGTCGGGCAACGTGTTCGTGGGCATCCTGTTCATGGACGACCACCTCATCCATGGGGCCGTCCTGGCCCTGCTGGCCCTGCTGGCCCTGCTCGGAGCGGGCAACACCCTCGGGCTGGGGCGGACCTGGACCGCCACTCCCCTGGTCCGGCGCCTCCACTGGCTCGCCTGATCGTCGGGCGCTACCGCAGCAGGGCACACCGCATTCCCTCATCGGGACGGTGTGCCCTGCTCACCTGCGAGCTTCGCCCGATCACCCTGCGACACGCCGACCATCACGATCTTGACAGCTCGTGCTCGGGCCAACCCGTGACACCCGGGATCATCACCCGGCGAGATGACGCCCTTCGGAAATGCGAGCACACCTGATTTGACCGGCAGAGGCTGCAGTCACTGCCCGTCCGGAAATGCTCATGCGCCGAGCCGTCGTGGCCGCACACACAGGAGATCGTCGGTTCAACCATCTTCTCCACCATCATCTTCCTCCGCGACTGGGTATTTCGTCGAAGCCTCTGCCGGAACTCATCGGTCGAGTTCCATCCAGCGGCGCCAGGCCATGATCGCCCCGATCAGCTCTCCCCCACAGCCGTCCTCGATGGCTGGTTCCTCGTGCAGCGGCGCCACAGCCAGCCGGTCGATGAGAACGTCATCACACCTCAGCTCGAGAAGGTGGACGGGCCGAGCGCACCCCTGTGAGTCCTCCATTGCTCCTCCTTCGGCGATCGTGTCGGAAAGCGAATCTCCGGTCACCCGATGTGCGGACCGGTCGAAATGTGAGTGAGCACGACGATCTCTCCCGAGATCAGGTCGCGGAAGACGAACACCGTGGATCCGAGATATCGGGTGGTCGCGAACAGCGCTTCGGCGCGCGCCCGCGTCATCGCCGGAAGGACGGACGCGGGGTGGTCAGTGCGGACCGGGGGAACGAGTGGCGTCGACGGCGCCACGGGTGGCGACGGAATCATCCGGGGCGGCTGCACCGGCTGCTCCTGAGGAGGTGAGGGGGGTGTGGGCCGCACCGAGGTCGATGTCGGGGAAGTCGGGATCGGGGATGCCGGCGGATCCTCCGGCGCCGGCGGGGCGGTGGGAGCTGTCGCGGGCTGTGCTGCTGTGCCGACGAGTGGCACAGGCGTGGCTTGCGGCACCGGCACCGGGGTGGGGCGTGGCCCGGTGGCCGTCGGTACGGCGGCGCGGTACGTCGTCGGGACGGGAGGCACGAGCGGCAAGGAGCCCGGTCGGGCAGAGGGGCGCGTCGCGCCGACGAAGTCGTCGCCCGGCCAACGGTAACCGGCCGCCCGGACGGGCTGCCCGAACGTGGGAGCGTTGATCATCCGATCACCGCCGATGTAGAGCCCGACGTGGTGCACGAGAGTGGGCGTTCCGTAGAACACCAGGTCACCGGGCTGCAGTGGCACGTCGGCGCGCAACCGTGGACCGGCGTCGTACTGGGTCTGCGCGGTGCGGGGTGTAGGAACACCGGCCGCGACGTAGGCGGCGTGTGTGAGTCCGGAACAGTCGAAGCCCGCATCGCCGTGCGCCGGGCCGTCGCCGCCCCATACGTACGGCAGCCCGATCTGTGCGGTCGCGAAGGCGACGGCCACGGCCGCTGCGGCCGCGGCGGCCGAGCTGCTGCGACCAGGGGTGATCGGGGCATGGCCGGCGTCGGCGCCCGAGGGCAGTCCCTGCACCGGGCCGGCGGCGTAGCTGCGAACCCAGGCCAGCACGGCCTCGACGTAGATCGGAGAGGGGTTGTACCGGAACAACGCCGTATCCAGCTGTCCCGGTGCGGTCAGGTTCGCACCGCCGGTGCACAGCAGTCGTCCGGCTGCAGTCGCGGCGTCGTCGACGTTGTGGGGGTTGCCGCCGTTCCCGTAGAGCGCCCAGGTCGTCGGGAGGAACTGCATCGGGCCCACGGCCCGCGCCCATGCGCCGCCGCGGCCGGATCCCGCGCCGCCCGCAGGGATCGCCTCCGTGTTGTTCGTTCCGTCGAGCGCCGGCCCGAAGATCGCCGTGAGGGTGTCACCGGCCGCATCGACCCGACCACCCTCGGCGTGATCGGATTCGATCTTCCCGATGGCGGCGACCATCCACCAGGTCAGTCCACATCCAGGCGCGGCACCGGCCAGCGTCGACTCGGCGCGCCTGTAGGCGGCGAGCATGACCTCGGGGATACCCGGCGGGGCGGTGCCGGCGGACTGGCTCGACCCCACCGAGGACACCGTCTCGGCGTATCCCGAATCGGTTGCTCCCGACAGCGCCGCGGCGGGCCCCGCCACATCGGCGAGCGTGCGCCATGACGCGGCTACGGCCGGAGCCGTCGCCAGCGCGGCCGTTCCTGAATCGGCGGTGAGCACCGCGGCCAGCACGGCGCCGATCCGCAACGCCCTTCGCCGACGCGATGAACTGGTTGGCCGCACGGTCTTTCCCTTCATCGAGTCCGACCGTGCCGTCGACACCCGCAATCGGATGATGGCGCACGCGAGGAGTTGGGCACTGGACGTCCTAGTGCACTGTGGACGGACGCCCCGGGGTCATGGCGGCGAGCGTGGTGTAGACGACGACGTTGGAGAGGTAGCTGCGGGCCGCGCTGTCGAACTCGCCCCCGCAGGTCACCAGCTGCAAGGCGCGGCCGCCATGGCTGCCGTACACCTGCTGTGCCGGGAACTGCTCCTTCGGATACATCGCCACGGAGTCCACGACGAACCGGGCGACACCACCGTCGGCCAGACCCACCTCGACGTCGTCTCCCGCTTTCAGGGTCCGCAGCCGGTAGAACGCCGCCGGCCCCTGGTAGGAGTCGACGTGGCCCAGGATCACCGCCGAGCCGATCTGGCCCGGCGACGGGCCCTGCTCGAACCAACCCGCCTTCTGGAAATCCGTCGGCACCTCGACGGTGCCATCCGGGTTGAGGCCCAGCCCCGACACCGGCACCGACAGCCCGATCGCCGGGATACGGAGCCCGGTCGGCACCGAGCGTTGCACGAGCGGGATGGCGGCAGTCCCCGGCGGCGCAGCCGTGGCGCCGTCGCCGGGCAGGACCGCAGCCACGGGCGGCGCTGCCGCGGCTGCGCTGTCGGGGGGTGCCGGTGTGGCCACCGACGTCGCCGGGGACGCCGCCGGGGACAGCGAGCTCAGCGCGTCATCGTGTCCCCGGACGCCGCCGACCAGCAGCGCGGCGGCGCCGATCAGCAGCACGGCGGTCGCCGCCCACCAACCCCGCACCCGGGCCCTGCGCCCGGGCCCGGCTCCCACCTGCGGCTGGTTCACTCGTGGTCACCAGGATCCGTGGACACCGAGTCCGGTCGCGTCGAGCGACGTCGTCCGCGGATGGCCATGCTCGCCGTGAGCGCTGCCCCTACGAGCACGACGCCGCCGAGAGCCAGCAGCTTCCCGTCGACAGCATGCGCAGCACCGCCCATCCCCGTCTCCGGGTGTCCCTGCGGGATGACCACCACACCGCCGGACCCGCCGCTGCCGTTCGCCCCGTTATGGCCATTCACCCCGTTCTCGCCGGCATTCCCACCCGGCCCTTGCGGTCCACCCGGTCCCTGCGGCCCACCAGGCCCACCCGGTCCCTGCGGCCCACCCGGTCCACCCGGTCCCTGCGGCCCACCGGGCCCACCGGGTCCACCGGGTCCACCGGGTCCACCGGGTCCACCGGGTCCACCGGGTCGAGTGGACGTCGTCGGGGGCACGGTGGTGGTTGTGGGCGGCACCGTCGTCGTGGTGGGCGGCACCGTCGTCGTCGTGGTGGGCGGCACCGTCGTCGTCGTTGTGGGCGGCACCGTCGTCGTGGTCGGCGGCACGGTGGTGGTCGTGGGCGGCACCGTCGTCGTGGTCGGCGGCACCGTGGTTGATGTCGGCGGGGTGGTGGTGCCGCCGCAGCGACTCCGGTTGATGACGTTCGTGTCCAGCGTCACCGCCCCGTTACGGGCGAGCACGCGGCCCTGGACGGTGGTGCCGGTCTTCACGCTGACCGAGGTCAACGCCAGAATGGTGCCGACGAACGTGGTTCGGGTGTCCAGGGTCGCGGAGCTCCCGACCTGCCAGAACACGTTGCAGGGGTTCGCTCCGTTGATCAGCCGCACGGTGCTGTTCGGCGCCGTGATCAACGTCGATCGGGCCTTGAACACGAACACCGAGTCCGCGGTCCCCTGCCCGTCCAGCGTGAGCGTCCCGGTCAGCCCCAGCGTGCCGTTCTCGTAAACCCCGGCGAACAGCGTCCGCCCACCGAGTTCGGTGGCCACGCTCGTCTCGGGGGTCTGGCCGGCGGCGTTGTTGTAGGCGACGGTCAGGTCGGCCTTGGCCTGCAACGCGACAGCGTCGGCCGAATGCGTCGCCCCGTTCACCAGCCCGGGCGGAAACCCGGTGATCGCCGTGCCCGGACTGACTCCGAGGTCCCCGGTGATGACCGAGGGACCGGTGTTCGTGACCGTCGAGCCGGCGAGCACGGCGAAGCTCCCGGCCGTGCCCAGCGGCACCCCGGTAGCAGCGCCCGCGCTACCTGCGAACGCGACCATGAGCATCGTCGTGAGCAACGCGACCACAGCGGCAAACGCGGCGCCGAGGCGCCTGCGTAGCGCCGCCGGCGCAGACATGGAGAGCTTCATGATCGGTGTACCCCTAGCGTGAGCTTCGTACCGGGACGCGCAGAACGCGCCGGGAGGCCTCGGCCACAGGCCGAATGCCATGAATCGGGAGTCATTTCGCTCTGCGCCACTCAGCGGCACGGCGTTCTCGAATTCGCCGACTACCCCGTGCGCCAACAGCTCGGCGGCCGGGGCTATGGTGCGAATAGCGCGAGGCGAAAGAAATCTGCCAGTGTCCGGCCCAAATAGAGTGCTCGAGACGAGGCGTCGAGCGGGGCCGAGCCGTACCAGCAGCACTAGACCGTTCGGCGGTCCGGAGTGACCAGCCGTAACCGGTAGGCTGCGAGGACTACTCCTTAGACGTACAACCGGGTGTCGCGCGTGGCTTGACAAACCACAGACTCACCCTTGTGTGGCTGTCTGTCAAGGCGCGCTACGCAGAGTTGCAAGTGGCAGTAGCGCAGACGCTCCGAGGGTTTGCCTGAGCACCATGACGAGCGAGGCCGAGAGTTGATCGATCCGACCACGGATGGCGCGCCCTCACCGACCCTCCACCAGCTCATCCGCTCGCACATGGAGGCGCACGGCTGGTCCTACTCCGACCTCGAACGACGGTCCGCCCGGGCGCTCAGCAGGGGACGCTGGCAGCAGTTGGGTTCAGGTGTTCCGCAGAAGAAGTTCCCGGACCCGACCTCACTCATCGTCATTGCGCAGGTACTCGACGTAGACATCACCACCGTCGTCCTGGCTGCGGCACAAGCCGTCGGCCTCGACGCCCGGCCGCGCGACAGCGGTCTCGCCCGCCTCCTCCCACCCGGGACCGATCAACTCTCCGGACGGATGCAGGACGCGCTCCTGACACTGATCCGTGCGGCCGTCGCCGAGGCTCAGCCCGGCCAGGACGCTCCAGAGCCGAACGAGGCAAACGGGATGCTCCTCGAATGGCCCAAGTCGGCCGCCCCGTCCCACCGTCACCGCAATGGCCCAGCGGACGATCCCGATCTTCACTTGCAGTGAGCCGGGCAACGAATTTCAGTTCCGTAATTACGCCGGTCAGTCCTTCTTCGGACAGAACTGCAACAGCAGCGAACCGGACAGCGATAGGCAGCATGTCGAAGATCATTCGCAGTGCTGCCAAGACGCCCAGACCTCGCGACGCCAGCGCGCACCGGAAATGCGAAGGGAGCGGTGTGGCGTCCCGGCGCCGCGCGACCGATATGGTGTTCAGCTCTGCCGCCGCTGCCGAGATCCTGGCCAACCGCCTCCGCAACATGCTCCGCGTCGCCTACGTCCCCATGCGGGACACGGTGGCAAGGCTGGACACCTCTTGCGATCCGTGGGTGCTTCTGCTCGACCCCGAGAGTCCCGCCGAGGACCACTGCTGGGCAATGCTCGAGGTGCTCGGCGTCCTCGCGCACGGTGCGGACGCGACCAGGTGCGCAACACCACCTACCCCGTTACGGCTAGTGAGGCCTGACCGGCGCGCCTGCAGATGACCCGACACGCAAGCCGCGCTCGTGGGGGCCGGTCGGCATGTTGCAGCGAGCCTGCCTGACAGACCAGGTCCAGAAGTCGCCGGCGCTATCGGCGATCAGCTCACTCGTGCCTACGGCGGCGGGCGGCGCACGGCGGTGTTGTCGCGCACCCCGGTCAGGTACAGCACTGCGTCGAGTTCGTCGCTCGCGAGCTCGATCAGCACACTCACCCTGGCATTGGCACGTGATCATGAACTGCCGCACCACTTCGCCGCGGTGCACCACCGGTTTCACATCCCCGCCAGCTCGGTCCTCCTGTTCAGATGATCGCGACGGGGCGGGGCGGAGTCCGGTAGCCCGATGCTTGGCGGAGCGGCTCAGCGTTCGGCAGGATTGCCGTGCCCGTCACGAGGGGCGGCCGGCGGTCCCCAGGCCAGTGCCGCGCGGAGCAGCGCTTGGGCCGACCACCGCATCAGGTCGACAGCATCGTCACGCGAGAGCCTGGCCACGTCGGTCAGCCAGGCCAACGCTTCGATACCGACGACGCTGCGGATCGCGAGTACCACCTGACGCCGAGCGGGATCCGAGAGCTGATCACCCAATGGCGCGAGTGCCTCTTCGATCCAGCCGATCGCCCGCCCCTGGCGCAACGGCAGGCCCACGCGCTCGCCGGGGTCGGTCTCGAGGGACAGCCGCAGCATCGTCCGCTGCTGGTTCTCGGTGTCGAGGATCAACTGGGTGAAGGCGGAGATCACCATCGCCAAGCGGGCCTCGGGGTCTGCCGGGGGATCCGCCGGTAGCAACGACGCGGCAATGGTTTCGGGGTGGGCCGCAGCCAGCAGCGCACGCTGGTTGGCGAAGTACCGGTATGCGGTCGGGCGAGACAGCCCAGCCGCAGTCGCTGCCTCCTCGACAGTGGGAGTCACCCCGGCGGCCACGAGGTCTCGTGCGGCAGCGACCAGGGCATCCCGCGTGCGCTGCTTCTGCCGGGCGCGACCACGGGTCTCGTAAGGGCTTGACACCAGACTGATGATACCCGAGTCTCTTCGTGAGACGTCAGTATCATGAAATGTGGACGAGGAGCACCCCATGGCAGGACTGCGCACCCCGACCCCGACCATCCGGGCCGCCGAAGACGGTGAACGCCGCTGGTTCCACGGCGGCGGTACGCACACGTGGAAGGCCACCGCAGCGGACACCGGCGGCGCCTTCCTGCTCTTCGAAATGGCGCTGGACCAGGGCAAGGCCACACCCCTGCACACCCATCCCGATTCCGACGAGACCATGTATGTGCTCGACGGTGAGATCCTGATCCACATCGACGGCCAGGAGCACCGGATCGGGCCCCGCGGACTGGCGAGCGCACCTCGCGGGATCCCGCACGCCTTCGCGGTGCTATCGGAACTGGCCCATGTGCTGTGCCTGCACACCCCGGGTTGCTGCCAGGCGTTCTACTGGGACGCCAGCGACCCGATCAGTGACGATCACCCCAGCACCAACCTCGTCGATTTCGATCGCGTCCGCGCGTCAGCTCAGAAGAACGGCGGCATCGAGATCCTCGGACCACCACCGTTCACAGGCCTCTGAAGCGACTCGGCGCGTTGATCGTCACCGGTTCGGTTGCCTTCCGCTCTCCTCGGCTGTTCTCCTTCGGCTGCGCTCCGTTGCCCTGTCCCTTCCCTTCTCCCTGCCCAGGGTTCATCGGAGACGGCCACGACCACCGTCGAATCGCTGATGGCGAAACCATCGGCACCGCGTGGGACCGAGCCCCCTGCGACCCGGCTCCGGGCAGATCGGTCCCAGCCCACCACCGGGCAGATCCTTGATCGGACCGCTTCCCTCGGGGCGAGCCCGGGGGCCGGTGGCCATGGGTGCCTACGGCCGGACGGACTCCCAGACGTCTCGGCGCATGCCGCGTTTCGGCGAGCACAGGGTTCCCCCGCGACAGCCGTCGAAACCGCGAGACCGAGCACCGACGCCATGTGGGCATCCCGGTCCATTCAGCAGCGGGGTTTGCCGAGGTGAGATCCAGGGGATCTCGCAGTCCGGCACCGGGAAGTCGACCTGTGGCCATCGAACGTCCGGGAAGAGGAAC